>CAZIIK010000033.1:0-8805 GCA_964539235.1 uncultured Gammaproteobacteria bacterium | reverse complement strand
GTATTGAACAAGGTCTGGAACAAGTGGCTTACAATATGTTGGCGAAAGGGGCTGGTGTCTCGTCTGTGATGGAAATCACTGAATTGTCCCAACAGCAGGTGGAATTGATTAAGCAGCGTTTGTCCGCGCATTAATTCATTTTCTGAGGTCGTAAATAATTCTGTGTAAGTAGGATTTAGTCAGTTTAAACTCAGGACCTGAAGGAGAACTGACGATGAGCAAAAACCGTAAATCAGAAATATTACCGCCCGAAGCGCTGGATGCGTTACTAGAAGGCCATAGCACAGCGGAGTCGCTGCTGGGCAAAGATGGTTTGATCAAACAACTGACCAAAGCGTTGCTAGATCGTGCGTTAGAATCGGAATTAACGGATCATCTGGGTTATGAGAAACATAGCCGTAGAATGGGAAATAATGGTAATGCCCGTAATGGTCAAAGCAGCAAGACGCTTAAGACGGATCAGGGAGAACTGCCGATAGCAATGCCTCGGGATCGATCGAGCGAATTTGATCCTCAGATCATTAAGAAGCACCGGAGGCGATTTGAGGGTTTTGATGAGAAGATTATCAGCTTATATGCGCGCGGTATGACTACCCGAGATATCCAGTCTCAATTGGAAGAGCTCTATGGTGTAGAGGTTTCATCGAAGCTGGTTTCTAATGTGACAGAGGGTGTGCTTGAGGAAGTTAAGCAATGGCAGGACCGGCCTTTGGATAAGCTTTACCCGGTGGTGTATTTTGACGATTTAATGATCAAGGTTCGTCAAGATAAACGTGTGATCAATAAAGCTTTTTATTTGGCCCTGGGGATTAATTTGGATGGGCAGAAAGAATTACTAGGCATTTGGATCAGCGAGACTGAAGGGGCTAAATTCTGGCTGAATGTACTGACTGAGCTAAAGAATCGAGGGGTAGAAGATATTTTCATAGCATGTGTGGATGGTTTGACAGGTTTTCCCCAAGCGATAGAGGCTGTGTTCCCCCAAACAGCAGTGCAATTATGCATTGTGCATATGGTACGCAATTCACTGAGATATGTCAGCTGGAAAGTGCGCAAGGCAGTCGCATCAGATTTAAAACGCATTTACCAATCTGACAAGCTATCTGGGGCAGAATTGGCGCTGGGTGAATTTAGGGAGAAATGGGATGCGGAATATCCTTCGATTGGTAAAAGCTGGCAATTGCATTGGGATCATATCACGCCCTTTTTTGAGTATCCTGCAGAGATCCGCAAGGTAATTTATACCACCAATGCGATTGAATCGCTCAATGCCAGTTTGCGCAAGGTGCTTAAGAACAAACGAGTTTTCCCGTCAGATGATGCAGCGCTCAAGCTGCTATATTTGGCACTCAAAAATATTTCAGTGAAATGGACGATGCCTATTCAGAATTGGAAAGCGGCGATGAATCGCTTTGCGATCATGCTCGAAGAACGGCTTTCCAAAGTGCTGTAAAACTGACCATCCCGTGCATTTGTGGAAAAATCCCTGCGTGATTTTACCACAACCACACCGGATCAAGCCGTGGATATGTGCACAGCTGCCACGCTAAGCGTGCCAGAACTGTACACATACCCACCGCCCAACAGGATTTACCTAAATTTAAGGAAAAACAGGAAAATCATGCCTATTTGATGCGAAATTTGCTATCTTGCGATGGCAACAATTGGTCACATCCCAAGTGGCCACAAAAAACGCTGACTAAATCAGCAATTTACACTAAATATTTTACAGTCCCCGTTTTCTAGAACTCATTATTCTGCCTCTGATTCAAATCATCTGCTTCTACTGACTATGAGTTTTCATTCCAAAAAACTCATGATGAACCGTTCACTGGTGTTCGACTATTTTTCCGTTATGATGCTGGCTGATTTGCTACAGTTAATCGAATGCGATGACAGCGCCTTTACAAACTACCGAAGATGCCGTGCATTGGTGCGCGGCGCAGTTTAGCCAACATGATTTGTATTATGGTCATGGCACCGACAATCCAGCGGACGAAGCTTACTTTTTAGTATGGACGTTGTGTGATTTACTGTTTTCTGGCGAGCCTGAATTATTCGCTCGACGCCTGACAGCGGTGCAACTTGAACGTATCCGCACGGTTACAGCGCAACGTATCGCAACGCGTCAGCCTTTAGCTTATTTGTTAAATATCGCTTGGTTTGCTGGGTATGAATTTTATGTGAACGAACATGTTTTAGTACCGCGTTCCACCATTGCTGAGTTGATTGGCACTGCTTACCAGCCGTGGGTAGATCCGGCGCAAGTGCGTCACGTATTAGAAATCGGTACAGGGAGTGGATGCATTGCCATTGCCAGTGCATTGGCATTGCCTGATGCCCAGGTGGATGCCGTGGATATTTCACCAGAAGCGTTAGCGGTTGCACAACGCAATGTGGAGCACTATGAGTTGCAGGCGCGTGTCACGTTACATCAAGCCGATGTTTTTGCAGGGCTGCCACAAAAGCCTTACGACTTGATTGTGAGTAATCCGCCTTATGTTGATGCAGCTGATATTGCAGCTATGCCGGCAGAGTTCCAAGCTGAACCGATTTTAGGCTTGCAGGCAGGTGATGATGGACTCGATATCGTGCGTCGTATTTTGGCGGCTGCACCGGATTATTTGGCTGAAAATGGTGTGTTAATTGTTGAAGTCGGTAATAGCGCACCAGCATTAGAAGCGGCTTTCCCAGATGTGCCTTTTACCTGGTTAGATTTTGACTATGGTGGCCAAGGTGTGTTTTTGCTGAATCGTCAGGATTTGTGATGCGTGTCTCTGAATTACAGCAACTCAGAAATGTTGGGCCCGCTACTTGTCAGGATTTTGAAATATTGGGTATTCACTCAATTGGTGAGTTGGCCATGCAAGATCCAGATGAATTGTATGAGAGATTGCAGCACATAACCGGTAAAAAACAGGATCCTTGTGTCTGGGATGTGTTTGCAGCTGCTATCCATGAAGCCAAAACAGGTGAGCGCTGGCCTTGGTGGGATTGGACTGCTGTGCGTAAACAACGGCAATCAAACGGTTCTTTCTGAGTCCCAGTCACTATTCCCAGGCTAATGACGATTGTATAGACTGTGTCAAAATTCTTGGTTGAGTTGGATATGTCAGGCAATCATTTGGGGCAGTTATTTACGGTATCGACATTTGGCGAAAGCCATGGGCCAGCATTAGGTGCGATTGTTGATGGTTGTCCGCCTGGTTTGGCGTTAACAGCAGCTGATCTGCAGTTCGACTTAGATCGACGTCGTCCTGGTCAGTCTAAATATACGACACAACGGCGTGAGTCAGATCGAGTGCAAATCTTGTCGGGTGTTTTTGAGGGCAAAACTACTGGTACGCCGATCGGCTTGTTGATTGAAAATGAGGATCAGCGCTCCAAAGACTACATGGCGATTAAAGATCTGTTTCGACCAGGCCATGCTGACTATACATATCATCATAAATACGGCAGACGTGATTACCGCGGCGGTGGCCGTTCATCGGCGCGGGAAACGGCGATGCGCGTTGCTGCTGGTGCCATTGCTAAAAAATATTTACGCGAATGCTGTGGCATCCAGATTCGTGGCTATTTAAGTCAAATGGGCACGCTTGAACTGGGCTGTCAAGATTGGTCTGCGGTAGAGCAAAATGCATTTTTCTGTGCGGAGCCTGGCAAGGTGGGAGCATTGGAAACCTATATTGATCAATTACGTCGCGCGGGTGATTCGATTGGTGCGTGTGTGACGGTCATTGCTGAAGCAGTACCGGTTGGGTTGGGGGAACCAGTTTTTGATCGTTTAGATGCCGACATTGCTAAAGCGATGATGAGTATTAATGCCGTCCGGGGTGTTGAAATAGGCGATGGTTTTGCCGCCGTGACACAAACAGGCAGCGAGCATCGTGATGAAATGAATGCAGCAGACGGGTTCTTGAGTAATCATGCTGGCGGCACTTTAGGTGGGATCAGTACCGGTCAGCCGCTTGTGGTGCGCATCGCTTTAAAACCGACGTCTAGCATTACGCAACCGGGTCAAACCATTGATATCTTTGGCCAAGATGCCGAAGTAGTGACCAAAGGTCGTCACGATCCGTGTGTGGGTATCCGGGCTGTGCCGATTGCAGAAGCCATGTTGGCATTGGTGTTGATGGATCATTGCCTACGCTTTAAAGCGCAGTGTTTATAGCAAGGAAATCGATATGCCTTATGACATACAACTGACTACGCACACACAAACACTCGATTATCAATCCGGTATTACGCATGTCGCCAATGCCTTGGATGCGCATCGTGGTTTGTGTATGTCTTCGGGTATTGAATACCATGGGCGTTATACGCGCTGGGATTTGGGTTTTATAGATCCACCACTCGAGTTGATTGCGCACGATCGAACCGTGCGAGTCAATGCGCTCAGTGCGCGCGGCACGGTATGGTTGTCGATATTACAGCCGTTGCTATTGGCTAATCCTGCTGTCACTCAGGTCTCAGTGACTGATCACACTTTAGTGCTGCATGTGGCGGAATCGACGATAGAATTTGCCGAGGAAGCGCGCAGTCAGCAGCCCAGTGTGGTGACGCCATTACGTAATGTGATTCAAGGTTTGCAGCATAACGGTGACAATCCTTTTGGGTTTTACGGGGCTTTTGGTTACGAACTGATTTTTCAGTTTGATGCCATTGACTTGCATGCCCCGCGCCAGGGTGATGAAAAAATTTATCATGTATATTTTGTCGATGATATTTATCTGCTAGATCGACGTAAGGAACAGGCCGAGCGGATGATATTGGATGCAGAATGCGCTGGCTTGTCGACTGCTGGTTTGAGTCCAGCTGCTTTTCAACCATTGCAGCCCATGCCAACGGATATGCAAGTTGGTCAGACGATTCAACACAGTCATACCGATGCTGAATATGCGGCATTAGTCGATGTGGCGCGTGAGCAGATGCGAGTTGGTAATGCTTTTGAATTGGTGTTCAGTCGCAAGCTGTCAGTTGAATTTTCCGGTTCCGGCGCTGAAGTGTTTCAACGAATGCGTGCTTTAAACCCCAGCCCGTATGAATTCTTCTGCCAGCTGGGTGATGAGCAGTTAATTGGGACTTCGCCTGAGATGTTTGTGCGTGTTACCGGGCAGCGGGTTGAAACCTGTCCTATTTCCGGGTCTGTGCGGCGCGGCAACAATGCCATGGAAGATGAGCAAAGCATTCGTCAGTTATTGAATTCATACAAAGACGAAGTTGAACTGAGCATGTGTACGGATGTTGATCGCAATGATAAATCTCGCATTTGTGAGCCGGGTTCGGTCAACTTGTTAAGTCGTCGCACGATTGAACGTTATGTGGGTTTATTCCATACGGTGGATCATGTGGAAGGTCAGTTGGCATCAGCTTATGACGGTTTGGATGCTTTTTTGAGTCACATGTGGGCAGTGACTTTAACCGGTGCGCCTAAGCATCAAGCTGTGCAGTCCATTGAGCAGCATGAAGGCGAAAGCCGACGTTGGTATGGTGGCGCGGTGGGGGCTTTGCATTTGAATGGTGATATCAACAGTTGTATTACGATTCGGACATTGCATTTGCATCAGCAGCGTGCAGATTATCGGGTGGGCGCAACGTTGGTTTGGGATTCGATTGGTCAGGCTGAAGTGGATGAAACTCACGCGAAAGCCACGCCTTTTTATCGGGTTTTAGGGCTAAAAACCGGCGCGCAAAAAACGCTGGGTCATGATTTTGCTGAGGTAGGCCAAGGCTATACAGCGGTAATGGTCGATAACCAAGATTCCTTCGTGCATACCTTGGCGGACTATTTCCGCCAATGTGGTATGCAAGTTGTGACGTATCGTGCAGGTACGCCAGTTGAGACGTTATTAGCCATCAAACCGGATTTAGTGATTCATTCACCGGGTCCTAAAACACCGCAAGACTTTGGCGTGCCGGCATTGGTGCAACAGATTGCACAGCAGGGGATTCCGCAATTTGGCGTGTGTTTGGGTTTGCAAGGAATTGTCGAAGCCTTTGGTGGGCAATTGGAATTATTAGAGGAGCCGATGCATGGTAAGACATGGTCCCTGCAACACCAGCAACAGGGTTTGTTAGCTGGTATTGAAATGCCATGCACTGTAGCAGCATATCATTCGATTGTGGCTGACAAGGCCCTTTTTCCAGCTTGTTTAGAGATCTTGCCTGAAAATGAACAGGGTGATGTGATGGCAATACGCCATCGTGATTGGCCGATTCAGGCCGTACAATTCCATCCGGAATCAATCTTATCGTTGGGTAACCAAGTCGGTTTACGCATGATTGCCAATGTGGTGGCGCAGTTAGTGAGGCAAAAATGAAATCAGTATTAGTGATTGGCGGTGCAACTTTAGACACCATTATTCAGTACGAACAAATGGAAACATTAGTGCACCAAAGTGCGCGTAAACAACAGTCTTATTTGCTGTTGGAAGAAGGCAGCAAGATTGAAGTAACTGAACAAAATAGCTTCAGTGGTGGTGGGGCAACCAACGCTGCCATGTCGTTCAAGCGTCAAGGTTTTGACGTCAAGCTGTTCTGTAAAATTGGCCAGGATCTGACGGGTGAAGTCGTGTTGCAAGAACTGCAAGACGGCGGCATTGATACTTCGAACGTCCGTTATTCTGCCAAAGTCGGCACCGCGAATTCATTTGTTGTGCCATCCCTCAAAGGCGATCGCACTGTATTTGCCTACCGGGGGGCGAACACCACGTTAACAGCTCAAGAAATGCCGTATGAAGTCGTGCCTGCCGTGGATTTTATGTATGTGACGTCTTTGAGTCGTGCGGCAGCTAAAGCCATGCCGGAAATCGTTGCTTGTGCACAACAACATCAGGTGCCTGTGGCAGTGAATCCCGGCGTCAGTCAATTGCAACTTGGTGGCGGTTTTCTGCACAGCGCATTGTCGGGCATTGATATTTTGATTTTAAATTTCGATGAAGCCAAACAGTTTATGGCATCACTGTTACAGATTGATGACCATCTGCGTGAGGCGTTGGAACAGCAAACGCCACGCGCTGAGATGGCAGATAAGTTATTAGACAGCGAGACAGTTTTTCAGGATATGCGTTTTAGTCTGCGTCAGTTTTTTCAAGAAGTGATGCGTTTAGGGCCGAAAACTGTGGTAGTGACTGATGGCGACCAAGGTGTGTATGTCGCGACACCAGAACGTTTGTATTACCACCGCAGCATACAGATCGATAATGTTGTGAATACCTTGGGAGCTGGCGATGCATTTGGGTCGAGTTTTGTCGGTGCATTGCATCAGGGGCAGTCGATTGCCGATGCGATTCGCTGGGGTGTCGTCAACAGTGCCGCAGTGATTCAGCATCCTGATGCCAAAACCGGATTGCAATCCGTAGAAGCGATTCAACAGCGCGTCAGTCAGTTGGAAACTGATTGGTTGGTGGAGAAAGTTTGGTAGCGCATCATTAATATTTGACGATTTGTACGGTTGGTATAGAATTACAACATGTATTACAAGTTGAATGTAGGTTTCGTAATGTCCTCTTTGGTCTCGGTTCGTTTAGGTGATTCACTTTTGCGAGCTATGAAAGCAAATGCAAGCCGCTTACAGCTCTCGCAAACCGACTATATTCGTCAATCTATCGCGCAAATGAATCATGAAGTTGAGGTAAAAGCGCGCCAAAAAAGGTTAAAGAATGCCAGTCTGCGCGTGAGGCAAGAAAGCAAACAAGTGAACGCCGAGTTTAGTAGGATTGAATATGACCCAGAGACTTAATCAAGGCGAAATTTGGCTAGCCAATTTGAATCCTGGCCGAGGCACAGAGCCTGGCAAAACACGCCCAGTTTTAATTGTTCAAGACCAAGTATTGTTGGATGTTAGGCATCCTTCTACGCTGGTTATTCCGCTGACAACGAATCTTATTGAGGATGCTTATCCATTACGTATTCGGGTGGCGGCAGACGATAGATTGGAACAAGTATCGGATCTGCTCATTGATCAGATTCGTGCCATCGATAATAAACGTCTGATCGACGGGCCTCTGATGTGTATGAAACAGGCGCAAATGCAATTTGTTTATCAGGCTGTTTGTGAAGTTATGGGCTTTAGCTCAGGCACTTCATGAAAATGCGTCAATATTCGCAGCGAAGTATTCCGCAGCGAACCATCTCGCAGCGAAGTATTCCGCAGCGGAATGAATCGTAGTATACTCAACATAGGTCATCTCATCTTTTGTGGAGCACCATATGCAGATCAGAGAGTATTTCCCGTTAGGTAAGGCTTATGGTAATGCGTTTTGTAATCGGTCCAGTGAAACGGAACAATTGCAAGGCAATGTGATGGTTGGCAAGCATACATTTTTGGTAGCACCTAGAAGATACGGGAAATCTAGTCTGGCAGAGCTTGCTATTGTGCAAGGTGGTTTACCATGGTCAAAGGTTGATTTTCATTTGGCTGTGCGGGAAAAAGATGCAGAAAGACTCATTTTATTAGGTGTGATGGATTTGATAGGTAAGTCCATTAGCCGGATTGATAAGATGGCGACTCAAATCAAACAATTTTTTAAAAGCCTGCAGCCCAAATTTGATATCGGCACACACAACTTCAGATTGGAACTGGACATCAGTGCTAATAGTTTGCCAACCGAAAACATTGCTGAAGACCTGCTATTGTTGGAAAATTTGCTCAAAGAAAAAAATGTTAGAGCCTGTCCGAAAATGGGTATTTTTCTTGTTATGCATTCAAACAGATGCGGATTTTTGGGATGTGCAGGGTCATAATACCGATTTGTCACGTGATATGCAGCACACAAGCCATGGAAAAGGTATACCCGAGTGATT
>CAZIIK010000032.1:0-11927 GCA_964539235.1 uncultured Gammaproteobacteria bacterium | reverse complement strand
AATCACTCGGGTATACCTTTTCCATGGCTTGTGTGCTGCATATCACGTGACAAATCGGTATTATGACCCTGCACATCCCAAAAATCCGCATCTGTTTGAATGCATAACAAGAAAAATACCCATTTTCGGACAGGCTCTAATATAAATATCAACCGACGATTTGTCTGTATCTTTACAGGTATCGATGACCCCGCCATTCTCTTTCTTCATGACTGCACAGACTTTTTACTATCTCGTCCAAAGGTTTCATGACCACAACATTGTAGATAAAACTACTGGTAATGGTCCCCGAACTATCTATGTCGCTTAATCTGGAAAAGAAATCATTATGATCGTAATTAATCCTAGCATAAATAAAGAGTCCACTTCCCCTAAGATCAAAAGTATAGGCAAATGGTACCCTTAAATCTGGCGGCAGACGCGACATTCCGAGAAATCCTCTGGGCAAATACTCCAGCTGGATTTTCTTTCCATCAGTTTTTAAAAGATACAGCTTGATGGCAGACGTTAAGCGTTTTTTGATGAGATTGTTTCGATTAGACATTCTCCCCGTTACGTATTTCACTTCGATTTTAATCGGTATGTTGTCCTCACCATTAGCAAATAGTACATTGCGTCCGCTCTTACTCGCCTTGCTTACCTTGATATTTAATACATTGATCGCGTTCGACAATTCCTTTGGTACGATGTAATAAGATTTAGAGTAATCCTCATCAGGGAGATGTGGTCGGGTATAAAGCCACATAGCCCAAGGGTAGTCTTTCTTGCTGATTCCAGTGAGGTCGCATAAAATTCTTCTGAATGAGGAGTATTTGCGCAGACTTGTGGTGCCGTCAGGGCAGCTTAATTTGTTGTTCTTTTGCTCATGTTTGACATAGATGCTGAGCACATAATTCTTTCCCAGTGCACCAGAAATACGGAAATACGGAAATTCGTTAGTCCTATGGATGCGCGGTTGCCCGGATTAATATTTAGCTTCACATTCAGTTGGCACAACTCATCGGCAGCAATAAACTTAGTATGAGTGGGACACTCAACTTTGGCGAATGCATTGAAGGTCAAAAAACTTAGGGTGATCAATAAGCATAACCTAATCATAGCATCCTCTAGTTCTGTCCAAAATAGTTGACGAAATTTAAATTCGCGCAGAGATATTAAGCCGTCAGGAATGCAATGTCAGGAGGACACCATATTGGTAATTATACGTTATTTAGATCGATAAAATCGATTATGGTGTTTATTACAATCGTCATATTATGAGGTAAATTTCTCTAGGGTGCATATTGATGCAGCACTACGTGAGGCAATGGATTTGGGTGGTGAATTGCCCATCGTCAAATAACTGAAACGAGCGGTAGCCTGGCGCCGCATCGGTTTGAATCACTTGGCCTTGTTCAATGGCAAATTGATAGCAGGTTGATGGTGTACTGAGCAGGCGAAAGCCTTGGTAGTCGAAGTCATACGCCGCATGCACATGACCGCAGACAATGGCTTTAACATGCGCGTGGAATGGTTGTAAGGTTGAGACCAAATCATCTGTATTGGCAAACATGCTCGGCAGTTTACCCAGTTCCTCCGGCTCAGCAATATTATGATGTACAAAAATCAAAGTGGGCTTTTGCCTATTGAGTAGCTGTGTGAGTGATTGCAATTGGTCATGGTCCAATCGTCCTTCAATATGCCCTGGCAAATGGGAATCCAACAAAATAATTTGCCAAGGATCGAGCTCTACTACCGATGTGCGTTGTAATGGGCTGTTGGCAAATGTTTGGTGCATGACTGCAGGACAGTCGTGATTACCGGGCACGTAATAGATCGGCCGCGATATCGTCTGTGTGGCTTCAATGATGTGCTGATAGGCAGCTTGACTGCCGTCTTCACTTAAATCGCCCGTGAAAAAATAAGCATCACATGGGTGTTGTTGGGTCTGTGCTAAGGTGCGTTTGAGCGTTGAAAATGGTTGTAAGCCGAGCGCAGTTGCATGGGCGTCAGCTTGGATATGAAAGTCCGTAAGTTGAACAATATGGTGAACTGGCATTTGTAGTCGGTTGGTTTAGAATGTCGCCCTCGATTTTATGCCATCAGACGGGTTGTTGCACGTCTGCGGAGGTAGAAAAAGTGACAGTACGTCAATATTTTGGCACCGACGGTATTCGCGGTCGGGTGGGTCAATTTCCGGTTACTGCGGAATTTGCGTTGAAATTAGGCTGGGCAGCTGGAAAAGTGTTAGCTCAACAAGTGGGTGATCGTGTCGTCATCGGTAAAGATACACGGCGGTCGGGTTACTTATTGGAATCGGCATTAGAAGCTGGTTTGGCGTCTGCGGGCATGGATGTCTATTTATTAGGGCCAATGCCAACACCAGCTGTGGCTTATTTAACTCGGGCGATTCGTGCCCAAGCCGGTATTGTGATCAGTGCCTCGCATAATCCACATTATGATAATGGCATTAAATTTTTCTCGGCGACTGGGCATAAGCTCAGTGATGATATTGAACGTCAGATTGAAGCTTATCTTGATCAGGACATGGAAACGGTTGCGCCAGAGCAAGTTGGGCGTGCGGTGCGTGTTGATGACGCACCGGGGCGTTATATCGAGTTTTGTAAATCTTCTTTGCCGGCGTTTTCGCATTTGCGTGGTTTGAAAGTAGTTGTCGATAGTTCAAATGGTGCCACTTACCATGTTGCAGCACAGGTGTTCACCGAATTAGGGGCTGAAGTTGTATCGATTGGTGATCAACCAGATGGTTTGAATATCAATGCTGGTGTTGGCTCAACGGCACCGGAATTGTTGCAGAAAACAGTGGTTGAAACCGGTGCGGATGCCGGCGTTGCATTAGACGGTGATGGTGACCGTGTCATTATGGTGGATCATCAAGGTCAGATTGTTGACGGTGATGAGATTCTCTACGTATTGGCGTGTGAAAGTCAGCGCGTGGGTCAATTGGGTCAAGGCGGTGTGGTTGGCACACAGATGAGTAATCTGGGCCTGGAATTAGCCTTGCAACAGAAAGCTATTCCGTTTGCACGGGCCCGTGTTGGTGACCGTTATGTGATGCAGATGCTGCATGAAAAAGGCTGGCATATCGGCGGTGAGTCATCAGGTCATATTATTTGGCTGTCTTCTACGACAACCGGCGATGGTTTGGTTTCAGCGCTACAGGTATTGGCCGTGATGCAGGCCCAGGCAAAAAGCCTACGCGACCTATTAACGGGTATGACCAAATGTCCGCAGACCTTGATTAACGTGCGTTTGTCACGTGCACTGACGGAACCGGACCAACAGGAAATGAACCAGTTGGTGCGTGAAGTGGAATGTGAATTGGGTGATACGGGGCGCGTATTATTGCGACCTTCTGGCACAGAGCCTTTGGTGCGTGTGATGGTCGAGGCATTAGAACAAGAAGTCGCCGATACAGTGGCGCAGAAATTGGCTGCGCAGGTTGAGAATGTATTAGAAAAATCGATGGCGTAGTCAGTAAACGAATAGAGATCTTAAGGGATTAACAATGCGAAAAATGATGGTAATGGGCAACTGGAAAATGAACGGCACTCGACAGTCATTGTCGACTTTATTGTCCGGGTTGCAAGGTGAAGTTTCACAACAGATTGAGATGGCAGTTTTTCCTGCATATCCATATTTAACCTGGGTAACAGAGACGTTGGCAGATACCAGTATTGCTGTGGGTGCGCAAGACGTCAGCCGGCATGAGCCCGGTGCTTTTACGGGCGAAGTTGCTGCCGAGATGTTGGCGGATATGCAGTGTCGTTATGTGTTGGTCGGGCACTCCGAACGACGTCAGTATCACGCTGAAACCAGTCTACAAGTTGCAGAGAAATTGGCAGCTGTTTTGGCGCAGAACATGACACCGGTGTTGTGTGTGGGTGAAACTTTGGCTGAACGTGAATCTGGGCAGACCGAGGCCGTGATTGCTGAACAGGTCAATGCCGTGGTACAGCATTTAAATGATCCACAGGCGATGCAACGTATTGTGATTGCTTATGAACCTGTTTGGGCAATTGGTACGGGCAAAACGGCCACGCCTGAGCAAGCACAAGCCGTGCATGCATTTATTCGTCAATTAGTCGCTAGCCACTGTTCTGCTGACACCGCGCAGTCGATGCGCATTCTGTATGGCGGCAGTGTGAAACCAGATAACGCAGCTGATTTATTTGCGTTGGCTGATGTTGATGGCGGTTTGGTTGGCGGTGCTTCGCTTAAGCCTGAGGACTTTTTGGCGATTGCATCGTCGGCTGTGACTGTGCAGGTTTAGCTGTCGGTAAATATAACGGCCCACTTTGGCCACAACCCGCGAGTAAGGCGGTGATGGTGGCGAAACAGCAAATCATCAGTGTGTTTTTGAACATCGTACAGCAGGCTGGTTTCTACATAAGAATTTGCTAGCATAGCGCACTGCTGTGTGAACGTCGATGGAAGTGTGATATGAAGTCTCCTGTGGTTGTCCCATCAACCGGTGTGCAAAGTGCATCTGTGATTTGGTTGCATGGACTAGGGGCTGATGGCCATGATTTTGCGCCACTGGTGCCCGCTTTAGGTTTATCTCAGCAGGTGAAATTTATTTTGCCACATGCACCTGTGCGTCCGATTACTTTAAATGGCGGTTTGCCCATGCCAGGTTGGTATGATTTGGCAGGCTTAACGGCGCAAGATCGTGAAGATGCGCAAGGCGTTACAGATTCCGCAGAATATGTGCGTACATTGATTGCTGAAGAACGTGCAGCAGGCATTCCCGCAAATCGTATTTTCCTCGTGGGCTTTTCTCAAGGCGGTGCGCTGGCATTATTCACAGGGTTAACCCATGAAGAAGCTTTGGGGGGTGTGATTGGATTGTCGACCTATATGCCGATTTCAGCTGTGTTTGCCGACAAGCTTACGGAGATTAATCAGCAGACCCCGGTGCTGATGGTGCATGGCACGCAAGATGAAATGGTGAGTTATGCCTTTGGTAAGAAAACGCAAATGACCTTGCGTCAGCAGGGTTATGCGGTGACTTGGCAAGAATATAGGGTGGGCCATGAAGTCTGTGCTGAAGAAGTGCAGTGTATTGCTCAATGGTTGCAACAATGCCTATGAGCCATTCGACAACATTGCGTTTGGCCACACGTAAGAGTCAGATGGCATTGGTGCAAGCTGAGCAAGTCGCGGATTTATTACAACAGCATAATTGTGCCACTACTTTATTACCGTTGAGTACCAAGGGCGATGAAATTTTAGATCGACCTTTGGCTGAGATGGGTGGTAAGGCTTTATTTATTAAAGGTTTGGAAAAAGCATTGTTGGCTGGTGAAGCTGATATTGCAGTGCATTCTATGAAAGATGTACCGGCAGCGTTAGATTCACGCTTTGCCATTGCGGCAGTATTGCCGCGGCCCACAGCTTTTGATGCATTGGTTTCAGTGCAGTATGCCAGTTTGGCCGAGTTACCAGCCGGTGCCGTTGTCGGCTCCAGCAGCCCACGGCGTCAGGCGCAACTGTTGTTGGCTCGGCCTGATCTCAAATGTCGGCCGGTGCGTGGCAATGTGTTTACCCGCATGCAGAAAATGATGGACGGAGATTATGATGCGCTTTTGCTCAGTGCGGCTGGATTAGCCCGTGTTGATCAAGCACAGCAGATTTGTGAAGTGTTACAACCACCGGTCTTTATTCCCGCAGCAACACAAGGTGTTATTTGTATCGAAGTACTGCGTGAACGGTTGTCCGAACTCGTGCCTGTGTTATCGCCTTTAAATGATCATGCAACTTTCCAAATCGCTGGTGCTGAACGTGAGATGGTGAAAGGCATTGGGGGCGATTGTCATTCACCCATTGCTGCTTACGCTACAGTGGATGGCGGTGTGATGACTTTGATGGGTTCGGTGTTGAGCACCACAACCCGGCAGCATTTAACGGTGACGGAATCAGCGCCTGTTGATGGATGGTGTCAGCTGGGTGCTTCGGTTGCGGTAGCATTAAACGCCCAAGGCGCGCAAGCTTTATTGGGGCTTGAATAATTTGTTGTCGATGAGGACACCACCTTGTTGTTTGAGTTGGTCTAAGCGCTTTTGTTCGTGAGTGATGGCACGTTGGCGTAACGCTGGGTCAGCGCTTTTACTATCAGCGCGAATGAGACTTATTGACAGGCCTTTGAGTAAGCGCTGGCAAATAAAATCAATTCGGTCGATATGGAAATCTGATGAGATTATCCAGCCGCTTGTGCTGCCATGCGCTAGACACCAAGATTTTAAGCACTGAATTTCGTCAACTGTATGTTGCGGTGTATCAAATGTGACGATGCGATTTCTTGCAATGCCCATTTCAAGCCAGCAGTCACGGATATAATGCGCATGTGGTGTTGATGTTTGATTGAAATGGCCAGTGCCACCACTGGCAATCATGATGGTGTTGGGCTGGTGTTGTTGCAGGTCATCAGCGCAATCGATGCGCTGTTGTGTAAAAACTGACAGATTACCGTGGGTATCGTTGGCATGGCCGTGTACAAAAATAAAAGGGTCCATGATGTAATACCTGGTATTAAAGCGATGACAGAAAGTATAGCCGAATGCGTGTTTTAATCACTCGTCCAGAGCCTGATGCCACGGCCTTATCTCAGCTGTGTGCGCAACATGGCATTCAGTCTTATGTGTGGCCATCAATAGCAATTTTACCCGCGCGTCGACCTCAAGCTGTGCATGCTGCGTGTCAGCAGATGCAGTCAACCGATAGTGTGATATTTGTCAGTCGTCATGCAGTGCAGCAGACTTGTGCAGTATTGCGTCAAGATGAGAAAAGACGTTTGGCTGTTTGTCGTCTTTATGCCGTTGGCAAGGGGACGGCACAGGCTTTGCATGCCGCAGGTTTCTCTCATGTGGTGTATCCGAAATCAGTCAGTCACAGTGAAGCTTTGTGGGGCTGTTGGCTAGCAGATGGCGGCACCAGTCAGCGGGTTTGGATTTTTCGGGGGCAGCAAGGCCGTGAATGGTTGGGCCAAAAATTGGTCAGGCATGGTGTTGAGGTGCATTATGTGCCGTGTTATCAGCGCGCTGCGAGTCAAGAAGGTATCGAAGCATTGCAGGCAGTTTGGCAGGATAAGCCGTTTGATCTCGTTATATCAACCAGTCTGGATGGGCTTCAGATTTTATGGGCTTCATTGCCTGAACAGATGCAATGCCATTTGCAAACTACGCGTCTTACTGTGACCAGTGAAAAGATGCTAGGATGGGCCCGCGCTCGTGGTATTCAACATGTATTAAGGTTACCTGGCGTCGACAATTCCAGTATTTTAGACACGTTAAAAGAGGCCCTTTTATGACCTCCCCTAAACAATCTGCATCTGACGCTGCGGCGTCAAAAAAACCGGCTAAAAACCCACGCTTAGGCTTAAAGCGTTTGCTGGTTTATGGTCTTAGATTGATATTTATTGTTGTGTTGGTGGGTGCCGTTTTATTAGGTGGCTATGCCTTGTATCGCTCGTATCGCCAGCAGCACAAAATTAATATGTTAGTGCAACAAATTTCTGTGCAAAAACAGCAGCTCATTCAAGTGTCAGAGAATCTACTGACAGCGAAAAGTCAGTTGAGTCAATTGGCTAAACAACCACAGAAAACGACGACTTCGCCACCGCCGGTTGTTGCGCAACCCGTTCAACCGCCACAGATGCACATGGATAACTTGTATCGTGTGGCAGCAAAGATTCAAGTCGAATTGGCATTGTCTTTATTAGTCCATCGTCAACCAGCAAGCGATATTGTGGCTTTGTTAAATCAAGCCAAACGCGATTTAGCACCATTAGGTCATTCAGCGATGACGCTCACAACACTGTTGACGCAAACCAGTAATCAAATCGCATTGTTGCCAACACTTTCCCCCACGCGTGTGGCACGGCATGCGCAATGGCTGTCAGCGCATTTGTTTACGCTACAACTTATTTCCATTATGAAACCTAAAGTGCACAAAGAAACACCGACGCCAGGTGCATCGCCAGGTCATTGGCATGCACAATTAGCGAGCAGTTGGCATTGGTTACGGCAGTTTTTAGTGGTGCGCCATGATGATCATATCAGCCAGAATTTCCTGTATTTGTCTGACCGTTTGTATTTTATGCATACTTTAGATGTGTTATTGCAGCAAGCTGTATGGGCGAGCTGGCAGGGGAACACACAAGCCTATCAACAGGCATTGACGGTATTGCGGCAGCGTATTGAACGTTTTACACAAGCTGGTACGGCACAAACACGTTGGTTGTCTATTTTGGCAAAAATGCAAAAAATGCCAGTCGCATACCCCAGCACACAAGAGAAAGCAGCTTTGACGCAGATTTTACAGAATCTGCAGGTATTGATGCATCGTACGCCCATGACGGAGTCTGAAAAACATGCGTAAGTTTTTTGGCTTTCTCGTACTCATTTTATTGGGTTTGGCCGTTGCATTAGGCGTACGATTTCTGCCGGGCTATGTGTTATTTCAGGTACGTCATTTTTCTGTCGCAGCACCTTTGTGGATGGCGGTGTTGGCCTTTTTGGTGTCGCTATTGCTACTGTTTTTGATTGGATTCTTAGTGCGGCATATTTGGCATTTGCCACGTCAGATTCGTCGCTATGTTAAGCAACAACAATGGCAGAAGACGCAGCGTTTGCTCAGTGAGCACCTCATGCAGTTTTTAGCGCAAGATTGGACGCATGCGGAGAAAGGTTTTGCTAAGTTAGCGCAACGCCGCTACTTAGTGCGCTCGATGTATGTATTCGCTGCCTTATGTGCTGAGCAAAAAGGTCAAAGCAAACGTCATTCAGAGTATCTGCACCGCGCCAATGCACATCCGAAATGTCAGCATGATCTGTTATTTCAGTTGGTTTTAGTGGATCAATGTATTGCAGAGAATAATTGGCAGGCAGCGGAAGATAAGCTGCAGCCATGGTTAATCCACCATCAGCGGCATCCTCAGGTCCTATGGCGTTATATACAGGTTTGTTGTCATTTTGGTTATTGGTCCAAAGCACAGGATGTGATGCCATTTTTAAAGAAAAGTCGTGTGTTTGATGAAGCGTTGTTGCAGCAATACCAATTAAAAACCTATACCGGCATTGTGCGCCAGGCGGCACAGCAATCAGCCAGTCAATTAGAATCCACCTGGCTTGATCTGCCAAAGAGTTTCCAAAGCCATGAGGCTTTATTATCGGTGTTGCTTGAGGTTTCCCAGCCCTGGGATATGTCGGCATTTCTACAGAAGGTATTTGCACGATATTTAAAATCCAATTGGACGGATGCAATTTTCTTGCATTATTGTCGTGCTGCACAAATTCCATTGCAGACACGTTTAAGTTTTGCTGAGCGTTGGCTTAAGGAAGAAACGGCATCTGCAGGTAATCAGTTTGCGATGGGGCAGTTATACGTTGAGCATGAGAATTGGTCTGAAGCGGCACTTTGCTTTCATAAGAGTTTGGAGTTAAAAGAAACGACGGCAGCGTATCAAGCGTTGGCCAGCATATATACCAAACAAGGTAAGCAAGATCAGGCGCTTATGATGTATGAGCAGGCGTTTAAGCACTAGATAGTGTCCAAAGCGCTCATAGGGCCTGTGCATGGATGCTATTATCGGTGAGTTTCGCTGTTGCAGTCGCCTTCAATAATCTGTTCGTGCAAATGTCTCTCATAGTAGAAATCTTCCTTAAATGCTTCAGTCCCAGGGCTGATGAATGTTTTTTACACATAAATATCATTATTTTATATTGCCTAAATAGATTGGTTATTGTCATAAATATACCGACTGAATAATTATAAAAAACTTAAAAAACCACTTGCCAGGATAAAAATAAAATGTTACATTTACGTTACGTTTCAGTTACAAAAACAATAAAAATCTGAGACGTGGAGGAAGAAAGAGGCGCCAAAAAAATAATAATAAGCCTCAGGGACAGCAACTCGCGAGGGTGCTCAAGAATAAAAATAAATAGAGCACCTGGAATTTTGCAGAATGGCGGCCCGAAAGTAGGAGTATCCTTTTTGGTTATAATGGAAAAACCCACCAATGTGGGTTTTTTTGTGCCTTGTATCCTTTGATTTCTTCATAATCATTAACCCATAACCAGGGTTCAGAAAAACTCTCTACTTGATTGTTGGCCTATAACCAGCGTTCAATAGCCCAGCTTTGTGAAAGCTACTGCTGAGTAACCCATAACATTAGGAGAAAATATCATGTCGTCACCCGCAATCGATCATCTAATTGCAGGCTATAAACGGTTTCGCACTAATCCTGAGCGCTGTCAGCAACTTGCGCATTTGGCAGAAGGTCAAGCCCCCAAAGTGATGGTGATTGCATGTGCGGATTCACGTGTTGACCCTGCAATTGTTTTGGACTGTGATCCCGGGGATATTTTTATGGTGCGGAACGTGGCGAACTTAGTGCCGCCTTATGCAACAGATGCTCGACATCATGGTACCTGTGCGGCCTTAGAATTTGCTGTATTGGGATTGGGTATTGAGCATATCATCGTATTTGGTCATGCAGGTTGTGGTGGCATTCGTGCATTGGTTGGGCAACAAGGAAGTGCTAAGCGATTCGAATTTATTGAAGATTGGATGGCTGTAGCTGCACCAGCTAAGCACAAGGTTCAAGCAGAGCATCCTGACTGTTCGGTTGCTGAGCAAGCCAAGCAGTGTGAAAAGGCAGGGGTGTTGACGTCTCTGGATAATCTCATGACGTTTCCTTGGATTGCTGATCGTGTGCAACAACATAAAATCACATTGCATGGTTGGTATTTGAACCTGGCTGAACAAGCTGTTGAAGCCTATTCGGCAGAATCAGACTGTTTTCAGCCATTGTGAGTACTTATGGCGTCCATTAACTAGCCGCTTTTTCAGCTAACGTTCTATGGGTTGAGTCATGCATATATGCTGAGTCTGTGGCTGAACGTTAGACTGAATCGTAGCTTTATTGGTATGATTATAGGCGTCCCTGGGCTAGCCAGGAGATACGGGTTTGCCATGAATAATGATATTTTTTTGTATGAATTGATTATAAATTATAAAAAAACATCACCATGATAAACATGGTTGAATAAATGGGTTTATGCTAGAATCCCGGGCACGTGTTTATACCTGTTTCGTGATGCGTTTATGTCTGCAAGAGCTACCATTCGTCCTATGGCCTATCTAATTTTCTTTCTCGGTGCATTCTTCTATTGCTATGAATATTTTCTACGCATTGCGCCATCTGTGATGTCGGCTTCCTTGATGAGATCCTTTCACCTAGATGCAACTTTATTTGGCACATTGAGTGCTTTTTATTTTTATGCGTATACGCCTATGCAACTGTGTGTCGGGATAATCGTGGATCGATTTTCCACGCGCCGGGTTTTAATGGTAGCGATCTTGGCTTGCACACTGGGTAGTTTCATGGTGGGGTCAACGCATGTGTATGCCATCGCAGCCATCGGTCGTTTTTTACAAGGGTTTGGTTCTGCATTTGCCTTTGTCGGTGGACTCAAACTGGTAGCTATATGGATGCCAGCACGCCGTTTCGCGTTTTTTTCCAGTTTTGTCAATATGCTGGGTTTTCTAGGTGCGTGTTTAGGCACGATTTTTATGAGCCTGTTGGTGCAAACTTTAGGTTGGCATCAAACAATTCAAGATTTGAGTATCGTGGGTATTGTATTGGCAGTTACCTTTTGGTTGGTTAGCTATGCACAGAGCCCACAACACCTCGGCCAGTCCAATCGTGTCAAATCGCTGAAGGAGTCGTTTAACCAATTGAAGAAGATAGCCATAATCCCCAGAGTTTGGCTGTCGGGTATCTACTCTGGCCTGATGTTCCTGCCTACGACGGTATTTGCAGCTTTATGGGGGTGCCGTATTTAGAAAAATTTCACCATTATCCGCCAACCCAAGCCGCTACAGCGGTAGGGATGATTTTTTCGGTTGGGCCATCGGTGCAG
>CAZIIK010000031.1:0-9814 GCA_964539235.1 uncultured Gammaproteobacteria bacterium | reverse complement strand
AATCACTCGGGTATACCTTTTCCATGGCTTGTGTGCTGCATATCACGTGACAAATCGGTATTATGACCCTGCACATCCCAAAAATCCGCATCTGTTTGAATGCATAACAAGAAAAATACCCATTTTCGGACAGGCTCTAAGTCCAAGCCCAATGTAAGCGCTTTTTAGATAAGCAACGTTATCTTTCGATATCCGCTGATAAAAATGCCTGCGCATTGGTTAAACGCTGCAGTACCCGTTCACGGCCAATTAATTCTGCGGTCACATCAATTGCCGGTGACATACTGCCGCCGGTAATCGCCACGCGAAATGGCATACCGACTTTACCCATACCGACATCCAATTGTTCAGCAACTGCCTGTAGCACCTGATGAATCTCTGTCGCTTGCCAAGCTGGCAAAGCGGTTAATTGTGCCAGCAATGCCTCTATAACTGTTAATGCAGCAGGTTTTAGATGCTTTTTCGCAGCCTTTTCTTCATAGGCTGAAAAATCCATAAAAAAGTAATGCGTCTGCTCAACAAACTCAACTAATGTGGCAACACGCTCTGCCATCACTGGCCTTAAAGCCTTCAACTGTGGACCTGTTGTGAGATCAATATTGGCACGCGCACAGTGATCTTCTAATGCTGGCAATACAGCTTCATCCGGTAAAGCTCTAAGATAATACTGGTTCAACCACTTTAATTTTTCAAAATCAAAGGCAGCGGGCGAGTGACTGATATTCTCCAAGGAAAATTCTGCGGTCATATCTGCCACACTGAAAATTTCTTGGTCGCCATGTGACCAACCTAACCGCACCAGATAGTTCAATAAAGCCTGCGGCAAATACCCTTGCGCTTCATACGCCAATACACTGACAGCACCATGACGTTTAGACAAACGTTTACCATCACTACCAAGAATCATCGGCACATGAGCATAAACTGGAATAGGCGCACCCAAGGCTTGCAATAAATTAATTTGCTTTGGTGTGTTATTGACATGGTCATCGCCACGAATTACATGCGTAATACCCATATCCCAATCATCCACAACCACTGTGAAATTATAAGTTGGCATGCCATCGGTACGCGCAATAATAAAATCGTCTAATTCTGCATTCGCAATACAAATGTCACCTTTTACCGCATCCTGCCAACTCACGGTGCCCGATTCTGGATTACGGAAACGCACAACATAGGGTGCATCTAATTCCTGCTGAAGGTCACGACAGTGGCCGTCATAACGCGGCTTTGCTTTATGCGCAATCTGCCGCTCACGTAAATCCTGCAAACGTTCTTTGGTGCAATAGCATTTATAGGCATGCCCACTGTCCAATAACATTTGAATACAAGCTTGATAGCGCTCCAAACGCTGCGTTTGATAATACGGCCCTCGATCATATGCCAAGCCTAACCATTCCATACCCTGGAGAATGGCATCAACTGATGCCTGCGTTGAACGCTCTTGGTCTGTATCTTCAATACGCAGTACGCATTCACCGCCATGCTTTTTAGCAAACAGCCAACTAAATAAAGCAGTCCTCGCACCACCGACATGTAAATAACCGGTGGGGCTGGGGGCAAAACGCGTGCAAACTGTCATGATTTTATTCCTAATTCGATCGCTAAAAACGGCCCGCAGAATGTACTCGGCCCATCACTGTTTTGCAAATCAAGACGACAAATAAATGATTTTCTGCGCCTATGAGAATATTGCCTATTGCCAGATGACGCAGTGAAGTTATCCAACAGCCTTCATTAGTAAATTCCCACCGATAGGATGCCATCATGAGCAGTTTTAGTAGACATTCTTAACACTCAAAAACCACACCACGGGCACTTGCCAGATTCGTGTGTGGTGTGGCGCAACAAAACGGGTTTCGATCCCAATCCACATTTTCTGCTGATCTTGTGTGTTGTCTTGTTTAGCCAATAGCTGCCAACGGTAGTCAATGATTCTGTCATTCATTTGAGGACAATGCTGCCAGGCGCTGAACACACCAACCGATTGCTGCAACAAATTAGCCGGCCGTTTTGACAGAATCTCAACGACTGTCGCCAAACAGGCTTGGCGTGCGGTGTCAATTTCCGCGTTAATTTGGTTGTGCTGCAATAATTTCTGTGCGTTATGTAGGTTTGAGAAAAAAATCAGCAAGACAAAACTGGATAGCATGATAAGCACCAACACACTCAACAACACAAAGCCTGATTGGTGATTATGAGTCATCGCTCAACAGTACATTTAATTGAAAAAAATCATGGGTCGACTCATCCTGGGTTCTAATATGAACATCAACCAAACGCCCCTGCTGCAATACTTGCAAAGACCATCCTGCCATATCCGGCACCAGTTCTTGGCGACGTCCGCTAGGCGTTAGGCTATATAATGCATCAACAGGTTTTCCAGCCATGTTTTGCCGTGGTGTACGACCCATATAGTCATACACTGTTTGTACCAAACCAATTAATAGCAGCTCATCTGATTGCCAATCCTGTGGCGCATGGCTCAAGGTTAATATGTACCGCTGGCCCAGTTTATGCACACGCTCAACCTGAGCCCAAGCATGCTGGGTACAGTTGGCTAATAGAACCCGCGCACCGACTAAAACTTTATACGGAACCGTAATGCGTTCAAGATCCACGTCTGATTGTGGCAACGCAATGCGCAGAGGCACCAAAAAATGAATCGCCAAAATCTGTGAATCCTTTAACACCTGCCCACTACCGGATCGTCTCAGTCGACGATAAATAGCAGATCCTGATGAAAAAATTTGCATAATGGCACCCGATGCACCATTTTCTGCGGGTTGGTTAACCGGTACACACCAGCTCAAATAATGCAGTGAAATTTGGTTCAGCAATAAGCGCCTGACTAACAACAGCCGTTGCCATGCTGCCGTCTGCATACCTGTACGCAAGCGCATCAGTTGTAGGTGCTGAAAGAGTAAAATGCCGCCCAAAATTACCAAACTGGACAGCAGCGACGCCACCAACACACTGACCAGGCTATGCCCCGATTGGTTGGCCATTAGGTAATCGTCTGCAATTGGCAATGAATACGTAAAAAATAGGTACCGGTAGACTGACAGGTCAATCGCTGAGATTTATCTGACCATTTATCGAACCAGCTCATCACCACTTGGCCTAAACGCCCTGTATGCTGAAATTTTATAATTGCTGCTGGTAATGCCTGTTGCAAACTGGACTGCCAGCTCTCTAGATTCCCACCGGACGATAGGGACCATAAAATACGCAATGCATGTTGCGCCTGTAACCGAGCCGTTTGTAGATAGACGATCTGCTGTAGCCTTTGCCGAGCATGTTGGATCACTACGACACTGGACAGCAAAACCCAATTTAATAACGCAAAAGCGACGAGCACTTCGACCAAAGACATCACATCAAATAATACAAACCGGCGGTGGGATTATTATAAAGTTGATTATTTTTTAATCAATATCAAATCCATCCAGCGCAATATTTGAAAAAACCGCTCTGCCCAATAATGCTGCTGCAAATCAAATTTTGGTTGCGTGATCCAACGTATATCGGTGCCGGCAATACAGGCCGCTAGACATCCTGTTGCGAGACGATCATCGATCATCAGGACTCGTGAGGGCTCGCATTGCATTTGGTCACACACTTGCAACAACCCATCTGGGTAGGGTTTTTTGCGCTTTACAAGTATCACCTGCAGCTCAGGAAAGGTCGATTGAAAATAGCGTAATCGCTCGCCATAAGGATTGTTTGTCAAAATGAATATCTGACCCGACCATTGGTCGGATAACTGTACCAACCAGCTTGCAACAGATTCATCCAATCGTGTTTGACCGTGTGGGGTGAGGACACCATCAACATCAAGGACTAAAGCTTGGATGCCATGTTCGGCTAAATTTTCATGCGTCAATAATTCAACCTGGGCTAACTGATATTGTGGCTCGGCAACAATTCGGCGCAACTTTTTGCGCTGCTGATACCATTGCACAACGGTGTATAAAGCACGTTTCATGTGAAACGCTCAGCCAAATAAATCCCAATACCTGTTGCGCAGAGACATAGACAGACACTGGCTAACACATAAACTGCGGCTTTTAGCCACAGGCCTTCTTGAATCAATTGAACTGTATCAATACTGAAACTAGAAAAAGTCGTAAAGCCACCAAGGAAACCAACCAAAATAGCACCACGCCAGATAAAATCCATCTCCAATCGATTAATCATCACAATCGCCAGGAACCCCATTAAAAAGGAACCGAGAATATTGACGGTGAGAATCCCAAAGGGAAATTGGCGACCGCATATTGCATACACACCTTCGGACACAATAAAACGACCCACGCAGCCCACAGCGCCACCCAGAGCAACCGCTAAAATCTGCCACATAGCCAATTTCCCTTAGCGAGAGACTTAGAAATAGACTGAAAAATCAATCGTGCCGACATTGGCATAACGATGACCATACGTTTCCGCATTCTGATATTCCAAGCCGACTAAGATATTCGGTCTGAATGCACGCTGCACACTGAACACCCATTCCTTCATCATGCCATTTTTAGCCACGGGACCCGCATTGGGATCAATCGATAATGCAACAGGAATACCTTCCATATTATTAGTGCCACTATAACTGGCCAAAAAGGTCGTTGAATCACCCCACAAGATAGGTGAATAGGTCAAAGCCAAATACCAAGTACTCACCTCACCGATATTTTCACCTTTTTTCACAACCGTTGCGCCATTTGGATTATTGATAATCGCACTGCGCACACCTTGGAAATATTCACCCCATAAGGTCACATCTTTGTAACCTACGTGACCATTTAAATTATAAACGCCCACTGGGCCACCTTCTTGCAAGACCGCGTCACCACCGCCAGAACCATGACTGGACAAATACGCGCGACCGTAACCGTTATCCAAACCACGCGCATCGAATAAATAGCCTGCACCCAAACTATATTTCCAATCACCTTGTCGCTTGGTGTAATACGCACTGTAAATAAAGTTGGCTAAATTATGCTGAAATTTATTATTTAACAGAGTGAAAGACGTTGCCAAACCTTGTTGCGCATAGCCTAAAACAATGGAGTTGGTCTCATTTGAACAAAACTCTGCACGTGGCAAGGCAGCTGACCAAGGACCATTACCCGCAAATACGCCAAAAGGCAGGTAGTCTTTACCAACTGACAAATACAGTGGCGAGTACTGCAAATTACCAATGGTCACAAATCCTTTGGTCCAATACACAGCAGATGCCGGATCTTTTGACAAATCACCATCTTTCAAACCCAAGAAAACTGTCGTCCACTTATTAATATTACCCATAAAATCCAGGTTAACCGTGGTTGTGTAGGTCCCGCCACCCGTCGCTGGGGAAGATTCTGCACCTGGAATACTACCATTGACGTGCCATACTTGTGGATCAATCTCAATATACCCGCCAATCGCTAATGTTTTAGGTGAAAAAAGGCTTTTAGCCTGTAACAAGGTCAGCCCAAACAAAGTTGCAGGATACTCTTCAAAAGGCCCTCTCATATCACTCGCCACTGGCAAACCTGAACCTTTCTCTGCTGCTAAGGAATAGGCACCAATACGGTTGCTCAGTGACACTTTCCAATTTTTATAGTTAACACCTGACTGTGCTTCCATTTTTGTCAGTTGTTGTTGCAGTTGATTAATTTGCTGTGCAATCTGCTCTTGTGTCATGGTTGCTGCACTGACACTTGCTGGAATGCCAGCCAATGCCATCGTAGTTGCCAAACCCAAAATACTCAGCTTTAAGCGCATAAGTTCACCCCTCAAATTTACATATTAATACCGGCTATGGACTAAGTAGCCGGTGTTGATTAAAAATGCCCAACATACGCCATTTATTATGACTAATACTGGCCAGACATTTACCCAAAAAAGAAAAAGGGCCGCGTAAAGCAGCCCTATAATGATTGAAGCTCGACTAGAACGCAGCCGTGAGATCTAACACAACAGTGTTGTTGTGGATCTTGGATGCCGTTGTAAAGCTGGTGGACGTATAACGCGTACTACCCATGCTTGGTACGATAATACCGTTGTTGTAGGACCATTCAATACCACCCCACACGTTAGGTAATAACTCATTGCGAGCACCCACAACATACTGCACAACGCTTTGGTCATCAGCATTAATGCCTTTTGCTTGGCTATAACCAAAGCTCACTTTGGAATGACGCCCCATCAGCATAAAGTTATATGCTAAACCAACGTTCCAAGCCGCTAGGCTGTTGTTATCACGTGTTTTGCCTGTAGTTGCAGTATATTCACCCAGTACATCAAAGTTCATCATGCTCAGTTGGCCATTAATGTCCCACGCACCATTGTTTTTACCACCGGCACGCATAAATTCAGCATTAACACCATTGAGATAGCCTGCACCAACCTTCCAATCAGCACCTTTGTACTGGTTACCATAGTCGCCGCTAACAGCAAAATTATCCAAACTACCACTATGACGTGTGTAAAGGTTACGACCATTGGTACCGCCATTAATGATGGTTGCAACAACATTGAAGCCATAATCCGTGTAACCAATACCGGCTTGATCACCATATGCAGCAAAAGCTGTGCGGTTCAATGGTTGGCTATAGAGGTTAACAGACGCAAAGTTACCGAAATCCACATCTTTGTCGCCAACAAAACCGTAAACTGGCATTTGATTTAGGTCACCAAATAATAAGTAAGCTTGTTGGAAACCAATATCATTGCTGGAACCTGTTGCACCAACACCTTGACCACCTAGCTGCATAAACAGAGTAGTCCATTGGTTCAAATCAGCGGTTGCTAACAGATTTAAGTCTGTCAGCTGAATAGCCGTCGCATTTTTACCGTCGAAAGAACCGTTGCTGAAGTATTGATTCGAAAAACGTCGTGGTGAAGTTGCGTTGTCTTTGCGGTTGGCAACTTGCCACAATGCATCAACTTTTGCATAACCACCAAAGTAAACTGCATGGTTACCCAAATGACCAGCTTTACGTGCTTGCAAGATCTTCATCTCGCGACCTTGGCCACTGTAATTGCTCATCATATCCCAGGTTAAAGCAGAATCAGTGCCAATATACGCACCCAGACCCGCAGTGTAAGTGCTACCACCATTACCTGACTGCAAAGCAGCCACTTGGCCTTGCAAACGCTGCAGTTGTTGCTGCAGGTTATTCAATTGTGCATTGTCGCTAGAAGCTGCAAATACTGCCGTACTAGCAGCAAGGCCCAATGCCAATGTAATCAGTTTTACTTTCATAATTGATCTCCCTCATTATCAATTTAATGTAAGCTTATGCCACACTAATCCAAATATTCGCACTGAATGGCGAAATATTTACCAAGCGAGTGTAAGAGAATAAATATAAAAATCAAGCAGTTGGACAAAAAAAAAGCCACCCGGAGGTGGCTTTAAACAACGTTCTAATTTGCCAAGGCAGATTAGAATGCAGCTGTAAGATCCAACAACAATGTGTTGTTGTTTGCTTTGTTGTTCTTACCGTACAGCATTTGGCTGTAGTGGTTAGTACCAACTGCAGCAATAACGTCGTCGTTGTAAGCGTACTCAAAACCACCCCAAACGTTTGGTAGCAGTTCGTTACGAACGCCAACAACATATTGAGAATAAGTGTTTTGATGGCTTTGGCCCAAAAATGCCAATCTTGCAGCACTGTAGCTCGCACTAACTTTGGAATTACGACCCATGAACATGAAGTTGTAAGCCAAGCCAACGTTCCAAGATTGAACATTGCTTTTGCTACCGGAAACTGCAGTGTTGCTAGTCGTTTGAGTGTATTCAGCCAGAACGTCGAAGTTCATCACGCTCAACTGACCATTCAGATCCCAAGCACCATTTGTTTGGTCATTGGAACGTGCCCACTCTGCGGAAGCACCATTCAAGTAACCCGCACCCACTTTCCAATCAGTGTTTTTGTAGTTGCCGCCATAGCTAGCATCGATTGCAAAGTTATCCATGCTTGCACCACGCTTGGTGTACAAGTTGTTACCGTTTGTACCACCATTGATAAGAGTCGCAACAACATTTGCACCATAAGCGCTATAACCAACACCTGCTTGATCGCCATAAGCAGCGAAAAGCATACGGTTTAATGGTTGGCTGTACAGGTTAACGGATCCGAAATGACCGAAATCAACGTCTTTATCACCGATGAAACCATAAACAGGCATTTTGTTCAGATCGCCGAACAACATGTAAGCTTGTTGGAAACCAACGTGCTCATCGCCGTTTGATGCACCAACGTTGCTACCACCTAGTTGCAAGAACAAAGTAGTCCATTGGTTCAAAGTTGCAGTAGTTAAAAGGTTCAAGCCAGTCAACTGGATAGCTGTACCATTCTTACCGTTGATACCGTGGAAAGCAGCATTTCTGAAAACACCTTTATTGTTAGAAATCTGCCACATTGCGTCAGTTTTAGCGAAACCGCCGAAGTATACAGCGTGGTTACCCAAGTGACCGGACTTGCGTGCTTCCAAGATGCTCATTTCGCGACCTTGAGCACTGTAGTTGCTCATCATGTCCCAAGTTAAAGCTGAATCAGTTCCTACATAAGCACCTAGGCCAGCAGTAGAAGTGCTGCCACCTTTACCCGCTTGCATTGCAGCTACTTGGCTTTGCAAGCGTTGTAATTGCTGTTGCAGGTTGTTTAATTGTGCGCTGTCGCTAGAAGCAGCAAATACTGCTGTACTAGCAGCAAGGCCTAGCGCAACTGTTACAAGTTTCAATTTCACGATTAAGTTCTCCCTCATTGTGAAAAAATAACGCAGCACCTGAAGTGGCACCGCATGGTATTTCTATCTCAAAAGCCGCACATGTCAAATGCCATGAGCAGCTCGACGGCGGATTCTAGTGGGTCTTACCTACTTTTGCAAGGCATTTATAACGACTGCGCGTGACCGCTTAAATATTCAGCAACGCCATCTGGGCTCGCATCCATACCTGACTGTCCTTTCTGCCAACCGGCTGGACATACTTCTCCATTTGCTTCAAAGAATTGCAAGGCTTCAACCATACGGATAATCTCATCCATGTTGCGACCTAACGGCAGATCATTAACCACTTGATGGCGCACAACGCCGTTTTTGTCGAGAAAGAACGTACCACGCAATGCAACACCAGCTTCAGGATGTTCCACACCATAGCTCTGTACAATCTGATGATTCATATCTGCGACTAGGGTGTACTGCAATGCACCAATGCCCCCTTGATTAATAGGGGTGTTACGCCAAGCATTATGTGTGAAGTGAGAATCAATCGAAACCGCCATAACTTCAACACCTAGCTCTTTTAATTTAGCCACACGATGATCTAAAGCAATCAGCTCTGATGGACATACAAACGTGAAATCCAATGGATAAAAAACGATAACGGCATACTTATCTTTTATCGCTGCTTGCAACGCAAAGTCTTCTACAATGGTGCCATCTGCCAACACGGCTGGGGCAACGAATTCTGGGGCTTGTCGGCCAACTAGTACAGTCATTTTCTTTTCCTTATCATATCTTAAAAGGCTCTCGCAACGGTCTTCTTTAATCTGAAGCGCGGCACATCATAAGCATGCCCATCAAGACTTGCAAGTTCGATAAATACGTTCAGCCACTCCCATTGACAATACAACACCAAGCCCTCTAATCTCCTGGCTACAAACATACCCTCAGAGGTTACCCGAGAAGCTTCTGCCTTCGGCCAAGCCTTTGTTAAAGGCATTTTTCAGCATGCTACCGTAATGCACTCTACATTTGGATTTTTGATGCAAATTTGATCATCACAAGCCAAAAAGACTAATTTTCATGCAGCACCGCT
>CAZIIK010000030.1:0-3716 GCA_964539235.1 uncultured Gammaproteobacteria bacterium | reverse complement strand
GCTTTCACTCTCACTGCCTCACGCAGTATTCGTAGCAAATCATCAAGAGTGCCATCGTCTCTCCATTGTGTGAAATAGCCATAAACAGTTGATTTGCTTGGGAGGTCACTAGGTAAATACTTCCACTGGCAGCCCGTGCGGAGTTGATAAAAAAGGGGATTATTTGATTGGCGTATTGTCTTCGTTCTTTGGCGATCGATTGCATTAGCATCCGGTATATGTGCGCTAATTATATTTCATTGTTGATCCGTCAAATCACTCGGATATACCTTTTTCCATGGCTTGTGTGCTGCATATCACGTGACAAATCGGTATTATGACCCTGCACATCCCAAAATCCGCATCTGTTTGAATGCATAACAAGAAAAATACCCATTTTCGGACAGACTCTAAGCATAGGGCATCCTTTACACCAGGCCCTGCAAACCACACGGCGTTTTCCCGCCGAAATGATTTTACTAACAGCCGTGGGTGAAGACAGCGCACAATTACCCAAAACTTTTGCCCATTTGGCACACGCCTATCAACAACAACTCGATCACCACATGACCCAGCTCAGCAGCATTCTAGAGCCGCTGTTGATGCTAATGATGGGCGTGGTTGCTGGTGGTTTAGTGATTGCCATGTATTTGCCGATCTTCCAAATGGGCAGTACACTGGGCTGATGGCAAACTAAACGGCTAAATCCCTTGTGATTGTTGCGTTAACCGGCGGTATCTCCAGCGGCAAAACCACTGTAGCAAACCTATTTGAACAACAAAGCATTGATGTCATCGACACAGACCAATTAGCCCGTGAAGGCATCGCCCCTAATCAACCGGCCTGGCGAGAAATTGTCGACCACTTTGGCGATGCTATCTGCCAGGCTGATCAACAGATTAACCGACAGAAACTACGGCACATTATCTTTGCTGACCCAAACGAAAAAGCTTGGCTAGAAAACTGCCTACACCCCCAAATTCGTCAAGCTGCACGACATGCAATCGCACACAGTCAATCGCCTTATTGCTTGTTAGTCATTCCCTTACTCAATGCCGACACACAAAAACATTACCCACCATTTGGTCGTATTCTGTTGGTGGATTTACCCACTGATTTACAAAGCCAACGCCTTCAGCAACGCGATGGCATCGACGCCCAGCTGGCTGCACAGATGATCGCTGCTCAGCCCAGTCGTGAAATGCGACGTGCCTTAGCAGACGACATCATTGATAACAGCGCATCTCAAACGCAACTCACTCAAACCGTATCTGCATTACACCAACGCTATTTAGCCTTGGCATCTTCATGAAACCTGCTGAATTGAGTCGACAAGGCCAAACACTGTATTCCCATGAGTTTGCAGATATTTATTTCTCACCAGAAGCAGGCATCGCCGAAAGTGAATACGTTTTTCTGCAGGCCAACCAACTGCCTGAACGTTGGCAGCAACAACCGCAGGTCACCTGCTGTGAATTGGGCTTTGGTAGCGGACTCAATATGCTACTCACCTGGCAAAATTTTCAGCAGCATGCGCCGAAAAACACATCATTGCATTACATTGCAATTGAAAAATACCCTTTAGATGTCGCACAACTGCGCGCATTGCACGCACAATTCCCAACGTTAGCCACTTATAGCAACGCACTTTGCCAACACTATCCACCTCAATTACCCGGCTTTTATTGCCAACCTTTGGCAGACAATGTCACGCTGACGTTGATCTTCGATGATGTCAAAACGGCACTACCCCAAATCACCGACTCAGTTGATATTTGGTATTTGGATGGTTTTGCCCCGCAAAAAAATCCAGACATGTGGCAACCGCCCATCTTCACGCGTATGGCAGAACTCAGTCATGCGGGCACAACATTGAGCACCTTTACTGCCGCAGGTGATGTGCGCCGCGGGCTAAGTGCAGCAGGATTTGCCATGCGCAAACAACCCGGCTTTGGCCAAAAACGCGACATGTTACTCGGCCATTACACGCCGCAGCAAAAACCTCGTACTACTGGCATTAAGCCATGGTTTGCACGCCCTGATCTGACACTACCACAAGGGGCGAGTGTTGCAGTCATCGGCGCCGGTTTAGCTGGCTGTGCCTGCGCACATACATTGAGCCATGCGGGCTACAGCGTGCAACTGTTCGACAAACACACCGACATTGCAGCAGGCGCTTCAGGCAATCCACTGGGTATCCTCAAACCTTACCTCACCCTTGATCACAGCAGTCTTGGGCAATTCTATACGTTGGGCTTCTGGCATACCCAGCAAATGGTTAAATCTTTAGAACAACAAGGCTTTGAGCTTGATATTTTGGCTTGCGGTGCCATCGAAAACCATGTGGAACAATGGCTGGAGAAACTCAAACATCGCCAACTGCCACCTGAATGCGCCCAGATTTTAACCGCACAGCAATGTCGATCGATCAGCCAGGTCAATACGACTCAGCCTGGACTCTATTTACCAACAGCCATGGAATTGAATCCAACCAAACTGTGCCAAGCATTATTAGACACTGCCGCACAGCCAATTATTCATCAACCACAGGGCATTCAAACGCTGACCGATTATGACAGCCATTGGCAACTGTTGAGTGCAACTGGTCAAAGCTTTACAGCAGATGCCGTCATTTTCTGCCCAGGTCACGACATGCAACAATGGCCACAAACGGCTGACTATCCGGTTACACCTTGCCCAGGTCAATTAACCTTTATGCCGCCACAATCGACTTTAGACAACTTAGGCTGCATCCTCTCGGGACCGGCTTATTGTTTACCGCTACCGCATGATCAACACATTATTGGCTCTACTTATCGGCAGCAACACAACACACGAGTCACTGCTCATGACCATCAACAGAATCTAGCCAATCTCAACACCATGGTGCCGGATTTCAATTTTACCGATGCGCTCGATACATTGGATGGCCGTGTCAGCATCCGTGCCAATACGGCAGATCATTTACCGTTGGTGGGTCCAATTACAGACCTGAAAATAATCAAAACAGACTATGCGCAATACGCGCATGGCGGCACGCTCACCAGCTCGAAGTATCCTGCCGCACGTTACCAACGGCATTTGTATTTATGTGCTGGCTTTGGCTCACGCGGATTATCCAGCTGTCTGTTGTCCGCTAGGCTCATCACCGCTTTGCTGTGCCAACAAGCACTGCCTTTGCCTAAGTCGTTATATGAAGCGATTCATCCTTCCCGTTTTTGGGTGCGCAATTTGTCGCGTTAACTGTAATGAGTCCAGCTTAAGTTAGGGTTGAAGTCTGGTGTTTGAGATTGGCCACTAGGCTCGTGGCCAATTCGACTGGTATATGCCAGATAAAATTGACGCATATACTTTAAGTTAGAAACCCCAAAGCCACGTTTGAATTCTTGATTAAGTTTTACTGAGAGCGCTTTTATTAATGACTTACCATATCCAGCCCTTGCTTTGCCCTCTTGTTCATTTTCAACGATAAGCTGTCCGATTTTCCAATATGCAATGACTTGCTCGTGATTAACTGATCGAACAACATTTTGTCGTGCCTGATGAACATAATTAACAGCTTTGTTGCAAACAGTATCAAACTCAGGGTACTTATCCTTAGAGGTTACCCGAGAAGCTTCTGCCTTCGGCCAAGCCTTTGTTAAAGGCATTTTTCAGCATGCTACCGTAATGCACTCTACATTTGGATTTTTGATGCAAATTTGATCATCACAAGCCAAAAAGACTAATTTTCATGC
>CAZIIK010000029.1:0-5812 GCA_964539235.1 uncultured Gammaproteobacteria bacterium | reverse complement strand
TGTCGCATGTCTATCGTTCTTGGACGACCGCCTGCTTTAGCATCCGGTATATGTGGCCTAATCAGATTCCATTGCTGATCCGTCAAATCACTCGGGTATACCTTTTCCATGGCTTGTGTGCTGCATATCACGTGACAAATCGGTATTATAAACCTGCACATCCCAAAAATACGCATCTGTTTGAATGCATAACAAGAAAAATGCCCATTTTTGGACAGACTCTAATGCTTAAAACAGCGTTTACCCGTAAACACCATCGCAATGCCAGCTGCGTCACATGCTGCAATTACTTCCGGGTCACGCACAGAGCCACCCGGTTGGATAATGGAACGGATGCCGGCCTGGGCAATATGCGTAATGTTGTCTTGAAAAGGAAAAAAAGCATCCGAGGCCAATACCGCGGTTTGCGGAATGTCTGCACATTTATGAATCGCCAGCTCAACGGCATCGACACGTGAGACTTGGCCAGCGCCTACGCCTAAGGTTTGGCCTTGGTCGGCAATTAAAATGGCATTGGAATTCAAATGGCGTACCACCGTCCAGGCGAATAATAAATCGTCTAACTGCTTAGCCGAGGGTTGCGCTTGCGTCACACATTGTAGATCTGCTGTGGTGACGACTGCATCATCATGGGTTTGCACCAACAAGCCACCGGCTATTTGTTTCCAGCAATGTTGTGCCTGTGCCAATGGCATTGCCGTGGTGTCAAAAACCAGATAATTCGGCTTCTGGGCTAATACGGTCAAGGATTCTGCAGAAAACCCAGGGGCAATGACAATCTCAATAAATACCTTTGCCAACGCCTCTGCAATTTCAACTGTGCAGGGTCGATTAAGTGCGACGATACCACCAAATGCAGACTTACTATCAGCTGCCCAGGCCCGTTGAAACGCCGTATTAATATCATCGGAAAATGCAACACCACAGGGATTAGCATGCTTAGCCACTACGCAAGCTGGCGCTGAAAACTCTGCCACACAGGCTAAAGCAGCTGAGCTATCGACTAGGTTATTAAACGAAGGCGCCTTGCCTTGCAGCTGTTGTTCAAATGGGTGTGCTCCAGCAGTGTACCAAGCGGCTTGTTGATGCGGGTTTTCGCCATAGCGCAGCATTTGTTTGCGTTCGAAACCTAGGGTTAATTGTGCTGGGAATGCTGCCTCGCTGAGGTAGTGCGCAATCATGCTGTCGTAATGCGCAGTATGCGCAAATGCTTTTGCCGACAGTTGTTTACGTTGCGCATAGGTCACACCCTCCGCAGCCATTTGTGCCAGTACAGTAGCGTAGTCCTGTTGGTCCGTAACCACCGTCACCCAATCGATATTTTTCGCCGCTGCACGGATCATGCTGGGCCCGCCGATATCGATATTTTCAATGGCATCGGTCAAAGTATGTTCACCAGCCACCGCGTTGGCAAAGGGATATAAGTTGCACACCACCAAGTCAATCCAGCCGATATCATGCGCAGTGGCTTCGGTTTGATGCTGATCGCGACGCCCTAAAATACCGCCATGGATTTTAGGATGCAGCGTTTTAACACGCCCTTGCATAATTTCCGGAAATTGGGTCACTTCGCTGACCAACGTCACGTCAATACCCGCTGCCTGCAATGCTTTGGCTGTTCCGCCGGTGGATAGAATTTTTACCCCGTGCGCTACAAGGGCTTGTGCGAAGTCAATAATCCCGGTTTTGTCTGAGACAGAAATCAGGGCGGTTTGGATTGAAAGTGGTCGGGTCATGGCGGCAGTCGGTCAGAAAAAGAGGGGTATTATCGCGGAATCTGTTTTGAATGCAATTTTCCAATGCCTAACTTGAACTCGGTCGATTGATGCCCGCGCACCATACAAAAGCCGCGTGTAATTAAATAGCGTTATAAACCGCGGACGTTATAATACCTTCAGCCTAAACTGCCCGAGAGCAAAAATGAGTGTACACGTCGGTGTTATCATGGGTTCAAAGTCAGACTGGCCAATTATGGCGCATTCAACAGAAATACTAACCCAGTTGGGAATTCCTTTTGAAAGCAGCATTGTGTCAGCACATCGTACGCCAGACCGTCTATTCACCTATGCTGAACAAGCAGAAGCCCGTGGTTTGAAAGTGATTATTGCCGGTGCTGGTGGCGCAGCACATTTACCCGGCATGGTCGCCGCGAAAACGCATATACCGGTATTAGGTGTGCCCATCAAAAGTGACGCACTCAAAGGCATGGACTCGTTATTATCCATTGTACAAATGCCCAAGGGAATTCCTGTCGGTACTTTGGCGATTGGTAAAGCTGGTGCGGCCAATGCCGCGCTGTTGGCCGCGGCGATTTTGGCCACACAGAACCCAGAAATTGCAGAAGCCTTAAAAGCCTATCGTGCTGCGCAAACACAAGCGGTACTGGACCATTTGACGCCGGGGGGCGCATGAAAACGGTTGGCATTATTGGTGCTGGCCAACTCGCACAATTATTGGCTCACGCAGCCTACCAGCTCGGGTTAAAAACACTGTGCTTAACAGATGAAGCAGCAGTACCGGCTGCGCGTAATAGTCCATTATTTGTTGGCGATTTGTCATGTCAAAAAACTTTACGCGCTTTTGCTGAGCAAGTGGATGTCATCACTTTTGAAAATGAGAATATTGATGTCAGCGTGTTGGAAACATTGGCTGCGATCAAATCTGTTTGTCCTGGCAAAAAAGCGTTGCTCAGTGCCCAGCAACGGGTGGTTGAAAAGCGTTTATTCAATGAACTAGGCATTCAAACGCCAGCGTTTTTTGCCATTGACCGGACTGAAGATATCACAGATTTACCTGCTGATTTTCCGTTTCCATCAATCCTGAAAACCTGCCGATTTGGCTACGATGGCAAGGGCCAAGTGGCTGTTGCGAGGCGTGAGGATCTTGCTGCAGCTTGGCAATCACTGCAACAAACCGCCTGTATTCTAGAAGCGCGTATTACTTTTGACCGCGAAGTGTCATTATTGGCTGCCCGTGCCCAACATGGTGCAGTTGTGTGCTACCCATTGATTGAAAACCAACATACAGATGGAATTCTGCGTCAGTCGATTTGTCCCTATCAGGATGCGAAGCTGCAGGCTCAGGCAGAACAGACAATGTCGAAGTTATTGACGCATTTGTCGTATGTAGGTCTATTAGCGTTAGAACTTTTTGTGGTGGGTGATCAGCTTTACGCCAACGAAATGGCGCCGCGCGTGCACAATTCCGGGCATGTCACCACAGAATGCTTTCAGACCGGTCAATTCGAAAACCATCTGCGGGCGATTACGGGGATGCCATTGCAAACGCCACAGCTGCTACAACCGGCTGTCATGCACAATATCATCGGCGATTGGCAATCGTTGGCGCAGTTGCCAGCCGAATCAATATTACGAGTTTACGACTATGGCAAAGTAGAACGCCCAGGGCGCAAACTCGGCCATGTGGTGACAAAACACCTTTAACAGCAACTGGATCCATCTCCAGATACACTTTTTGAGGCTGCCATTGCGTTGCTTCCAGCACCATAAATCATTTAGCATGGCGCCTGCTGTCAAAAGGATTTTTCTATAAATTCGCACAACATTTATTGTGAAGACTGCCACATAACCTCATTAGCAGCAGGTTAAGTTTTCTTCAAAACCTTACCTTCAAACAGCCCATCTATGATCAGATTTTGTCTTGAATTTTATCTACTACTGAAATTATGCAACAGCTTTTATAATTAACCGCGTTTTACCTTTTTATAGCAAAGTGAAATTGGAACTCAAGGCATAATTTCTGGCTGGGAATTGTTGCTATTCTTGGATGAGACCGATTTTTATCATTAACTATTTTAGGCCTGTATCTACACCTGAAACCCTAATCAAGTCTTCTAAGGAAAACTTGTCTTTTAGTTTGTAAAAGTTGATTGGCTTTTTGTATTCAGGCCATATTCTGCGCAGCTCTGTGTTTGCGTGATTTTTTGAGATTTTTTTATTTTCATTACTAGGAAATAATTTTATTAGTAGTCCTTCTTGGTTAGGATTTTGAGTGAAAAGAAAAAACCATTTTTATTAGCTTCTTGTTTTAACTTGTCAATTGACCATTCATCGTCATTGCTTTCACTTCTATCAGAATCGACAATAATTACGGCTAATTTAGCCGGATTTTTTATGCTTATTTACTTGCCGCATTTTGTTAATGGCCCCGTTGAGCATTTTTTGATACCCACCACCGTTTAGCACATGGGCTTCAAGGTTTAAGGATAAATCCAGGTTGTCAGAAAATTCTTGAAGTAGTTTAACAAAGGCCCTTTCTCCTTCTCCTTCAACCGCAATGAATATCCTTGATCGTATGGGTATTTTTTTCATGACGCTCTAGCCTATATGTGGAATGGCGCCCAGTTCACCAGATAGATATTTTTTCATTAAGCTCGGGTGTCTTCTCAATCCTTGAATTTGCTTTGCAGAGTAAATAGATGTTGGTTGTCCAGTCTTTTTTTCAGAAAAAAATACTTGCTCCTTTTCTAGTTCATCGAGTAACGCTGGGTTATGTGCCGTAAAGATGAGTTGTGAGTTTTTCGTATTTCTTTCCTCACTATTAAACCACCTGAGAATTTCAGGCAACAACAGAGGATGTATATCAGTATCTATTTCATCAATTAATACAATAGACCCTTGTTCTAAGGCGTAATATATTTGCGGAAATATTTCTATAAATCTTTGTGTTCCATTAGACTCTTCCTCTAAAAAAATATGCTCATCCAAACCAAAATGTTGAAATTTTGCAAACAATCCTTTGTCTCCTTGTTGAAGGATCATGGATTCCAACCCAAGGTCAAGCCGTTGAAGCTCTGTATTCAATTCTTCTAGGCATTTAGGGTTTTTATAATACGTTGACAGCCAGGCCTCTTTAGCATGAGGTATTTTAGATGTTCCAATTATATTAGTTTGTACCTCGCTAAAAAATGAAACTAAAGCTATAGATTGAGTATGATTGAATGCTGCAAGGGTGCTAATAACGCTGGCATTATTCCTTATACTTTCTTTTCTTGGGTCTTTGTTTCCAGTAATACCGAGCTCTTTTGAAAAACTGAATTTTTGCTCTTTCCTTTCAAACAGTTTTTTCATTCTTCCTTCGGGAGAGCATGAAAGTGCTTCGTATAAGATCCTCTTGTCATCAAATTTATCTGTATGAGATATGTGCAGCTCATATTGAAATTTTGTTGTTTTGCAAATTCCTTTTAATTCCGCATCAAACTCAATAAGTATTTTTGTTGGTTTTTTCCACCAACTTTTTTGCCTATATGGTTGAAAATGAATATTATTTTGAGGGTCACCAAAACTCCTAAGCATAAACAATATGGTATTGCTAATTGCTCTAAGCACTGTAGATTTTCCGGATGCATTTGCACCAAAGAAGCCAACGGAAACAGGTAGCCTGATATCATCATTGTATGTGCAAGTCTTAAAATTTGGCATATCTGATACATTTTTTGGCACAAGCAATGAAATATCTTGGGCATGAGCAATAGAAGAGAAATTTTCTATTTTAATTCTGTGAATCATAATTTATCCAAAAATAGGACATAACCCTATTTACTCATCAAAGCGTATTTTTGTCAATACTTTGAACTTTTTTATTCAGACTATGTTTTTATTTTAGGTTGAAAGGTTAATTAATATGTCAGAGTCTGTCCGAAAAAGGGTATTTGTCTTGTTATGCATTCAAACACCTGCGGATTTTTGGCATGTGCAGTGTCCTTATGCCTATTTGCCACGTGATATGCAGCACACCAGCCATGGAAAAGGTATACCCGAGTGATTTGTCGGATCAGCAATGGAATCTGATT
>CAZIIK010000028.1:0-7914 GCA_964539235.1 uncultured Gammaproteobacteria bacterium | reverse complement strand
GCTGCATGAAAATTAGTCTTTTTGGCTTGTGATGATCAAATTTGCATCAAAAATCCAAATGTAGAGTGCATTACGGTAGCATGCTGAAAAATGCCTTTAACAAAGGCTTGGCCGAAGGCAGAAGCTTCTCGGGTGCCCTCTGAGCGCATTCAAGCCCATTTATACAACCAACTTACAGGCAAATGGCAGCTTATATTATAGCTGGAAAAGCATGATGGTCAGCGCCAGCGCTTCTTGGACACAATCGACAAATGCTGATGATATTGTGCAGTGGGGGGGCTGAACTGACCCAGCAACTGTATAACTCTGGCACATCGAACATTCAATTCAACCTAAGCTTAACGCGCTCTGATTTGGATACAACGCTACTGGCAGGGTTTACTATGAGCTTCTACACCAGCGTCCTATCAGGCAATGCAACGTTGAATTATCAACATGACAGCAATACCGACCATTTTAGTGACGCCAGCGATAAGCCAGATAATATTGTTGGCAATGCTGGCTTAAATAAAACCATTGATTGGGGCCCAGAGCAAAGCATGAACATCAGTGCCAGCTATGGGCATCAAGTCGATTCACAAAGCTACAGCGCCAACCTGTCCTATCGGTCCTCATTGTTACAATCACAATTAAGTATTTCTCATGGCTTAAACAAAGGCATAGATAACAACACAAACTTATCAGCCAATATTATGAGCACGTTGGTCTTTGCCCATGACCATTTTAATTTAGGTAACAGCTACAGCCTGCTCTCAGCGGTGCTGTTAAATGTTAAAGCGCCCACCGACATACCTGTTAAAGTCCATATCTCGCAAAGCACACCAATTGAAATGTTAGCCAACCATTCGCGTTTAGTGTTTCTGGAACCTTATCAAACTTATCAAATGTCGATTCAACCGAACTCAACAACTCTGTACCAATATCGCAAAGCACCGAAAATGGTCACCCTATACAAAGGGAATGTCGAGTACATGACTTGGACATTGAAGAAACAGTTCATCTTATTCGCCCAGTTGGTTCAGCCCAATGGCAAACCGCTTCAAGATGCATTATTGATGCAGAGCCATGAATTCGATACTACAGACGCGCACGGTTATATCCAAGGCCTGCTGCATGGTGAAAAACAGCTCACGCTGCGCACTGTAAGAGGCGCTGAATGCCGGGTCAAGCTACCGCTGATTAAAGTGGAACAGGGTATTGCCGTGATTAAAAAACCGTTGATCTGTCAGCCCAATGACAAAAAGAAGCGTAACCCTAGATAGAATTGCATACAAAAAAGCATCCTGATAAACGTAAAATCCGTTATAATGCGGCGCCTTCAATACCACTCCGAAGATCCCCATGAAAACGCATATTGGCAACGTTCCCTCTGCACACCAAGCTTGGGTGATCAGCGCACAAGCGCGTCACTTCCAAGGTTTGACTGTTGTCATTGCCGATAACAGTCAGCATGCAGCCGAGTTGATCCGCGACCTACCTTTTTTTCTCTCTGCCGATGCCATACCACTCTACCATTTGCCTGATTGGGAAACTTTGCCATATGATCAATTTTCACCGGAGGCCGGATTAATTTCCGACCGCTTGGAAGTGCTACGCCAACTCCTATTCTGCCAAACGTCTGTGTTAATCACCGCCGCGCAGAATCTGATCAATCCGATGGCCCCTCGCACATTTATCGAACAAAGCAGCACCTGTTTAACTGTAGGTCAGGCGCTAGATTTAACCCAATACTGCCAAAAGCTCGAATCGTTGGGCTACCAACACACCGCACAGGTGATGGCTGTTGGCGAATTTGCAGTGCGTGGCAGTGTGTTGGATTTATACCCTACTGGCAGCAAACAGCCTTACCGCATTGACTGGTTTGACGATACCCTCGATAGCATTCGTAGTTTTGATCCTGAGACGCAGAAATCCACCGGCAAAACAGAAGAGATTCGTATCTTGCCCGCTCATGAATTTCCACTGACAACCACAGGATGCACACAGTTTTTGTCCGCGTGGCGCGCGCAATTTCCACACCTATCCGACAAACACCCGATGGCACATGCTATTGCCAACCACCTAAGCTACCAAGGCATTGAATACTATTTGCCGTTATTTTTTGAAACAGTCGGTCAATTAACAGACTACCTGCCTGAGGCTACCCAACTTATTGTTTGCAACACCTTTCCCCAAGCATGTGAAACGTATTGGCAACAGATCGAAACCCGCTATGCGCAAAATCGTCACAACCTAGACCGACCATGCCTCCCGCCTGCACAATTATTTCAGAAGACAGCCACTGTTTTTCAACAGCTCAAGGCTTACCCACAGATACAATTGCACGCGAACTCATTGGAAAAAATCAATGTACATCGTCAGAATTTTGGCGGGGAAGCTGTTGTTCTAAATACCACAGAGAAAACCGAACCATTAAATGCATTAGCAGATTTCTTACAGCCATCATCCTCACGGGTTTTATTCGTAGCAGAATCTGCTGGTCGCCGTGAGGTGCTGTTGGAAAAACTTCATACACACGCGTTAACACCGAAAAATTTTACTGACCTAGCGGCTTTCATCAGCGATACACAATCACCTTATGGCATCACCGTTGCACCTTTTCCTCATAGCCTATATATCCCTGACCTCGATCTCTGCATCATCAGCGAACATAGCTTACTGAAAGACCCACGTATTCCGCAGTCAAGACCTGCACGACATCAACAGCCTGAAACTCATGTACCGATTTATGACTTAGGCGAACTACAGCCCGGTCATGCCGTGGTGCATTTGGAACATGGTGTGGGCCGCTACCAAGGTCTGACCTGCATCACTTTGAATGACCAACCACAAGAATTTTTGACCCTAGGGTTTGCAGACGACAATGTACTGTACGTCCCGATTCATAACTTGCACCTGATCAGCCGCTACAGCATTGCGGATCTTTCACAAGCCCCTTTACACCGGTTAGGGTCTGATCGTTGGGAAAAAACCAAACAAAAGGCCACACAACATCTACGTGATGTTGCTGCTGAACTGTTAGATATTCAAGCTAGGCGCGCAGCCACAGAAGGCTTTGCCTACCAACTTCCGCACACTGAATACGCCCAGTTTTGTGCCAACTTCCCATTTGAAGAAACGGAAGATCAACAACAAGCCATTCTCGCCATACAGCAGGATATGGCGGCCCCACAAGCTATGGATCGCCTACTCTGTGGTGATGTGGGCTTCGGTAAAACTGAAGTTGCTATGCGCGCCAGTTTCATTGCAGCGCACAACCATAAACAGGTGGCCATTTTAGTTCCAACTACACTCTTAGCGCAGCAGCATTACGAAAATTTCTGCGACCGCTTTGCTGACCAACCCATCCAAATTGAAATGCTGTCACGTTTTCGCAGTACCGCAGAAACACAGAAAATCCGCCAAAAACTGGCCGATCATCAAATTGATATTATCATCGGCACGCATCAACTCTTGTCGAAAACGGTTACATTCGCCGACTTAGGATTACTGATTATTGATGAAGAACATCGCTTTGGTGTCCGTCAAAAAGAACGTATGAAATCTTTACGCGCACACGTAGATATCCTTTCGATGACCGCCACACCAATTCCACGTACGTTAAACTTATCACTTTCTGCCTTGCGCGATTTGTCAATTATTTCAACACCACCTGTAAAACGACTCTCAGTTAAAACGTTTGTGCATGAAGCCAGCGATAGTATCATCCGTGAAGCTATTGCCCGCGAGACAGCACGCGGTGGCCAAGTATTCTTTTTACACAACGATGTACAAACCATTGAAAAAACCGCGGCGTACATTCAAGACTTAATGCCACAAGTTTCCATTGCCATTGCACATGGCCAAATGCGAGAACGCCAGTTAGAAAAAACCATGAGAGATTTTTACCATAACCGCCAACAAGTCTTGGTGTGCTCTACCATTATCGAAACCGGTATCGACATCCCTAATGCCAATACCATTATCATCCATCACGCTGATCGATTTGGCTTGGCCCAATTGCACCAGTTACGCGGCCGGGTTGGACGTGCACACCACCAAGCCTATGCCTATTTATTATGCCCGCCGATGGAAGTTCTGACGCGCGACGCACAGAAACGCTTGGAAGCCATTACCGCAGCTGATCACTTAGGTGCAGGCTTTACCTTGGCCAGTCATGACCTGGAAATCCGTGGTGCTGGCGAACTACTGGGAGAATCACAAAGCGGCAATATGCATGCGATTGGCTTAGGGCTGTATTTAGAGATTTTGGAACGCACCGTGAGGGCCGTGCGCAGCGGCAAAAAACTCACCCTAGAAGATAATTTCAACCACAGTGGCTGCGAGGTAGAATTGCCAGTGGTTGCATTAATTCCAGAAGATTATCTACCTGATGTCCAAATGCGCCTACAATGCTACAAACGCTTATCCGCTTGCACGTCTCAGGCTGAATTAGAGCGCATACAAATCGATATGATTGACCGCTTTGGCCTTTTACCAGAAGCTTTAAAGAATCTGATGGCACAAAGTGAGATCAGGCTCTTGGCCAATGCGCTCGGCATGAGCAAAATCCGCGCACACGCTCAGACTGGCACCATCTACTTTGGTGCCAACCCGCGAGTTAACTTTGGCGCACTGATTCAATTAATCCAGAAACAGCCCACACGCTTTCAACTCAAAGGGGAGCAACAGCTTAATTTTCAACACGAAGCCACCCAAGATGCAGAGTACTTTGAGGTATTACGCAGCATTTTGTCACAGTTGAGATAGTGCCACTCAAACAGAAATAACATCGTGACGACATTATCTAAAGACCATAAATAAACTTGCCTTTTTTCAAGTTTACTTTAATACTGGTGGGCGTCCTGCACTGCACATCTGGAACTGTCCGGCAGCAATGAATGCTACCAACAGCCCATCTAACCATGAGAAACGCGCATGTCCTTCAATGAACTTGCCATAGAAAAATTATTTTGGGAGGATGCCAAACCTTTATTGTCACCCTTGAACCCTGATTTTGTCGAAAAAATTGACCAAGTTACACCTGGCCAGCGCTTCTATTTTTATCGCGCGCGCTATGTCTTTGGCAGCGAGATCTTGAAACAAGGCACATTTCATCTACCCACGACATCAGGTGGCACTATTCCCCTGTTAGACGCTAGCGTGCCAGAAGAGATACGCCATGATTTGGCGTACAACCTGAATACTAATCCCGCATTGATTCCCATTAATAAGGGCTTGGAATTATTTGTAACTTTTGATGATAAAGTTATCCCTAATACGGTGGTCCAACCCGGTACTTTATTTGGGTTTTCGCGTGTATTGGATTTGGACAGCCAGAATACCCGCTCCTATGTCGCTATTTCCATTTGGGATATGACAGCTGGCGCACGTTCCTTATTCATGCTGCCAAAAATTTCAGACACACAAAATCATAGCCGTCTTAAAAAGCGCTTTCTATTGCAACAAGAACGCCCCAATTCCTTACGGGATCATTGGCAGGTTTTCCGTGAAATCAGCCAAAAACAACCGCTGACAGAACAGTGGGCCTGCGAAGTGTTATTCTTACCCAAGCACTGGATTGATGCATTGGAAGAACCTGAATGGATTGACGTCCGCTGCCTATTATTAGTGGCGAATCGACGTGCCTATGAGTTCTGGCATAACGCTTTCGTGTGGCATTTGACCTTCTCGCACATTCAATTATCACTTCAAGTTAAGTGTTCACCGCATATTGTCGATACATTGAAGCATTTATTCAGTATGGCTACTGGCACTGCACCAGGATTCTCTATAGCAAATAACGAAGAATTGGCACCGGTTAGTCTCATTGAAAATGCCTACATCCATGATTATGGACTGAGAAATTATGCACCTTTGATTATGCAGCCCCATCATTTTCAGCTAGACCAATCAGCGTCAGTCTACTACTCACTACAATTTCCGACTTTAATGTCTTTTTCGCCAAAACTGTCGGACAGCACCAGTGCTATGTCAGATTTATATGAAATCCACAAACTCTTGGAGCGTTACCAAACCGCACTCACACAAGCAAAGTTCAATTTGCAAGGTTCCTTTTTAGAAAACATTGCGTGCAATACTGACTACACTTGCTTCCATGTTAATACACGCATGTATCAAGGGATTGAAGAAACAGAAGTCATTCCACAGCAAGATGCTGATATTCTGGAAAAAATTAATGCATATCCTGATAGTAACCGAACGTTTCCCAAAAACAGTACGTTTCTACGTGGCAGCATTAAGGTACAAAATACCACAAAGACATGACCTTATTCTTACATCAGCCACGCGGCACGCTGGCACTAACCTTTTTAGAATTACTCAATACCATGGTTTATTTTGGCACCATGGTCTCTTTAGTGCTTTTCTTAACACACACCGTGAAATTACCATCATCCCGAGCCTATGCTGTGTACGGTGTTTACTTGGCAACACTGTATACACTGCCTTTGATCAGTGGCTATGCCGCCGATCGCTTTATTGGTGCACAAAATGCCATTTTATATGGTGGCATTTTACTCTTAGTGGGTTGCTTGGTATTCGGTATCGCTGGCAAATCACATTATGCCTTAGCCATTGCCGCCATTATTTTAGGCACAAGTTTTTTTAAATCGAGTGTACCGGCATTGTTAGGCAAACTTTATACGCATCAGACAGCTGCCAAAGAAAGTGGCTTTACCCTGTTTTATGCAGGCATGAATGCCGGCGCGATTTTAGGACCCATTATATTAGGTCTTACCGCCAGTTTCTGGAGCTGGTCGATTGGCTTTATCGTGTTTTCTGCTGTTTTGGCCTTCATGCTGATCTTCTATGCATTTCTATACCGAAATTTCTCGCAGCAAGATCAATATAGCACCTACGCGACCCATCCATCATGGCGTGGCATGGTACATATTATCAGTGTAATCGCCATCGGTCTGATGCTAGTATTTTTAACTTTTGTTTTCAGGTTCACCTATTGGTATCACTGGGTCGCTATTGGCATTATGCTCCTAACATTACTGTTTTTGATACGCCTACTGAAACAGGAACATTCGACCACACGAAAACAGTTGGGTATTTTAGTGTTTATTAACGTAGTGAATGTGGTATTTTTTGCAGCTGAATTGCAGATGGGCGGTTCCCTAGCACTCTTCATTAAGCATCACGTCAACCGGCAGATCTTCGGTTGGACATTACCCACAGAATTTTTAACTGCATTGTTGCCACTGTTTGTCACCATTGGACCCGTGTTAATGCTGCCCTATTTCCGCAAATTGAAAAATGCGCCTCGCCATCAGCGCATTTTCCGCCGTTTAATGATGAGCCTGGCATTTGCAGGTCTCAGTTTTATCGCTTTTGCACTTACTGCCACATACACAGCGGCACATATGAATACCAGTTGGGGACTGCTCGGTATTTTGATCGGCTACGCACTACTTGGATTTGGTGAGATTAACATTGGCCCAATCGCCTATGCGGCTGTGTCTTATCTGGCACCCGTGTCATTACAAAACACCTTTATGGGAATTTACTACCTGTTTATCTCATTTTCCGGCTATATTGCCGGTGGTATTTCGCGACTCACTGTACACGATGCTTTGCCATCACAAACTGAAGCATATAGCCCCATTTTCCTCAAATTATGCCTGATACTCTGGGTCACTGCATGTGTGGTGGCCTTAAGCTATCCACTTCTAAAACGGGTATTGACCATCAAAAACACCATGTAGCATCACATAGATGCCCTTTGATACACGTTAAACGTTTTTCAAAGGGCTGAAACGAGCGAGTCTAAGAGCCTGTCCGAAAATGGGTATTTTTCTTGTTATGCATTCAAACAGATGCGGATTTTTGGGATGTGCAGGGTCATAATACCGATTTGTCACGTGATATGCAGCACACAAGCCATGGAAAAGGTATACCCGAGTGATT
>CAZIIK010000027.1:0-7493 GCA_964539235.1 uncultured Gammaproteobacteria bacterium | reverse complement strand
GTTGCATACCAGGTGGTAATTTCTGTGCCAGCTGATGCAAAAAATGCAGGGCCAGATGCGAAATAGTTAATGGATTGGCATTGGTTTGGGTGCCGACAAAGAGATAAAAAGCATGCTCACCGTTATATAAAAATAACTGATGCGGGATCAGGGTTTTATTACTGAAGGTAACCTGAGCAACTTGGTGTAACCGAATGGGCTGACGTACTGATTGCACATCGGAGGTTTGTGTATAACCAACAATCAAATTACGCAGCTTGGGCAAAGTATCGGTATGGCTGGGAATATTTAAGGTAAATTGATTGCCGGCAATCACTAAATTTCCGGAAGGAATAGACTGATTCAGCGCCTGCAACTGTTGTGCAACTTTAAGCGGAGAAATCTGATAATACGCCAATTTTTCAGGTTGCAAATTAACCTGAACCACACCATCAGGTGTTGCATTAACCAACATAACACCAGGCAAAGTACTGAGTTTAGGAATTAAATAACGCTGTGCGTAATTTTCTAATTGAAAGGATGTGTCATGACGCGAGGATAAAATGATGGATAACAAGCCGGTATACCAGCTGTGCAAAGAGATGTGTGGCAAGGAAGCATTGTTCGGAATATGCGCCGAATTAACTGCCTGAATAATCTGCATTTGTGTTTGCAGGCGCTTGCTTGGGCTTAATGGCGTCAACTGAATTTGTATATTAGATTGTCCAGCTGACTAATAAGCTGACACACTTTGTATGTTGCTTAAACCGGTTAAAGACTGTGTGATCTTCTGCGTGATTTCAGTTTGAATGGTTGCCGCATTCGCATCAGCGTAAGTCACTGTAACGCCGACTTGTGTAGTTTGTCCCATCGGCGTGAAAATCATCGGCGTATATAAAATGGCAAAAAAACCAAATAGCGCCAACGCCAAACTCAATACGATGGGCACAATCGGCCGGGTGATAACTGCCTCTAGCCATCTCATGAGGCTGATACCAATTGAACAGGTTGCCCGGTAGTCAAAGTGGTATCACGGGATGCGACAATTTTTTCACCAACCCGTAGCCCTGATTCAATGCTGATCAAACCATTGGCATAGAACCAAGCCGGTTGGAAATAACGTTTCTGCAGCAAAGTGCCACGTGTGGTTTTTTGCACTGTGAATACGTAATACCCCTCATCATCGGTATACGCATAACGTTGCGGCACAACTAAGATTTTGCGTGTTTGCGGAATGGTTTGTGTCACTTGACCAAAACTATTCGGCACAACGCCGGTGGCTAAACGCGCACGCAAACGTGTCTCAAATGCCTGGTTTTGCTGCGGGGCAATATAGGTCACTTTGCCACTTATCTTGCCATGTGCTCGTTGGGAAAATTCGATAGACTGCCCCAACTTTAAATGCGCATACCAACGACTCGGTAGGGCATATTCCACAACGACTTGTGGGTGCACAAATCGTGTAAGCAATGTTTGTGGTGTGACATATTGGCCTTGGGCAACAGCAATCGTCATCACATGTCCGTCAGCAGGTGCTGTAATCGACGTGGAGCGATATTGTGCCAAGGTTTGTTGATATAAAGCCCTAGCACGGTGGTAATTGTCACGTGTATTTTGCAATGTAATTTTGGCAATACTGGCCTGACTGATGTGCGCCAATTGCTCATCCTTCAGATACTGATTCCGTGCAGCTGCCAAGGCGGCGGCTTTTGCCTGCAATTCACTGGAAATGCCTGTAATCCTGACCACAAATAGTACTTCGCCACGACGAACGGCTGCACCGTGCTTAACCGCAATGCGTGTCACCAAGCCAGAAAACTGAGGGTAAATAGGTAGTGACTTGGGTGATAGGACTTTACCATAAGCTTTTAAAATAATAGGTTCTTGGCGTTGCTGCAGAGCCAATTGATGTACTTCAGGCAGTGTGGTTTTCTTATTTGCCTGTACAGAATGAAAAACCCAATGGGCCGAACCAACTACAATGATTAAAATTAGGATAATGAACGGTACATAAATCCGTTTTTTTCGATGGAATCGCATGATTATTGGATACCTTAACACTTAAAATCTGCGGGAATATACCCAATTAGCCCGACTATGCGCAAATCACGCCACCGCCTAAGCAAATATCATCTTGATAAAATACCACGGACTGCCCAGGGGTGATCGCACGTTGCGGTTGTTCAAAAGTCACTGTCACCGTATCTGCATCGCAGTGCGTGACTACACAGGCTTGGTCAGCTTGGCGATAACGGGTTTTTGCCATGCAATGAAATTCCTGTTCTGTTGGTTTTGTATGAATCCAATGGATTTGCTGAGCGGATAATTGAGCTTTAAATAAAGCCGGATGCTCCGTGCCTTGTACAACAATGAGTCGGTTATGCGCCAAATCTTTTTCTGCCACAAACCAAGGTGCTTCCCCAGCGCCTTTCACACCACCAATATTGAGCCCCTGACGTTGACCGATAGTGTAATACATCAATCCATCATGTTGACCAATCACTTGGCCCGTTAAAGTGATCATATCTCCTGGCTGAGCTGGTAAATATTGCGCTAAAAATGTTTTGAATTTGCGTTCGCCAATGAAACAAATACCAGTGCTGTCTTTTTTAGCATGATTCTGTAAGCCGATTGCTTGGGCAATGCGGCGAATTTCAGTTTTGCAATAATCCCCCAGTGGAAACAGGCTGCTGCTTAACTGAGTTTGATTGAGTCGATGCAAAAAATAACTTTGATCTTTTTGTGGATCTAAACCCTTTTTGAGTAGGGCAGTGCCCTCAGATTGATCAATGCGAGCATAATGGCCGGTGGCAATCAAGTCGGCTTGTAGCAACTTGGCATATTCTAGGAACGCCTTAAATTTAATTTCTTGATTGCATAAAATATCGGGATTCGGCGTACGGCCAGCACCATATTCCGCCAGGAAATATTCAAACACGTTATCCCAGTATTCCGCGGCAAAGTTGATGGTTTTAAGCTCAATATCCAGCGCGTCGCAGACTGCTTGAGCATCGGCGATATCTTGTGCTGCTGAACAATATTGATCTGTGTCGTCTTCTTCCCAATTTTTCATGAAAACGCCGGTCACACGGTAACCTTGTTGCTTAAGCAAATGGGCTGTAACAGAAGAGTCAACGCCGCCGGACATGCCAACGACAATATGTGGGGTGGTCATGAATCATACTGATCAAAAAATTTGCCGGATTGTATCATGGGTGCGGTTAGAATGCTTTTGTAGAGCCAGTGTTATTACATACAAAATTAATATAGAATCGCACCCCTTCAATATCAGCTCAAGAGAGGCACGTATCATCATGTCATATGACAAAATCCAAGTTCCTGCAGGTGAAAAGATCACCACCAATACTGACGGTTCATTGAATGTTCCGAACCATCCCATTATTCCTTTTATCGAAGGGGATGGCATTGGTGTTGATATCACACCTGTGATGCAAAAAGTAGTAGATGCCGCGGTTGAAAAAGCATATGACAATGCGCGTAAAATCGCTTGGATGGAAATTTATGCCGGTGAAAAATCCACGCAGCTTTACGGCCAAGATGTCTGGCTGCCGGATGAAACATTGGCAGCTGCAAAAGAATATGTGGTATCCATTAAAGGCCCAATGACGACACCTGTGGGTGGTGGTATTCGTTCTTTAAACGTCGCTTTGCGTCAGATGTTAGATCTGTACACATGCTGCCGTCCGGTGCGCTATTTTGCAGGAACACCCAGCCCATTAAAACGCCCACAAGACACCGATATGGTGATTTTTCGTGAAAACTCAGAAGATATTTATGCGGGGATTGAATGGCAGGCAGATTCTCCAGAAGCCATGAAAGTATTGAATTTCTTACAGAATGAAATGGGCGTAACCAAAATCCGTTTCCCACAACATTGTGGTCTCGGTGTTAAACCCGTTTCCAAACAGGGTACGCGTCGTTTGGTCCGTGCCGCGATTCAATATGCCATCGACAATAACCGTGATTCTGTCACCTTGGTGCATAAAGGTAACATCATGAAATTTACTGAAGGTGCCTTTAAAGATTGGGGTTATCACGTTGCCCGTGAAGAATTTGGTGCCAAATTACTGGATGGTGGTCCATGGTGTAGCTTGAAGAATCCTAAAACTGGCCAAGAAATCATTATCAAAGATGTGATTGCAGATGCGTTCTTACAACAAATTCTCCTGCGTCCGAAGGAATACAGCGTGATTGCCACATTAAACTTGAATGGCGATTACGTATCAGATGCATTAGCTGCACAAGTAGGCGGCATTGGTATTGCGCCAGGCGCGAATATTGGCGACGGCGTAGCGATTTTTGAGTCGACGCATGGAACTGCACCTAAATATGCCGGTCAGGATAAAGTGAACCCAGGTTCTTTGATTCTTTCCGCTGAAATGATGCTGCGCCATTTAGGTTGGTTTGAAGCAGCAGATCTGATCATCGCCGGCATTGAAAAAGCCATTCAAGCGAAAACCGTCACATATGATTTTGAACGCCTCATGGATGATGCTACTTTGCTCAGTTGCTCAGCATCTGGTGATGCCATCATTCAAAATATGTAATATCGATAGATATACAGACCAAAGGCCGTACTACTTTTAAGCAGTATGGCCTTTTTATTGGCTGAATGATAAGGTAGCGAATCCTAATATGTGCACGCTGGCGTGACATTAATTATTAACTACAATCCTCCGATGAAAGCTGAATGTGTAGAAACACCCACGCAACCAATGGTACAAGATTGGTTGGATTTGCAGCCAGGGCCGCCCGGCACATACGCAGTATTAATGCTCAATGATGATTACACGCCTATGGAGTTTGTCGTCGAAGCCTTAATGCGTTTTTTTGGTAAAGACCGTAAACAGGCGACCCAACTGATGCTACAAGTCCACCATGCTGGCGAAGCCGTCTGTGGGCTATTTACAAAAGATTTAGCAGAAACCAAAGTCATGCAAGTAATTTCATGGGCACGTGAACATGAACATCCTCTGTTATGCCGCATGAAAAGACTGGAAGGAAGTGAATAGATGTTAAGCAAAGACTTAGAAATCACCTTGAACAATGCATTTAAGGAAGCCAAGGTCAAGCGACATGAATACCTGATGGTTGAACACCTGCTCTATGCCTTACTGCATAACAATGGTGTCGTGGAAGTTCTACAAGCCTGTAACGCTGATACTGACCAACTTAAGGCCGATCTGCGTCAATTCTTAGACGATACCACGCCTGTCTTGCCTGAAGCTGAAATGGATAAAGAAACGCAACCCACGCTCGGCTTTCAACGTGTTCTGCAACGCGCTGTATTTCATGTGCAATCTTCTGGCCGTACAGAAGTGATTGGCGCCAATGTATTGGTTGCTATTTTTAGTGAACAAGATAGCCAAGCGGTTTATTTCCTGCGACAACAAGGCATCAATCGTCTAGATGTCGTCAATTACCTATCACATGGCGTGGTACGCAAAACACGCGATGACATTGATGGTGGTGCCGGAGATTTACAACCCAACTATAGCGAAATGCTGTCACCCAGTGAAAGTAGTGGTGATAAATCTCCTTTACAACTTTATACCGTTAACCTAAACCACCGCGCCTCGAAAGGTAAGATTGACGAATTAATCGGCCGAGAGGCAGAAGTTGATCGTGTTGTGCAAATTGTCTGCCGTCGCCGCAAAAACAACCCGTTATTAGTCGGTGAAGCCGGCGTTGGTAAAACAGCGATTGCGGAAGGCTTAGCTAAATTAATTGTCGATGGCAAAGTCCCGGAAGTAATTGAGGATGCTATTGTCTATTCTCTGGATTTGGGTGCGCTATTGGCAGGCACGAAATATCGGGGAGATTTTGAAAAACGTTTCAAGTCGGTTTTAAAACAACTGCAAAAAGAGAAACAAGCGATTTTATTTATCGATGAGATTCACACCATTATTGGCGCAGGAGCTGCCTCCGGCGGTGTCATGGATGCATCCAATTTAATTAAGCCTTTGCTATCGACAGGAGAACTGCGTTGCATTGGTTCCACGACATACCGTGAATATCGCAGTATCTTTGAACAAGATCATGCTTTGGCACGTCGTTTCCAAAAAATTGATGTCGAAGAACCTACGGTTGATCAAACCTTTGAAATCTTGAAAGGCCTAAAGCCATATTTCGAAAAGCATCATCAGGTGAAGTATCAAGAAAAAGCGTTGCGGGCTGCTGCTGATTTAGCCGCTAAACACATCACGGAACGTTTCTTACCGGATAAAGCCATTGATGTGATTGATGAAGTGGGTGCCTATCAGCGTCTAAAAGGGGAGAAAGGCAAAAAACGTATTGAAGTTGCAGACATTGAAGAAATGATTGCCAAAATCGCGCGTATTCCAGCGCGTTCAGTCTCCAGTTCAGATAAAGCCACATTGCAACATTTAGAACGCGATCTGAAAATGATGGTCTATGGCCAAGATCACGCCATCACGCAATTAGTGGCTACGATTAAACTGGCACGCGCAGGTTTACGAGATATGCATAAGCCTTGGGGCAGTTTTCTGTTAGCAGGCCCGACTGGCGTGGGTAAAACTGAAGTCACACAACAACTGGCACGCTTACTGGGCATTGAGCTGGTACGGTTTGACATGTCGGAATACATGGAAGCGCATTCTGTTGCACGTTTAATCGGTGCACCCCCGGGATACGTTGGCCATGATAAAGGCGGTTTGCTGACTGATGCAGTTACCAAACATCCATATTGCGTTTTACTGTTAGACGAATTGGAAAAAGCTCATCCCGATGTGTTTAATTTACTCTTGCAAGTAATGGATGCTGGCGCACTGACGGATAGCAATGGTCGTAAGTCTGATTTCCGCAATACAATCATTATCATGACCACCAATGCTGGTGCCTTTGAAGGCAGCCGCAGCTCAATTGGATTTACCGAACAAGATCATTCCACAGACAGCATGGCTGTTATCAACCGAGCTTTTCCACCTGAATTCCGTAACCGCTTAGATGGCGTCGTACAATTTAAAGCTTTAGCTCCAGAAGATGTGCGTAATGTGGTGGATAAATTCATTGCTCAACTACAAGGGCAACTGGATGAAAACGGTGTTTCGCTTGAAGTGGATACTGCAGCCAAAGATTGGCTGGCAGTGCATGGCTATGATGAAAAAATGGGTGCACGACCAATGGCGCGTGTGATTCAAGAAAACATCAAAAAAGTGTTGGCGGATGAGATATTATTCGGCTGCCTAGCAGATGGTGGTATGGTGAAAGTCACCGTTGAAACAGATCAATTAGCGTTTGATTACAACAAGAAGCCCCCCAAACGCACTAAACGAAAATCCCCTGCAGAGGGCAAACAATAAAAAGTGAAACTGTTGCAATGAGAACTTATATCAGAGGGTACCCGAGAAGCTTCTGCCTTCGGCCAAGCCTTTGTTAAAGGCATTTTTCAGCATGCTACCGTAATGCACTCTACATTTGGATTTTTGATGCAAATTTGATCATCACAAGCCAAAAAGACTAATTTTCATGCA
>CAZIIK010000026.1:0-7037 GCA_964539235.1 uncultured Gammaproteobacteria bacterium | reverse complement strand
GCTGGAGAAAAATCAGGGGATTTAAGTTTTTAACATTGGTCGCCGACAATGTAGAATTCAAAGATGGAGAATTGGTTAGTGAACAGATAAACAGGAAGGCCGCTTAACCATCCCATACACCAGATTTGACATTAACTCCATGTGTTACCAACGCATCCAGAAGTTTTGGGTGTATACATGGGACTAGAAGGGATTGGGGCTGTGGCGACAGCATTTTTATTAAGCCAAAAAACAGATATTAAATCTCCCGCTTTATGGATAGCGTTAGGTTTTGTTTTTTTAAGTGCCGGCGCTTTTTTGTTTGCTGCTTTTCAGAGTGCTTGGTCAATTATCTGGTTGTATTGCTCGGCAATATTACTGGTTTTCGGAACGGGTATTAATTTCACCTTGTATAGTTATTTAATCAAAAAAGATACAGCTGAACAACAAATGGGTTGTGTAACAGGCGTTACCGGTGTGTGGCTGAATTTAGCTTTAGGCCTAGGTACGCTAACCAGTGGGTTTTGGGTGATGCTGTTTGGCATGCGCTAGGTCTATTGGGGCTTGGCAGTTGCCTTATTATGTTTGGCTGGGTTGAGTGTGTTGGCCCGAACTACTCGGACATAATGTCAATAATTCTAGGGTCCAAAAAGTTCTTCATGAATTCAGTCATGGGCTCCGTATCATTGGATACATAGAAATCAAGCATCAGTGTATTGAAGGTTTCTTGTTGGCTTGCGGGAAGATTGATTACCGGATAGCCTGACTGCAGCAATAGGCCGTTCATCATAAAGCGTCCCATACGTTTGTTTACATCATAGAAAAACTGGTGCCGTGCCATTTGTAGGAATAAATAAATGGCTTGATCATATGGATCGTTAATGCCTGTTAATTGTTGGCAAAGTGCCCGCCAATGGTTATTTAATTCAGACGCTATGGGTGGGGTATAAGGCGAACCTGCAATAGTAACGCCGCCTGTTCTAAATTCGCCCCAAGTTAGCGCTTCTGTTTGGGCTGCAACTTTGTGTAATTGGCAGCAAAAATCCTTTGAAAGATTGAACGTTTTATCGTGAATGCTATCAAATAAAAATTGCCAGGCATTCGCTTGGTTTAGCGTAATGATTTGATCATTCTGTCGGTGTCCACCCACCGTGATGCCGTCTAATAAAGTCTGTACTTCAGGCAGTGTGTAGTGAATGCCTTCTAAATTAACGGCATCATAAACCAATTCAGGCAGTTGCCTTTTGGCCAAGAATAGGGCTTTTTCACTATTGGGCTTGATGGTGTTTAGATTCATTTCTGTTTATTTCCTTGCTGGCGGTCCATGCGGTTGAACCAAAGGCGTATGCCAACCAGAACCACCATATGGGCGCCAACAATCAGTAATACCCAACCCAAAACAGTCCAATATTCCTGCATATTTATTTGCTCAGCTTAACAGTTCTATCATGTAGCCATCAGGATCCTGAACGAAAGCTAGAATCGTTGAGCCGTGTTTCATTGGACCTGCCGGCCTAACCACATGACCGCCTGCAGCGCTAATTCTTTCGCAGGCAGCGTAGACATCGTTAACTTGAATCGCAATATGGCCAAAGGCGTTACCATGTTCATATTGGTCGGTATCCCAGTTATGAGTCAGTTCAATCACTGCCTCATGCGCTTCATCGCCAAATCCTAAGAAGGCGAGGGTAAAGCGACCCTCAGGATAGTCTTTTTGTCTAAGTAACTTCATGCCGAGGATTTGTGTATAAAATTCAATTGAGCGGGTTAGATTTGTGACACGCAACATGGTGTGCAAGATTCGCATAATAGTTAAACCTTTCAGTATGAGTCGGAACTTTAAAAGTGTCACAGTATCCAGTGAATAGGGGCGCTCGTCAAATAGGAAAGCCAGTATATTTAAAGTTATAAATGTATTTATAGGTATATAAAAATATTATTATTGATAAATCTTAATATAAATGTATAATTTATCGGTCTTTATGATTCGCAATGAAGTGTAGCAATGAAAAAAATCAAATGGCTAATAAGCAGGATAGGTATTGGCTTAATGAGCTTAGGTATCGGTGTTCTAGGCATGGCCAGTGCTTATGGTGGAACTGATATTACATTCAAAAATACTATTTTGACGCAGTCCAAATTAATCCCAGGTCCAGCCGTTAAAATAACACAGGCAGAGGTTTATTTACATTACCATGGGTTTGAAGTAGGCAAAAAAGAACCAGTTAAAAAACTACTTGGATTATCCCGAGACTTTGGCCCCATTGATTTGACTGGGACCAAAGATAATAAAGTTAATACGGTTGGTATGATGGCTTGGACGCCATCGGGCAAGCAATACACTTGGCAGTGTTATACCAATAACTATCAAGCACTTGATTTGGCGCAGTATGCAGGGCTCATCAAAATTACGGTCTATGTGATGGGAATTACCTATACAAATAGTGGTCCTGTTCTGCAATGCCAAGTGGTGCCTGGTGCATAAGTTGTATTAAGGTCAGTTCATGATATACTACAAATGTAGTTAATTGTTACATTTGTAGGTTTTATATGGGAATGCCAATTCGTATCAGTGAAGAAATTTACCAGGAAGCAAAATATGTTGCACGTGCTGAAAGACGTTCAATACCTGGTCAGATAGAGTTTTGGGCCCTTATTGGCAAGTGTGCATTGGAAAATCCAGACTTGCCAATTGAATTTGTGAAAGAGTTATTGATCTCTAAAAACACGGATCGTTCTTTGGCTGAGCCCTTTGAGTTTGACGAGGCTTAAATGCATGGTAACCATCACAGTCAAACAAATGCCAGCATTTAAGCGAGTGTATAAAAGATTGCACAAGCAACAAATAGCATCAGTTAATCAGGCCATTCAAACGATTATCAATAATCCAGAAATCGGACAGGAAGAAAAAGGCGAGCTGTCAGGGGTTTATGTTTATAAGTTCAAAATTGACCGACAATTATATCTGTTAGCATATGAGTGGAAGCCTGCTGAAAGGTTGTTGGTTACATTAGGGGTCCACGAGAATTTTTATCGTGACTTAAAACGTTCAACATTACATTGAGCGCGGAAGCTTTTAGGTTCTTTTGTTAATTTAACATAATATATATTATGCGAATTAATGGGTTCGGTTTTGGGGTATGCTGACCATAGAGATCTTTAGTAAGCCCTTGAATAACATAAGGTTTCCGGCCATGATCCAGACCAATTAATTGTCCAGAATAAAACCGTTGAGTTTTCGATTTCATCCGGTGAATGTTTTTGGCTAAAAGGTACTTCTGGGTGTGGTAAGACTTCATTAATTAATGGTATCTCGCGCTTAGATAAGCTATCAGGCGCTCAATTAGATATTTCTTGGCAGGAAGATATTCCAGTCAAAGAACAAATCGGCGTTCTATTTCAGCAAGGTGTATTACTGGATACCTTGAATGTTTATGAAAACATTGCGTTGGCACGCAATCGTGCCAACCTGTCCTGTGACCGTAAAACCGTGCGTAAATATATTAAAGCCGTCGGTTTATCTGAGGCAGATGGCTATAAAAAACCGGGTCAACTCAGTGGTGGTATGCTGCGTCGTGCAGCTTTAGCGCAAATTGTGGCACAACAAAAACATGTCATCGTATTGGACGAACCTTTTGTCGGCTTAGACGCTGAAACAGTCCAAGGCATTATTGATGTCTTAAATCGCCTGAAGCAAAAAGGTCAAAGTTTTATTCTGATCACACATGAAACACATTACGGAGAGTTGCTCGTAACACCTGGCGCAGAATTGACCTTAGAAGCCCGTGCACGTCGACCGGTCGATGCTTCAAAAAAATGGCTACCTAAGTGGCGTTTTAGTGTGCGCTTGATACGGCGTTTTGGTGATTATTTTGGTATTTCACTGCCAATGATTGTTTTTGCCTTTGTGGCGACTGGACTGGCCATTAGCATGTTATTTTTGCAATTGATGCATAAGTTTGATTTAGTCCAAATGCTAGAACAATACATTGGCCAAGCTGATTTAAGTTTCTGGCAAAGAATTGGTTACCACTTGATCGCACCTGATATCAAAGAGATGGGTGTTAAATATATGCCCATGATTAAGAAGCAGCTATTTGAACTTGTGATTATGCAGACCTTTGTATTGCAGTTAAGTCCCCTACTCACCGGTCTTTTATTAGTAGGTCGTATTGGTGGTAGTTATACCGGCGAGATTGCGATGATGCAGGCAACGCAGCAAAATGATTTATTACGTACCTTGAGTATTTCGCCACTGATGTGGAACTTTCTACCAGCAGCAATTGCAGCGCTATTGGCAGCGCCTTTACTGAATATTGTGGGCACAGCAACAGCATTGGTTGTATCGGACGTGGTGGCCAGTGTGCATGATTCATATCACTTATATACAAGCTGTGGTCAGTTCCTAATGGCCATTGCGCCGAGCATTTTCGATTACCACCAATTTTGGAGTTATCCATTAGTTGTGAGCGTTTATCGCAGTTTGGGTTTTATGTTGATTACACTGTTGGTATCTGAGGTTGCTGGTTATATCCGCCCTCACCTGCAACCACGTCATGTGCCTAAAACCATTACTTGGTCGATCGTGATTGCCAGCTTATTAATTCTATTGGCTGACTGGGGTTTTACTGAGATTTACTTGAATCTGCCTTATTAAATCAGGCCCTTCGTAAATGAGCCCTGTATAAAGTTGCACCAGATTGGCGCCAGCTTGCAGATGTTGGAGCGCATCTGCGGCTGAGTGAATGCCGCCAACACCAATAATGGGAAAGTCTGGCCCTAATGCTTGGCGAAATTCTGCAATTACTTTTCGGGATGTGGCTTTAATCAGATGACCACTAATACCGCCTGTTTCGTCGATGCCTGGTACATGACTGAGGTGATCACGTTTAACCAAGGTATTGGTTGCAATTAAACCTTCAATGCCCTGCTCACAAATCGTATTGGCAACCATTGCAATCTGCTGATGATCTAAATCAGGTGCGACTTTGACAAAAAGGGGTACCCAGCGGTCGTGTTGTTTGGCCAAGTGGGCTTGTTCTTGTTTCAATGTGCTCAGTAATTCACTGAGCAACTCACCACTTTGCAAATCACGCAGATTTTCAGTGTTGGGTGAGGAAATATTAATCGTTATATAACTGGCATGGCGATAAGCCTTGCGTAAACAAATCACATAGTCCTCTACAGCCTTTTCAATGGGGGTTGCGGCATTCTTACCGATATTAATACCCAATACGCCTGAATAGTCTGTGCGTTCTAATTGTTCAATTAAATAATCAATCCCCTGGTTATTAAAGCCCATACGGTTGATCAGGCTGTTGTGTGTTTTCAAACGAAAGAGTCGTGGCTTGGGGTTGCCAGGTTGTGGCTTTGGCGTAACCGTGCCGACTTCAATAAACCCAAAGCCTAGTGCAGCTAAAGCCGCGATATGCTCGCCATTTTTATCCAAACCAGCTGCGAGTCCAACTGCATTGGGAAACGTAATTCCGGCTAACTTAATTGGCTTTTGTGGCAATTGTGTTTGGCGCAGCCAAAAACGTAATAGACCCCAAAGATGTAAACGACTGATAGCCGTAAGAGATAGATTATGTGCCGTTTCAGTGGGGAGTTGGAACAATAAAGGCCGGAGCCATGTGTATGGAATTCGCATGAATATTGAGTGAGATATTATTGGTTAGCAGCATAGTATCGGATTCTATGGGAATTGGAAACTCGAAGCAGCATATTTTCGTCAGTACCGCCATAGATCATGAGATTGAAAGACGAGCGTTATAAGACTTCTCTCTAGCTTTCATATACACTATGCTGCGTTTTAATCGCCGCTGGTGTATTTCCATGAAAAGTCACGAACAAGATGGTTTACTGGTCTCTGACCCAATGATTTGGCACGTGTGTTATCTACTACAGGTGCTCGGGTATTTTACCCTGCTCACCTGGGTTATTGCCTTTATCATTGGCTTAATGAAGCGCAAAGAGGTGATGCATGATCCGTTGTTATATACGCATGCGACGTGGCAGATTCATACTTTTTCTTATGCATTACTGTGGACTGTTGTCAGTGCCCTACTGTTTTGGCTAGGGTTTGCCACATTATTTATTGGTATCGGATTTATTTTTATGGCGATTGGCGTTGGGCTAGGCATCGTTAACTTTATTTGGATTATTTATCGTATTGCCTATGGCTGGATCAAGTTATATGAGCATCAGCCAGTTCATATTAGAGTGAGGATTTAATGAATATCAATATATGTCGTCTATTGATTGGTGCCAGTTTACTTGGCTGCTCAGTGCCTATGGTTTAAGCATTTTCTCCACAAACCGAACAAGTTGGCAACTATGCGCAGGTTAGAGTCATTACCCAGATTAGTGCACATGTAGAACAAAGTTTAAGCTCCAATGCGCAACCCATTGCGACATTGCAAATAGATGAATTGGCCAGTCAAACCTCTGCTGGATTGCGTTTATCAACTCCCCTCTCTTTGGAGAGTAATACGGACGAGCCTTATGTAGTCAGTGCGGAATCTGTCGACGGTAAAAACCAGTCAACCGATGTCGTATTAGATTATGGTAATGGCGCTACCAGTGACTACACCGTTTCGTATACAGGCTGTTCAGGCGGAGCAGCGGTGCCATTATCAACAACGGGGCAAGTCATCAATAACAGTCAGCTCAACGCAGCATACTGTCAACAGAAAAGCGGTGAATTGCATATTGATGTGGTGCCCTCTTCTACTGAAATTGCTTCTGGTGCAACCGCAGAATGAAATGTTGCAGTGATTGTGCAACAGCAATAAAAAATCAGTGCCGCGAACGACACTGCTTTTGTTGATGAATTTCTGAGAAGATTGCAGCTTACAGATTTTGCTGTAAGTACTGCAACACATCTTGTTGTGGCCAGCTCGGTTCGAATACATTCGCTAAGAGCCTGTCCGAAAATGGGTATTTTTCTTGTTATGCATTCAAACAGATGCGGATTTTTGGGATGTGCAGGGTCATAATACCGATTTGTCACGTGATATGCAGCACACAAGCCATGGAAAAGGTATACCCGAGTGATT
>CAZIIK010000025.1:0-16574 GCA_964539235.1 uncultured Gammaproteobacteria bacterium | reverse complement strand
AAATATCATGGTAGAACATCAATTGTCAGCTGTCGTCACATGTGCATTACTCGTGTACTGCGCACATACCCATATGGTTTTTAAGGATGTGAGGTTTCATAGCACCCTACAAATCTAAAACGTCCGCATTTTATTGAATGCATAACAAGAAAAATACCCATTTTAGGACAGCCTCTAATCGATGCGCTACCATCAACATATCCAATTCAAATTCATAGCCTCTGCTGCGCAATTTCAATAACCGCTGAAACAAACAGCGTGGAATAGCCCGTAAGCCAGATTGCGTATCCGACACTGCGTTACCGGTCATAAAACGGAAGCAATGTTTAGTCATAATATTGCCAAAACGACTACTCAGGGGTACATCACGGCCAAACTGACGCACCCCAATCGTAAGCTGTTTTGGGTGCTGTTGCAGTGCTTGTGCTACAGCTAAAACATCCTCAGCTTGATGTTGGCCATCCGCGCCTAAAGTCACTACACCCAATAAATCTTCTGCATAACGCGCATTAACGTAATCAATACCGGTTTTCAAAGCCGCACCTTTGCCCAAATTCACTGAATGAAGCAGTAGCTTCACTTTGGGTAAATATTGGATTTCGTTCAGTAATGCCTGACTTTCTAACTCGTAACTACCATCATTCACCACAATAATTTGAGTAAAAACGTCCTGAGCCGATAAGGCATCCAGCGTATCACGCAATAAATGGTCCGGGTTATACGCCGGAATCAGGGCAATAATAGACATCGGATTTTTAGTGATGGACGACAGATTTTTTACGGATACTCCGGGTACAGTAACCGACTAAAAAGCCCAATAGCCCACCGACGACAAAGAAAATCAATAGAAACGCAGACAGCGGCCAACGCACAGCTATCACATAAAAATTAGCTGTTACCAATTGAACATTCAATAACGCAAAACCAACCACAACCAGGAAAATAGCAAATGCTACGATCAACCATACTAAACGCATGTTTTACTCCTTAGTGTTGTGTGAGTCGTACCGCAGATCACACTGCGATACGACTGACATCACAATCGATGCAAAATGATAGCACGCTTAAGCAGGATCACCGGCTTGTGGTTTATCCGCACTGTCGGCAGGTGGCATACCTTCCTCAGAACTTAGCGCAGCACTCAAAGCACTTTCGACTTCTTCAGCTGTCACTTCTTTCATAGAATCAGCTTGCTCACGCTCAGCGGCTTGCTTCGCTAACTGATGTTGCAACATACCGGTTCCGGCTGGAATTAAACGACCGACCGTTACGTTTTCTTTCAAGCCAAACAAAGTATCAACACGACCATTCACTGCGGCTTCAGTCAGCACACGTGTGGTTTCTTGGAAAGCCGCAGCTGAAATAAACGATTCAGTCAACAAGGAGGCTTTAGTAATACCCAATAGCACGCGATCGTATTTGGCTGTCATTTGACCGGCCTGCTGCAGATGATCATTTTCTTCCAACACGTTGACATAATCAGCTTGTTCGCCTTGGATCAGTTTACTGTCACCAATCGAAGTCACTTCAACACGACGCAACATTTGACGCACGATCACTTCAATATGTTTGTCATCAATACGCACACCCTGTAAACGGTAAACGTCTTGAATCTCATTCACCAAATACTCGGTTAACGCGAATACACCTTTCAAACGCAAGATATCGTGCGGACTCATAGGACCATCACAAATGACCTCACCTTTTTGGATATTCTCACCTTCAAATACGTTGATGTAACGCCATTTTGGAATCATGATTTCACATGGATCACCGCCGCCTTCTGGCGTAATCAATAGACGACGCTTACCTTTGGTCTCTTTACCAAAGCTAACGATACCCGAAGCTTCTGCTAACACCGCAGTATCTTTAGGTTTACGCGCTTCAAACAGATCAGCTACACGTGGCAGACCCCCGGTAATATCTTTGTTTTTCGAGCCTTCTTGCGGAATTCTCGCCAAGACATCACCGACACCAACAGGTGCACCATCTTCAACCGATACAACCGCACCAACCGGTAAGAAATAACTCACAGGCACATTGGTATTGGCAAAGCAGACTTCTTTGCCTGATTCGTCGACCAAATGAATCGTCGGACGCAATTCTTTACCTGAAGCACGCTGTTGTTTTGGATCAGTAATCACAATGCTGGTCAGACCGGTTAATTCATCGGTTTTACGCTGCATGGATACACCTTCAACCAAATCCGTGAACTTAATGATACCAGCCACTTCTGTGACAACCGGATGCGTATGCGGATCCCAAGTTGCTGTTACCTCACCTGGCTTCACTTTTGCGCCATCCGAAACCGGAATCTCAGCACCATATGGCAGCTTGTAGCGCTCACGCTCACGGCCGTGCTGGTCAATCACCACCAACTCACCTGAACGCGATACCGTCACCGCATTGCCTTTGGAATTGGTCACGGTTTTGACGTTATTCAACTTAACCTGACCTGCTGTTTTCACTTGGACATTGCTTTGTAATGCACTCTGTGACGCCGCACCCCCAATATGGAAGGTCCGCATGGTCAGCTGTGTACCTGGCTCACCAATCGATTGCGCTGCAATCACACCAACGGCCTCACCGGAATTCACCAAATGACCTCGACCTAAGTCACGGCCATAACATTTGGCACAAATACCACGACGTGTTTGACAGCTAATCGGCGAACGAACTTTAATCTGGTCAACACCCATATCATCCAAGTCTTTGACCAGATCTTCTTCTAACAAGGTACCGGCTTTAATCAATACTTTGCCATCTTTAGGATGCAAGACATCTTCAGCTACAACACGACCCAATACACGCTGTTCCAACGGAACGACAATATCACCACCTTCAATGATGGGTTGCATGATCATGCCATCAGTCGTGCCACAATCGTCTTCGATGACGACCACATCCTGTGCCACATCGACCAAACGACGGGTCAAATAACCTGAGTTTGCAGTCTTCAATGCGGTATCCGCCAAACCTTTCCGCGCACCGTGAGTCGAAATAAAGTATTGCGATACGTTCAAACCTTCACGGAAGTTCGCCACAATCGGCGTCTCGATGATGCTACCGTCTGGACGCGCCATCAAACCCCGCATACCGGCTAACTGACGAATCTGCGCCGCAGAACCCCGCGCACCAGAATCCGCCATCATATACACCGAGTTAAAGGAAGCTTGCTTCACCTTTTTACCCGCAGATGATTTCACTTCTTCGGTACTAATCGCACTCATCATGGCTTTAGAAATATCTTCATTGGCACGTGACCAAATATCGATGGCTTTGTTATAACGCTCACTGCCGGTCACCAAACCAGATGCATATTGCTGTGCGTTGTCTTTGATTTGAATTTCTGCTTGCTCAATGATGGATTCTTTTTCTTTTGGAATGACCAAATCATTGATCCCAATCGAAATACCAGACAGAGTTGAGTATTTAAACCCGGTATACATCAGCTGATCAGCAAATACGACTGTCGCCTTGGTGCCCAACGTCCGATAGCACGTGTCGACCAACTTCGCGATGGCCTTATTGGTCAAACATTGGTTCAGCAATTCAAATGGCAGACCTGCAGGTAGAATTTCGTGTAATAAAGCACGCCCAACCGTTGTATCGACCAGCATAGTTTCTTCTGTATCGCTGGACTTCGGCAAACGCACTTTAATTTTTGCGTGCAGCTCAACGGCTTGCATATCATAGGCCAAACGCACTTCGTCCACGCCACCGAAGTACTTGCCTTCCCCTTTGGCGTTCACACGCTCACGGGTCATGTAGTAAAGACCCAAAACGATATCTTGTGTCGGACAGATAATCGGTTCACCATTGGCCGGATGTAAAATGTTGTTAGTTGCCATCATCAACGCACGAGATTCTAACTGTGCTTCGATGGTCAGTGGCACATGCACCGCCATTTGGTCACCATCAAAATCGGCGTTATAAGCCACACAGACCAGTGGATGTAATTGAATGGCTTTACCTTCAATTAACACTGGCTCGAATGCTTGAATACCTAAACGGTGAAGCGTTGGTGCCCGGTTCAGTAACACAGGATGCTCGCGAATCACTTCATCGAGGATATCCCAAACGACCGCTTCTTCGCGTTCAACCATTTTCTTCGCAGCTTTAATCGTCGTGGCTAATTCACGTTTCTCCAGCTTGCTGAAAATAAATGGCTTGAACAATTCCAATGCCATTTTCTTTGGTAGGCCGCATTGGTGTAGACGCAATGTTGGACCTACCACGATGACGGAACGACCGGAATAATCTACCCGTTTACCCAAGAGGTTTTGACGGAAACGACCTTGCTTACCTTTGATAATGTCAGCCAAAGATTTCAATGCACGCTTGTTCGAGCCTGTAACAGCACGACCACGACGACCGTTGTCTAGCAGTGCGTCAACCGCTTCTTGCAGCATACGCTTCTCGTTGCGCACGATGATGTCGGGTGCATTCAACTCTAACAAACGCTTGAGACGGTTGTTACGGTTGATCACACGGCGGTACAAATCATTTAAATCAGACGTCGCAAAACGACCACCATCCAACGGAACCAAAGGACGCAAATCTGGTGGTAATACCGGTAAAACAGTCAGAATCATCCAAGAAGGTTCATTACCAGAACGATCGAATGCTTCTAACAGCTTCAAACGTTTGGCAACTTTCTTTGATTTGGTTTCGGACGTAATGCCTGGCAATTCTTCACGCAATAATGCAATTTCTTCTTTGACATTAATGGTTCTCAGCATTTTTTGAACTGCTTCAGCACCCATCAATGCTTCGAATTCATCGCCATATTCTTCTAAGGCGTCTAAGTAACCTTCCTCGGTCAACAGTTGACCGCGGGTCAGTTGCGTCATACCCGGATCTACCACAATGTAAGATTCGAAATACAACACACGCTCAATATCACGCAACGTAATATCCAACAACAAACCAATACGAGACGGTAAAGATTTCAAAAACCAAATATGTGCGACTGGACTTGCCAAATCAATATGCCCCATGCGCTCACGACGCACTTTGCTTTGGGTGACTTCAACACCGCATTTCTCACAAATGATACCGCGGTGTTTCAAACGCTTATACTTACCACATAAGCATTCGTAGTCTTTGACGGGGCCAAAGATCTTCGCACAAAACAAACCATCACGTTCTGGTTTGAACGTCCGGTAGTTAATTGTTTCTGGTTTTTTGACTTCGCCATATGACCACGACTGAATCATCTCTGGCGATGCCAAAGAGATTTTGATTTTGTCAAAGTGTCGTGCTTTGCTACGTTGTTTGATCAGGCCTAGTAAGTCTTTCAAGTTCTTGCTCCCATTCACCGTTGATCAGCATGGGCGCCCACAGTGAACGCCCAACACAGATTTATTTCCGCAATAATGTTTCTTTATTCAGCGTCTGAATCTAATTCAATATCAAGACTCAGTGCACGCACTTCCTTGGTTAACACGTTAAATGACTCAGGCACACCCGCATCCATTCTATGTTCGCCATCCACAATGTTTTTATACATTTTGGTTCGACCAGCGACGTCATCCGACTTAACGGTCAGCATTTCACGCAAGGTGTATGCAGCGCCATAAGCTTCTAATGCCCAGACTTCCATCTCACCAAAACGTTGACCCCCAAATTGGGCTTTACCACCCAATGGTTGCTGGGTTACCAAACTGTATGAACCGGTCGAACGTGCATGCATTTTGTCATCAACCAAGTGATTCAACTTCAGCATGTACATATAACCAACGGTTACTGGACGATCAAATGGCATACCACTGCGACCATCATAAAGCGTCACCTGACCACTCTCTGGCATATCAGCGAGTTTCAGCATCCGTTTCACTTCGGCTTCTGTTGCACCGTTAAATACCGGTGTTGCCATCGGCACACCATCACGCAGATTACCCGCTAAGGTCATCACTTCATCATCCGAAAATTTCGCGAGATCGCACGGATACGCAGTCGCATCTTGGTTGTACATTTTGGTCAAAAATTCACGCACAGCCTTGGGCTTAGACTTCACCGCCAACATGTCATCAATCTTACGACCTAACATACGCGCAGCCAGACCCAAATGGGTTTCTAAAATCTGCCCAACGTTCATCCGCGATGGCACACCCAATGGGTTCAGCACGATATCGACCGACGTACCATCCGCCATATAAGGCATATCTTCCACCGGCAAAATGCGTGAGATAACCCCTTTGTTACCATGACGCCCGGCCATTTTGTCGCCCGGTTGCACGCGGCGTTTCACGGCCACGTAAACCTTAACGATTTTCAAAACACCTGGAGACAAGTCATCACCTTGGGTGATTTTAGCTTGCTTGATTTTCAGCTTTTCGTCGTAATCTTGACGATGACTATCTAACTGAGCTTTGGCTTCTTTTAGTGCCGCGACTACGCTGTCGTCAGCAACCTTAAGCTTAAACCAATCTTCACGCGCAATTTTCTCTAATTGCGCCTCAGTAATACTGTCACCTTTCTTAAGACCTGCGCCAGCCGCAGAGGCAGTTTGGTCTTTTAGTAGACCTGCAATGCGTTGGTAAACGGCTTCTTCAATGATTTGGTACTCTTCACGCAAATCTTTCTTCGCTCGAACCAATTCCGCTGCTTCAATCTCACGTGCTCGCTCATCTTTTTCAACGCCATCACGTGTGAAGACGTGTACATCAATGACCGTACCAGTGACACCTGTGGAGGCACGCAAAGAAGAATCTTTTACATCAGAGGCTTTTTCACCAAAGATAGCACGCAGTAGTTTCTCCTCAGGTGTCAGTTGGGACTCACCTTTTGGCGTAATTTTAGCCACCAAAATGTCGCCTGGTTTAACTTCTGCACCGACGTAAACCACACCAGTTTCGTCCAATTTGGATAACGCACTTTCACTCACATTAGGAATGTCCGCTGTAATTTCCTCTGGACCTAATTTAGTGTCACGCGCAATGCAGGTTAATTCTTCAATATGGATGGTGGTGAATCGATCTTCCTGCACCAAACGCTCGGAGATCAGAATCGAATCCTCAAAGTTGAAACCATTCCACGGCATAAACGCAACCAACAGGTTTTGGCCCAATGCCAACTCGCCGATGTCGGTACTAGAACCATCCGCAATAAAATCGCCGCGCTCAATCACATCACCTGGCTTAACCAAAGGACGTTGGTTAATACAAGTATTGTGGTTAGAGCGTCTGAATTTTGTCAGGTTGTAAATATCAACCCACGGCTGATCATCTTGAATCTCATCATGGTTCACGCGTACCACAATACGACCGGCATCGACTGAATCAACCATACCGCAGCGTTTAGCAACCACACCCGTGCCGGAATCAATAGCCACATGACGCTCCATACCGGTGCCGACTAAAGGCTTCTGCGCTTTCAGTGTTGGTACAGCTTGGCGTTGCATGTTGGATCCCATCAACGCACGGTTAGCATCATCATGCTCTAAGAAAGGAATCAATGAAGCCGCGACCGATACCATTTGGTTCGCCGCCACATCCATGTATTGCACTTCATCAGCGGTTGAAAACAAAGATTCACCGCGGTGACGGCAAGGAATCAGCTCATCGACCAAGCGATTATTTTTATCCAGAGTTGCACTGGCCTGCGCAATCATGAAGTTACCTTCTTCAATTGCGGATAAATACGCTAATTCATCAGTCGCCACACCTTTTTCAACTTTACGATAAGGTGTTTCTAAGAAGCCAAACTGGTTAGTGCGCGCAAAACACGCCATTGAGTTGATCAAACCAATGTTTGGACCTTCCGGCGTTTCAATTGGGCACACACGACCGTAATGCGTTGGATGCACATCACGCACCTCAAAACCAGCACGTTCACGTGTCAAACCACCTGGACCCAATGCAGACACACGACGCTTATGCGTAATTTCAGACAACGGGTTATTTTGGTCCATAAACTGGGACAATTGGCTGGAGCCAAAAAATTCTTTCACGGCAGCGGCAATTGGCTTCGCATTCACCAAATCCTGCGGCATCATCTGCTCACGATCGATCAAACCTAAACGCTCACGTACCGCACGTTCTACACGCACGAGACCAATACGGAATTGGTTTTCTGTCATTTCACCGACACTACGTACCCGACGGTTACCCAAATGATCGATATCATCGATTTGGCCATGACCATTACGAATGTCAATTAGAACTTTCATGACTGCAACGATATCTTCTTTGCTCAAAATACCTGAGCCTTTATCGTTACCGTCACCAACACCCACACGGCGATTAAACTTCATACGACCGACTTCGGAAAGATCGTAACGATCTTCCATGAAGAACAGTTGTTTAAACAAAGTATCAGCAGACTCAGGCGTTGGCGGCTCACCAGGACGCATCATGCGATAAATTTCTACCAAAGCTTCTAAACGGTTACGTGTTGGATCTGCACGTAAAGTGTCAGAAATATATGGTCCAACATCCAATTCTTTAGTGAACAAAATCGGGAACTTATTCACACCTAAAGCTTTGAGGTGATCTAAAATATCTTGTGTGATTTCGGTATTCGCTGCAATCGCAACTTCATCACCTTCCATAATGTCGCGAGATAATGCCTTACCGACCAGGTATTCTTCTGGCACGACATGACGCTTAACTTTTTGTTCATTCAGCTGTTTCACGTGACGTGCTGTAATCCGACGTCCGGTCTCAACTAGTACGTTGCCTTTGGTATCCAAGACATCAAAAGCAACACGCTCACCCTTGAAGTTATCCGGAATAAATTCAATGGAATAACCTTTTTTCTCATCAAACTGTACTTCGGTACTATCGAAGAACATATCGAGAATTTCTTGCACACTGTAGCCCAGTGCCTTCAACATAATAGTTGCGGCTAATTTACGACGACGGTCGATCCGTACGTACAGCAAATCCTTGGGATCAAATTCAAAATCCAACCAAGATCCACGATAAGGAATAACACGCGCGTTATAGAGGATTTTCCCAGTGGAATGCGTTTTACCCTTGTCATGGCTAAAGAACACGCCCGGAGAACGGTGTAATTGGGACACGATGACACGATCTGTACCGTTAATCACGAACGAACCGTCTTCTGTCATCAAAGGCAATTCACCCATGTAAACTTCTTGCTCTTTGATGTCTTTAATGGTGCCTGCTTTCGGACCTTCTTTCTCATAAACCGCCAGACGCATTTTCACCTGCAATGGCGTGGAGTAGGTTGTACCACGTGTCCGACATTCTTCCACGTCGAATTTAGGCTCACCGAGTCGGTATGAGATATATTGTAATTCGGCTGTACCTGCAGCATTTTTAATTGGGAAAACGGAGTTCAATGCCGCTTGCAAACCAATGTTGTCGCGTTTATCGACTGCAGCCGATGCTTGCAAAAAAGTACGATAAGAACGCAACTGCGTTTCAAGCAAATAGGGCATTTCCAATACCTGGCCCAATTTACCAAAATTTTTACGAATACGTTTCTTCTCAGCGTAAGAGTATGATGATGACATCTATGCCTTCCCCTGCAAAATACCCAGGACATTGATTCGATCTACACGATCAATCAACAGAAAAAGGCCAACGACACGAGGGCCGCCAGCCTTTGTTTATTGTGCGAAATGATTATTTCAGCGCAACTTTTGCACCGGCTTCTTCAAGCTGCTTCTTGATGTCTTCCGCTTCATCTTTAGAAACACCTTCTTTCAACGTTGCTGGCGCGCCTTCAACTGCTTCTTTCGCTTCTTTCAGACCTAAACCTGTAATCGCGCGAACCGCTTTAATAACGCCAACTTTGTTATCGCCAAAGCTTTCAAGAACAACGTCAAATTCAGTTTGCTCTTCAGCTGCAACGCCGGCATCGCCGCCCGCTGCAGGTGCTGCAACTGCAACCGCCGCTGCTGCGGAAACACCAAATTTTTCTTCCATTATTTCGACCAGTTCACATACGTCCATTACGGACATGTCTGCAACTGCTTGAACAATATCTTCTTTTGTAATTGCCATTTTTTTCTCCTGAAATATAAAAAAATAAAACCTTTCAATTAATGCTGGGAACTTATTCAACCCATCTGAATTGAATATGAACCGTCTGACACAACCCTACTATTTCTTGGCGTCGCGCACCGCAGCAAAAGCACGAACTGCCTGCGCAGTTGGCTCTGCCATTGTCCGGACGAACTTGGTAATAGGCGCTTTCATAACTTGCATCAATGTTGCAATTGCTTCGTCTTTGGTTGGTAGTTTTGACATTGATTCCAATTGATCTGGACCCAATGTTTTGCCACCGATCGACAAAGCGGTTACTTCAAGCTGGTTATGCGTTTTACGGAAGTTCCAAAATAAACGCGCTGCCGCACCAGGCTCATCCCGAGAGAAAGCCAGTACAGTTGGTCCAACCAACTGATCTTTCAAACATTCGAACTCGGTACCTTCAACCGCTCGACGCGCGAGCGTATTTCTTACAACACGCAAATATACGCCACTGTTACGTGCGTCCTTACGCAGGAGATTCATCTCACCCACGGTCAGACCACGATAGTCGGCAACAGCAACTGAAAGGGCGCTATTTGCAACTGCAGCAACTTCCGTTACAACAGCTTTCTTACCCTCTAGTCTCAATGCCATACGCACATTCCTTCTGTATCGTTATTGATATTTACGATGTCGTCAGGATCAGGAAAAAAATTCCTTCTCAGGCTTACATCGTCTACGTAGGAAATTAAGCCATCGGCACCTACGGTCTTTGACGATCACCCCTCAGGGAGACCCAAAGAACCATACCGCCGAAACCCAGAGGAATCGGCGGTTTCTGGCCAACTTTGAACAAAAGCCGTTCAGAAATTGGAGCACATTTTACACGTTAAAACTGCTTAGGTCTATAGCCAGTCCAGGCCCCATTGTGCTGGACAGTGAAAGCTTACGAAAATAAACACCTTTAGCAGAAACCGGCTTCGCTTTTTTTAAGTCAGCCACTAACGCTTCTAAGTTTTGTTTCAGTGCAGCGGCATCAAAGTCCAAACGACCAATCGTAGTATGAATGATGCCCGCCTTGTCATTACGATAACGTACCTGACCTGCTTTAGCATTTTTGACTGCGCCGGCAACATCTGGAGAAACCGTACCAACTTTAGGGTTAGGCATCAAACCACGTGGACCGAGAATCTGACCCAGCTGGCCGACAATGCGCATCGCATCAGGAGAAGCAATCACCACATCAAAATCGAAATCACCTTTCTTGACCTGGTCAGCTAAATCTTCCATGCCGACAACATCAGCGCCGGCTTCTTTCGCTGCGTCAGCATTGGGCCCTTGCGTAAAGACCGCAACCTTAACTGCTTTACCTGTACCATTTGGCAGCACAGTGGCACCACGCACGTTTTGATCGGTTTTACGCGCATCGATACCCAGACCAACGCTTACATCAACTGATTCAACAAATTTCACAGAGGAAACTGACTTAAGCAAGTCAATCGCTTCATCAAAGCTGTAAACCTTATTGAGCACAACTTTTTCAGCAATGGCTTTTGCACGCTTTGTTAACTTCGCCATCTTATTCTTCCTCCACTTCAAGACCCATACTGCGCGCCGTGCCCGCAATTGTTCTAACAGCTGCATCCATATCAGCGGCCGTCATATCTGGCTCTTTGATTTTGACAATCTCTTCTAACTGTTGACGCGATACCTTACCGACTTTATCGCGGTTAGGCACAGAACTACCTTTTTTAATCTTGGCAGCCTTCATCAACAGGTACGAAGCTGGTGGTGTTTTAGTTTCGAATGTGAAGCTACGATCCGCATAAACTGTAATGACCACAGGAATAGGAGAGCCTGGCTCCAAACTTTGTGTGGCTGCGTTAAACGCTTTACAGAATTCCATGATATTCAAGCCATGCTGACCCAATGCTGGACCAACCGGCGGACTTGGATTGGCTTGACCCGCCTTGATTTGTAGTTTTATGTATGCACTGACTTTCTTCGCCATCGCATTGCTCCTTATGTTATGGGTATAACGCGCGCTGCTACCACAATGCGCTCCCCTGCTGTATGTCTGATCAGGCACAATGTAATGTCATCGCACCTGAACAGACTATGAAATCTTCTCGACCTGACCAAAACCTAATTCAACGGGCGTGGAACGACCAAAAATAGACACCAATACTTTCAAACGACTTTTTTCGTAATTCACTTCTTCAACCACGCCATCAAAATCAGAGAAAGGCCCATCGATCACACGCAACACCTCGCCAACTTCAAACAGTGTTTTCGGTCGCGGTGCATCAACACCTGCCTGCATGCGGTTCATAATGCGATCAACCTCTTTCGGCGTAATAGGCGCTGGCTGATCACCAGACCCACCGATAAAGCCTAGAACTCTCGGAATATGACGCACCAAATGCCAGCTATCGTCATTCATTTCCATTTCAATCAACACATAGCCTGGAAAGAACTTACGTTCACTTTTACGGCGCTGGCCGCTTTTCATCTCAACCACTTCTTCAGAAGGCACTAGAATCTGACCAAAAAAATCACCCATGCCTGCCAATTCAATGGCTTGTTCTAACGCTTGCTTTACGCGCTTTTCGTAGTTCGAATACGCTTGTACAACATACCAACGCTTTGCCATGCCTTTTGCCCCATCAAAAAATAATCATACTCACGATATAGGCGAACAATGTGTCAACGCCCCATAAAATCAAACCCATCAATGCAACAATTACGATCACAATCAGGGTTGTTTGCGTAGTTTCTTGGCGTGTTGGCCAAACAACCTTACGCATCTCCATGCGTGCCTCTTTAATGAACCGCCATGCAGCGTCACCAGACCGAGTTCTCACAGCAACCAGTAGCATAATAATCGCCACTACAATAATCGCTGCCGCACGCACTGCCATGGAGTACTGATCGAAATACACATTACCTACAACTGTGCCTACTAACAGAATCAGTACGAATAACCACTTCAGCCAATCGAGTTTCCCCGTCGCCGCTTTTGCAGATGATGCAGCCATATAAAATCCCAGTGATCGCAAAGCCAAGTATGGCCTGCTGAATTGAAATAGCGCGACACTCTAGCACACTCGCTAGCAGCGTTCAATCATCTGAAACGACCAGAAGTGCAAAGTAGTCACCGGTAGCTATACCAATGGGCTGTTTAGTACCCAAAAAGCACCATTGAGTATCAAAGCAAAACTCACCCATAACCCATACGGCACTAAGCAAACTGCAGCCCAGCGGTTACAGCGATAAAAAACTACAACATTTAGCATAATCACCACCCATAGGATGATGATTTCGACAAATGCCCAACCAATTTGATGGAAAGCGAAAAAAACAAATGACCAGGCAAAATTTAATAGCAACTTCAATAGATAAAGCGTTAGCGACCAACCCGATAATTGACGCTGTCGCAACACCAGCCACCCTGACACCGCAATCGAGATATACAGCAGCGTCCAGACTGGTGCAAACACCCAGTTTGGCGGCGCAATCGACGGATGCACTAACTGCTGATACCAAAGCGGAATTTGCGTGGAGGTCACCCAACCGATCACGGCTGAAGCACCTAAAATACACAATAAAAAAACACATAAACTAAACGTGTCTCGTATCCACCCACCACTCATAATTTTCTCCAATTTGATTGTACATAGGCATACACCTCTGACAGATTATCTGGCAAACAACACGGCAACCGATGCGACCAATTCGGCGCATACAACCACACTCGCGCTTGATGTGCGCTATCGACAGCATTCAACAGCAAACTTTGGTAAAAATTTGCAACATTTGTCGATACAACCACCTGCGCATCCTCATGCTGCTGAGCAATATTCAAAGCATGCTCAGGCCCTGTGATATTTGAGACAAATGTCACTGCATGACCATGTGCTCTCAGTATATTGGCCAGCAGCAAGCCCTGAATCAGGCGAGCACTAATCATGCCACTGCGGTAACCCGCCACAAAAACCGGCGATAATTGGCGATTACTTTTTGCCTGACGCAAAAACTGGCGCAGCCGCTCGATCACCGTATCGAGCAATAATTGATGTGCAATTTCAGCCACCGCACAATCAGGCCACACCTGTTGCTCAAGGTATTGATGCATCTGAGGATATACTTTCATAGCAAAAAGCTCTGGACCATATTCTGCAACCAGATGACCGATCTCCTGATAAATCATAACGGTGTTCAGTTGACGTAACGCTTGTGCCAAACGTGTGAAATCAACCACTGGTGCGTGCATGTCATCCGCAGCTGCATGAGATTCAGCACCTAACAAACCTTTGACCGCGCGAATGGGGTGACCTTGACTCAACAAAAACTGAATGTGCTTCACACGTTCAATATCAGCCTGAGTGTAGAGACGATGACCCTTAGGTGTACGATGCGGCACGAACAGACCATAACGACGCTCCCAAGCCCGTAACGTCACATGATTAATACCTGTTTGCTCACAAATCGTACGAATCGGATGTAGTTTTTCGTCCATGAATGCCTCCTTAAAGGTCTCGCATCAGTAAATTAGACAATGCCATTTGAATCTCTGGATATTGGAAAACAAAACCAGAGTCGCGCAACAGAGCGGGCATGACACGTTGGTTTGCCAACAATAACGTCTGCCCCATTTCACCCCAAAGACAACGAATCAGTTTCTCGGGTAATTGCAAATATCGCGGCCGGCGACAAACTGCTGCCAAGCTATCGGCAAACACTTGCTGTGTGCAAGGGTTGGGCGCTGTAATATTGTAAGCAGAGGCTAAGTTTTTCTGCTGCATAATATGCTCGACTGCTGTGCAAACATCTGCCACATGCACCCAGGACAAATGGGTATGGCCACGCCCTAAAACCGCACCCAAACCAAATCGAAAACTGGGTAACAGTTGCTTTAACATACCGCCTTGCCGACCTAGCACCACACCAAAGCGCAGGCAACTCACACGGATGCCTAATTGACGAATCGATGCAACTGCCTCTTCCCAGTCAACCACCAAACGCTGTGCAAAATTGCTCTGTCCAATCGGTATTTGATGCAGTTCATCTTGAACCTGGTCACCATCAGCATAAAACCCAACAGCGCTGGCATTGAGAAATAGCGGCATCAGATCTTGCTGCTGCAAAATGGCCTGGTGACGGGCAAAATACTGCTGCCAGCGATGAGCTGTGTTGATACGACTCTCTCGCAATGCCTTTTTACGTGCAGTCGTCCAACGCTTAGCCGCAATATTCTCACCACATAGATTGATCACCACATCAAAAGGGTATGGCACCTCATTTTCCAGTAGCTGCCAGCCCAATTGGTAACTGTGCGATGGATTACACTCACTAAACCGACGCGACATAATCCAAACCTCATGACCTTGTCCAGTTAAATATGTCGACAAGGCATGGCCGACAAAGCCACGACCTCCTGCAATAATAATTTTCATCATACTGACCTCATTAAGGCTAATTCATCTGGATAGGGATACAGATAACTTTGCTGCTGCAGGAAACCAATACGATAATGCCGCGAATAGTGCCGCAACAACGCCATCGGAACCGCCAGAGGGACTAATTGTTGTAAGTAAGCCCGCAGATTGGTCTGAATATCAGCACGATCAGCTGAATCCAGATGACAGTTAATCGAACGAAATGCTCTTTGCAGCAAAGCATAATGCTGAGACGGTTTGACTGGTTTCGCAAAAGATTGCGCAAAGCAATTGAAGTAATGTTGCTTGAGCGCAGACAGATCAAATTCAGCAGGTGGCGCTGCCAACAGACGACCCAAATATTTCTGATTCGCACCGTGATGCAGACGTAAAATAAACTTATGCTGCATGTGAAAATCCTCTAATGCTGACAAAGAATTGACCTCAGTCAACATGCGTTGCGCAGCATGGTAAAGATAAACTAGTTTAATAAAATGCTCGCGAATGGTGACATCATTCAAACGCCCTTCGTCTTCTATCGGCAAATGCGGAAAGCGCATCTTTAAACGCCGAACAAATTCACCATCGGCATTATGCCGCAACACATTCAATTTGGCGTTATACAATTTGGTTGAACCCGCACCGCAACTCGGTGAACCCCGTTTCACAATAAAACCACTGAGCTCGGCACATGTCTGCAGAATTTTTTGGCTGGCTTGCGCCAACTGTGTAGATACATCGGAGTGTTGTTCATCACGCAAAATCAAATGCCGTTCAGCATTATGCTCATCCTGCACCAAACACATCACCGGACGCGGCACCCCAAAACCAGCGGCCACTTCCGGGCATACAACTTGATAAGAAAAATATTGCGCCAAAGTTTTAGATAGCCATTTTTTATGGCAGTTACTGCCATTGAAACGCACATTATGGCCCAACAAACAGGCACTGATACCGACTTTGATCTTTGCCATGGTTTATACCTCCTACAAGGTTTCACCCAAGCCTTGTCTGATCGGTTCCTGCGCCTGTCGAAGTATGCTGAAGACGCGCCCAGCCACATACTTAGGCCCTAATTCGCAGACCATCATGTCAATAGCATAGAGTTTTGTATAGATTTTACAAATTTGTATGTAAAAATCTATAAATTTCTAATAACTACTCAGTTGAAATACCACAAAAGCCTTGATGC
>CAZIIK010000024.1:0-3869 GCA_964539235.1 uncultured Gammaproteobacteria bacterium | reverse complement strand
CATTTTCTAACCAAGCAATGTGCCATAGGGCTATTCGGAACGGTTTTGCTTGTTTTTAAGATGCACTAAAGACTTCGTCAAATTAAAGTTGACAGGTTCTAACACGGCAGATTGAAATGTTGGGTAAGTTACGGAATGCTTGGCCCAATAGAGTGATGGATGCGATATATTCTAAGCGTTGGCTGGCTAATCAATGCTGCGGTGATGGTTTGCGTCTGAGCGTAGAAAAATCGATAAAGGCAATGCCGCTGGGTGTCAGCAGGTAATTACTAGAATGATTGTCATATTGGACGACATCGGCAGCAAACAGTTGTTGTTGTGCAGCGACTAGCGCTTGCCAGCTCTCGGATCGTCGAAAATTAAAGGGTCGGTGAGGTAATTTTTCATACACCACAAAATAGGCGGCGTGTTGTTTGAGTGGCCCGTGTGTCAGCATTTTGGGGATAGATAAACCGGCTGGTTTTGCCAGGGCATAGCCTGCTAATTCATTGCTCACCATGGTTTCAAACTGTCGTGTGTTGGGTGCATAGAATAATTTCACAATACTAGGCGTTGTGTCTTGCCATTGAGCATGGTGAATAGCGCTTTTGCTGAGTTTAAGCGGGTTGCTTTTAAGGCAAGTGTCTAGCGTGATGGTTGTTTCGTCATCCAAGGGCACCGTAATAGCTGTATTCTGCCGAATATGGTCAAGCAGAAATTGACGAAAAGCACGTCGTCGCGCAGCGGATTTGATTGTGCTCATCTTTCGGTCTTGCGTTGTTGCAACCAATTTCTTAAGCGCCGTTTCCACGGCAGCACACGATACAGTACGTTGCAAACCTGACTGAAAGCATAGGTTTTAAGTTGCTCCCAAACGGGTGGTTTCTGTGTTGCAGTGCTGTGGATTGTGCGGATTATGGTTGCAGGTTTTGCTGTGGCATGTGTGGGCAGCACTAGGTCATGCTGTTTGCAAAACTGATCGAATGTTGAGGAGTGGCCAAATAATCCGCTTTGCATTAAATGCGTGCTGCCCTCAATCGGCTGGGAAATTTGTGCGTCAAAATACTCTATTGGCTTTTGAGTCTGCGATAGGGTCTGATGATAGCGTTCGTAGAGCTCGATGCAGACGCGTTCTTGTTGGTAAGTTTGTTGATGGGTGTATTGGTGGAATTGTTCCGTCAGTTTGAAATGCACCAAACCACATGTGAGATCAGCCAGTTTTAAGGGTGTACAATTATGTGTTGAGTTGACATATTGAAACCCGCGCTTGGGTTTGATTAGGGGGATTTTGCTCAAGCAAGGACTGGCTGGATGGTTTGGTTGGTTGGGAAAAAACACCCGGTTGCGCGGGCCACCTTTCAAAAAATGATAGGGAAAAAAATGGGTATTCACTGTTTGATGGGTGTCGATGGGGTCGTAGTAGAGATGAGTAAAGTCTGCTGTGAGTTGCGCAATCGGTTTTCCACGATCGTAGACATCCATCATCAGCGCATAAGTCGCTTGGTAATCGTGCTGGTCGAGATACTGACAAAAAGTCTGCAACGGCATGGTTTCATAAAATGGGTAAATAAACAGTTCATCACTGTCAACCACTAAACACCAGGTGTTGCGGCTATAGCGATTGATCAAGGTATTCAGCCAGCGGACCCCGCAACGATTCTTGGCAAAATTACCCCGCGCGAGAAATAGGCTTACATCAGGCTGTTGCTGCAAAATATCACGGGTATGATCGGTGGAAGCATTATCAATAATATAAAAGGCCTCAACGCCGATGCGGCGATAGTGACGTAGAAATTCAGGTAACAGATCGGCGCTGTTTTTGGTGACCATAAAAAGTTGAATCGTCTTTGAGTCATTTGTTGTGTGCGTTGCTGTTGTCAGCCGTTTCATTGTGTTGGGTTTATTTGAGGCAAAAAAAAGCGCAATGCAGCCCATGGGACTGCATTGCGCTGGTTAGCATTAAGCTTCAGCTAAGCTGGACTCAGTTTTTACAGTACCGGCATCGAAGTCTTTGACGACACCGGGTTTCTGCTTGTCGGTCCAGGTTGAGACACACGGAATCTTACTGTAGTCGCAGCGGTGCGCATACTTGATGGCAATATCATGTGCTTCACCCAATAAACCATTTTCCAGCAGAGTCGGTGCAAGGCCGAGTTCTTGTAAACATGTGCATTTGACGCGTAAGTCATTTTCAGCTTTTTCTTTGCGTGGATTGTCGACCATACGCACCTCGGCACCAAAAATGTCGCCGATCAGGTGGGCTAAATCGACCACGCGGAATGTTTGCGTCGTTTGGTTGAAAATGCGGACAGGTTCACCATGCTTCGGTGGATTGGTCACAGCCAGCTCTAAGCAGCGTGCAGTATCGCGAATATGAATAAATGCACGTGTTTGACCACCCGTACCGTGTACGGTCAATGGATATTTAACCGCTGCTTGCATGAGGAAACGGTTCAATACGGTGCCGTAGTCACCGTCGTAGTTGAAGCGGTTGATCAAGCGTTCGTCACGAATGGTTTGGTCAGTTTGGGTGCCCCAGACGACACCTTGATGTAGGTCAGTAATGCGAATGCCGTGGTTTTTCACATAGAAAGCAAACATGATCTGATCCAAAGATTTGGTCATATGGTACACACTGCCGGGGTCGGTCGGATACAAAATATCTTTGTGAACGAATTGGCCATCTTCGGTTGGGATGTGCACATTCAAGTAGCCTTCTGGAATCATCATGCCGGCATCGTCATAACCGTAAACGCCCATGGTGCCGAGATGCACGATGTGAATGTCCAAACCACTTTCCACAACGGCAGTTAGCAAGTTGTGTGTACCATTAATATTGTTGCTGATGGTGTATTGCTTGGTTTTAGCGTTTTTCATCGAGTAAGGCGCGGAGCTTTGTTCTGCAAAGTGGATGATGGTGTCAGGCTGGAATTGCTTAATAGTAGCCAGAAATTCTTGGTAGTCTTGCGCGATATTGAGATTAACAAATTCAATAGTTTTGCCGGAGACTTCTTGCCAGGCTTGTAAGCGAACGTCCATGGTGCGGAATGGTGTTAGGGATGTGACCATCAGTTCGTTGTCGATGGCGCGGTGAGACAGGTTGTCGATGATCATAACATCGTGACCATTATCGCTTAGATGTAGGGAGGTTGCCCAGCCGCAGAAGCCGTCACCGCCTAGAACCATGACTCTCATTGGAAATTCCTTTTGCTTTGGTTGTGAAAAAATAGGCTGCCAATTATATGAAGGGTTATCGGGTATGCAAGGCTGTTAGGCCTAAGTTATGTAGCAGGCCCTGCGGGTCATTCCTTTGAGTAGACGGTGGGATGCTTTTTTCTCAAGGGATTGTCGCCTATTTTGTGCTTCGCCTGTTCATTGCCTATAACCTCCAGGAGGCCTTGCGGGTATTTTCTTCGGGCCGTTGTGAAGCCTTTGCTTGCCAATATGTATGCGTAATAACACTTGTTCATGTCGTAAGCGCTAGCCAAATTTTGGTAAAATTAGCTTATACCGCAAGCGAATAAGATGATCAAATAATATCCAATGTATGGCAGTTCAAATTTGAATGGAGATTCATCAGGATGGACATGGTCATTCAAAATGAAAGTCCTTAGACTGGGTCCCGGATCAAGTCCTGGATGACAAAATGGAGATCCGGGATGAAACAACGAAAGGCTTCACTTCAGCACGCCGCATTCTGTCATTCCTGGATTGATCCGGGATCTACTGTCTTAAAAGTCAAGCATATGTAAGGTTAAATTTGGATAGGCCGCCATGGAGTCATATGCTTAATCATGGTGTTAAGCATAATGATCATTTTTCTCATGACGGCGACTAATGCGACCTTAGGCAGTTTACCTTTGGCGACTAGCTTCTCATAAAATGCTTTC
>CAZIIK010000023.1:0-7524 GCA_964539235.1 uncultured Gammaproteobacteria bacterium | reverse complement strand
TTCACCAAGCGCTTAATTATCAAAAACCCATGCAGGTGTATTGGGAGAGCATACAAGGAATGAATATGAAAGCAGCTTAGAAAAGAAAAATAGGAGCACTTCCTCAATAACCTGTCTAGACAACAGAGGCACTAAAGTTCCTGAGATTGTCGAAGGATGGTTCCTGAGCTTGTCGAAGGAAGGTCAGCTCTGTTTCTAAGCCTTGACCGAAGACTTCCATTTTGTCATTCCTGGCTTGACCAGGAATCCAGCTCAGAATCCTTCATGATTGTTGGCAGCGCCCAGTCAAATATTTAAATCCTGGTTCACAAGACTAAAGTGAGAAAATTGAAAGGTGAAGCGGGTTTATTCTTTTAGCAAATTCTGCGCGATTGTTTGATGTGCGGTATCCATATCCAAAGCTTGTGCTTGATCAATGAGATCACGGATCGCGCTTTCTGGCAGTGCACCAGACTCTAAACACAAGGCAACATTCTCACGGAAAATAGCCAGCGTCGGAATAGAGCGTACATTGAAATCTGCGGCTAATTATGCTTCGGCTTCCGTATCAATCGAACCAAATTTCACATTGGGATAAGCCGTGGCAACTTGTTGAATGGCCTGGCCAACAGCGTGGCACGGTTGGCACCATTCAGCCCAGAAATAGACTACGATAACTTCTGGACCTTGCAAGAAGTCATCAAAATTTGTGCGAGTGAGTGGTGTAATCATGGCAAGCACCTCAGATAAGACGCACCGATACTAGCGCACAACAGCCTCAGTGGCGAGTGTAACACCTAATACGCGTAAAATATGGGCCGTAACATCACTGACAGATTCCATTGCATTTATGCTGACGTATTGCGGTGCATTGCCCTCTTCGATCACTTTCTTTTCGGTATAGTATGCGACCAGTGGGTGAGTTTGTTGTTGGTATATATGCAAACGGTGGCGGACTGTGTCTTCTTGATCATCTTCACGCTGCACCAAGTCTTCACCGGTTTCATCGTCTTTGCCTGGCACGCGCGGTGGATTATGCAAAACGTGATACACCCGTCCAGATGCTGGATGCACGCGTCGTCCCGTAATGCGTTCAACCAGACCATCTTCATTGGCGCGCAGTTCAATCACATAGTAGATGTTAATACCGGCAGCGTCCAAAGCTTCTGCTTGTGCAACCGTGCGTGGGAAACCATCTAACAGAAAACCATTCGCACAATCAGGTTGTGCAATGCGATTCTGAATCAATGCGATCATGATATCGTCGGAAACCAAGCCACCTTGTTCCATAATGCTGGCGACAGAAAGGCCCAGTTCAGAACCTGACTTGACGGCTGCGCGTAGCATGTCGCCAGTGGAAATCTGGGGTACGCGTAGGCAGTTTTGCAATACTGCTGCTTGGGTTCCTTTACCAGCGCCGGGCGCACCGAGCAAAATGATTCGCATTCTGAAGGTCCTTTCTCATCAAATGATTTTCAGATCCGGTCATTATCCATATTTTGTGCAGTGGGGCAAATGACAGGCTGTTTAACATCTTGCGCGCCAGCTTGAGAAGAGTATGATGCCGATATTCAAATCGCGGGGTGGATTTTTCCAATGGCTGTACCAGAAGTCGCGCATGAAAATATCGTTGTTAGTAAGCTGATCAAACTGATTCAAAAGAAGTTACCTAAGAAGCAGGCTGGCCTAATGATTGCCTTTGTGCAGCAGTATTATGCCAGTGCGCCTGAAGAAGACTTGCGAACGCGTGATTTGTTAGATTTGTATGGTTCAGTTTTGTCGCATTGGCAGTTTGTGCAGGACCGTAAACCAGGTGAAGTCCGGGTGCGCGCTTATAACCCTTGTTTCGAAAAATATGGTTGGCAATCGACTCACACGATTATCGAAATTGTCCATGACGATATGCCATTTTTGGTTGATTCCTTACTCATGGCTCTTAACCGCATGGGGATCAATATTCACTTGGTACTACATGTCGGTGGTATGCGGGTGATTCGTGATAAAAAAGGTGTGATTACTCAAGTATTAGCGGTTAAGGAAGCTGCGCCAGAGCACGCACGTGTGGATGAAGAAGCACCTATTTTAATTGAAATTGACCGGCAAAATGATGATCCGGAGATACTGTCACGGATTGAAGAACATTTGGTGCGCATATTGGCCGATGTGGCTTTGGTTGTGCAGGATTTTGTTCCGATGCGTGAGCGCTTGTCTACGGCCATTGCGGGTTTGGAAGCGGGTGCTTACAACGTTGGGTCCGATGAAATTAGCGAATCGATTGATTTTCTGAAATGGTTGGATAAAGACCATTTTACCTATGTAGGGGCAGGTGAATTTTATCGTCGTACGGAAGACGGGCATGAGCAGTTCGAATTACGTCAAGAGACAGCGTTGGGTCTTTTGCGTAATCAAAGTTTTCAAGATGAAGGCTTCTTCTTAGAAGATTTAGCAGAGGCCCGTGAAGTGATGATGTCACCACATCCATTGTTAATTTCCAAGTCTAGCTTTCGTTCAACCGTACATCGCCCTGCGCATATGGATTCAATTAGCATCAAGCATTACGATGCGGCCGGTGAAGTGGTCAGTGAAACCCGTTTTCTCGGTTTATACACGTCGACGGCCTATCACAGTAGTCCACGGCATGTGCCGTTTTTGCGTCGTAAAGTAACGTCAGTGATCCAACGTGCCGGCTTTCCAGCGAATAGCCACGATGGGAAAGCGTTGCTAAATGTCTTAGAAGAATTCCCGCGTGATGAATTGTTCCAAATCCAAGAGGATGAACTCTACAGAATGGCGATTGGCGTGCTAAAAATACAAGAACGCCAACAAATTAAACTCTTTGTGCGTTGCGATACGTATGGACGTTATTTTACCTGTATGGTGTATTTGCCACGCGACATCTTTAACACCGAATTGCGCATTAAAATGCAGAATATTTTGTTACGCGCTTTAGGTGGAACACATGCTGCTTATTCGCCTACCTTTTTGCGTTCTGTGTGTTGTCGGATTGATTTCTTTATTGCTGTAGAGCCAGGTACAGCGCGTTTGGATTACGATATTGAGGCCATTGAATCCACCTTGGTGGCGGCAGCACGCAGTTGGAAGGATGAATTACGTGAAGCACTGATTGATAGCAAAGGCGAGCATCTTGGGTCACTGTTGTACAACAAATACTTGCATGCGTTTCCTGCTGGTTACCGAGAAGCATTTCTGGCGCGCTCTGCGGTGATTGATATCACTCACATTGAATCGGTGTTATCGGGTCAGCCATTGGGCATGTGTTTTTATCGCATGTTGGAAGAAGCTGAAGGCTATATCCGCTTCAAATTATTCCATCGTGATCAAGTATTGCCATTGACCGATATTTTACCAATTCTGGAAAACATGGGACTCAGTGTGATTGAAGAGCAGTCCTATGAGGTGCGTGTCTCTGATGAAACGGTGGTATGGATTTCAGATTTTGGTATGCAAGTCTCTGACAGCATGATGCGCCCTGATGAGATGAGTGAAACTTTTCAGGATGCCTTTGCGCGGGTGTGGTCAGGTGAAGCTGAAAATGATGGCTTCAACCGTTTGGTGATGAAAGCTGGTATGAAGTGGCGCGATATTATGGTGTTGCGCGCCTATGCCAAATATTTGATGCAGATTGGGTTTCATTACAGCCAATCCTATATGGAAGATACTTTGACCGAGAATCCACAGATCGCCACTAAGCTGATGGATTTATACAAAGTCGCGTTTAACCCTAATATGCGCGAAGGTGTGAGAAAAAACATTACCTGCTTAGAAAAAGATATTGCGGATTTGGTGAATACGGTGACCAACCTAGATAAAGACCGTATTTTACGTCGTTTCGTACAGCTGTTTCAGGCAACGGTACGTACTAACTATTTCCAAACAGATGCTGAGGGCAATGCTAAAAGCTATTTATCCTTTAAATTGCTGCCTGAGCAAGTACCGGATATGCCTAAGCCGCATCCAGCTTACGAAATTTTTGTCTATTCACCACGCGTTGAAGGCGTGCATTTGCGCGGCGCGAAAGTTGCTCGGGGTGGGTTGCGTTGGTCGGATCGTCGAGAAGATTTTCGTACAGAAGTTTTAGGGCTCATGAAAGCTCAACAAGTGAAAAATGCCGTGATCGTGCCTTTAGGTGCGAAAGGTGGGTTTGTGGCCAAGCAGTTGCCAGTGAAGCAAGATCGTGATGCGATCTTTCAAGAAGGCCAAGCTTGCTACCGTATTTTTATTCGTGCCTTATTAGACCTGACGGATAACCGCCAAGGTGCTCAAAGTATTCCGCCTGCTGATGTGGTGTGTTTTGATGAACCTGATCCTTACTTAGTGGTGGCAGCAGATAAAGGCACGGCAACATTTTCCGATATCGCCAATGAAGTCTCTGCGGAATACGATTTTTGGTTAGGTGATGCGTTTGCCTCCGGTGGTTCCAATGGTTATGACCACAAGAAAATGGGCATTACGGCTAAGGGTGCATGGGAGTCCGTAAAACGCCACTTTTTATCACTCGGCCATGATACGCAAAAAGAACCATTTACTGTGGTAGGTATCGGTGACATGGGTGGTGACGTGTTCGGTAATGGTATGTTGCTATCAAAACATATCAGTTTAGTGGCAGCATTTAACCATCTGCACATTTTTGTTGATCCAGAGCCTGATGCAGCAGCCGGGTATAAAGAACGTAAACGCTTATTTGATTTGCCTCGCTCAGCGTGGACAGATTATGACGTCAAACTGATGTCTAAAGGCGGTGGTGTATTTGATCGTTCAGCGAAAGAAATTACCCTGACACCTGAGATTCAGGCGCTCTTTGGCCTGGCTGAAAACACCATCGAACCGAATGCATTGATTCAGGCCATTTTAAAATCCGAAGTCGATTTGCTGTGGAATGGTGGTATTGGGACTTATGTGAAATCCGAACAAGAACACCATACAGAAGTTGGTGATCGAGCTAATGATTGTCTGCGCGTGAACGCAACAGAACTGCGCTGCCGCGTGATTGGTGAAGGTGGTAATTTAGGCCTAACCCAACGGGCACGGATTGAATTTGCATTGCAAGGTGGTTTGATTTGTACTGATGCGATTGATAACTCTGCTGGTGTCGATTGTTCTGACCACGAGGTCAATATCAAAATTCTATTAAACAAGGTGGTGCAAAAAGGCGATCTCACCGAAAAGCAGCGTAATGAACTGCTGACCGATATGGCCGATGATGTGTCTAAGTTAGTGTTGCAAAATAACTATGCACAGACCCAAATCCTCAGCCGTATGGCGATGGGAGGTGAAGCTGATTTAGATGTGTATAACCGCCTGATGCGTGAACTCGAACGCGGTGGTCATTTGGATCGTGAACTAGAATTTTTGCCTGATGAAAAATTGATTAAAACACGTCATGTTGAAGAGCAGGGCATGATGGCTCCCGAGCTGGCTGTGCTCATGGCTTACGGTAAAACCGTGATTAAGCGAGCAATCTTAAATTCGAAATTACCTGAAGAGCCTTACTGCCAACGTTACCTACGTTCGGTTTTCCCCTCGGTGTTGTGTGAACGGTTCGGCAATGTGATGCCAGAGCATGATTTGGCGGAAGAAATTATCGCCACGCAATTAACCAATATCTTAGTGCAGCGCATGGTGATGACCTTTGTGCATCGTATGTATGATGAAACCGGTGCGGTTCCAGCGATGATTGCGCGTGCGTTTATTATCGTTAATGACCTGTTTGATATCGATGCGTTATGGGCCGAAATTGAAGCCTTAGACGGTAAGCTGCCAGCTTATGTGCAGATGCGTATGATGTCGCATGTATCCAAAGTACAACGTCGCTTATGCCGTTGGTTTCTGCGCAATAAACGCGGTGCGTTGGAGCTGGAAACCACGATTGCTGAGTATCGGGAAGGCGTGGCTGAATATCGTCAAGCCATTGCTGATATGCTGTCAGACGAAGATGTGAAATTGCGTCAAGAAAAATTGGCGCATCATAAGAAGCAGGGTATTCCAAATGCTTTGGCAGAAAAATTAGCCGACTTCTCCTTTTTGTTTCCTGCGATGGATATTATCGAAGTGTCCGCGCGTTCAAAATTGAGTGTCGCTGAAATTTCGCGAGCTTATTTTGCTTTGAATAAAGCGTTTTCATTTTCCTGGTTCCGCGAAATTTTGCATCGCTTTAAAGGTGAAGGCTATTGGGAAACCTTATCGACTTCGGGTATGCGTGATGATCTCGATAAACTACAGCGGATTCTAGCGGTGACGATTTTAGAGCATCCGTGTGATGCTAACTTGTCGATAGAAGCGCGCATTGCTGATTGGATTGCGGTGTATCAATTCATGGTCGACCGTTGGTTCCAGATGGTGGATGACCTCAAAACCAGCTCGCATAAAATGGTGCGCTTTCTGGTAGCGTTCCGTGCTTTATTGGATCTGGTCCAAGCAACCAGTCATGGTGCAGATAGTTATGCACATCGTGAGCTGCAATTGAGCCTGTAATTTTATGGCAATTTAGGCATATAAATGTCACATAATATTGGGTTTTTAATATAGATATAATATTATGCCAGTAGACTGGTGCTTCAATATCAAGGAGGACAGTCTGATGGTGCGTTTGAGCAGAAAATATAAGAGGACTTCTTATCCTCTAGGATCAGACCTTGATGATGCGTTTAAAGCTCATCCCATACGTACATCTACTGCACCTCGACCTCGAGTTAACACAGGTATAGCTTATGGTGATATCGAACTGACTGATTCTGATGGAGATTATTTTCAACCAGGTCGGCGCCAGCAAAAATCGGAAGATCGTGTTTTAGGTTGGCTGGCAGAAAGAGATGCCACCTATTTAAAGTGGATGAAAGAGAAAGGCACGCCTCTAGTCCTGGGTGCAATCGGTGCGTTAGACAGTGACGCATATGATACTCATATGGCGCGTCTTAAACGCATCAAGAAAATCCATGAGCGTGAATCAGAAGGCTCGCACCGTTTATCCAATGCCTTATTATCATTGAGTTATTACACTGCCAAAAAGAATCTGTCAGATAAAAAGGTAACGGCTGCTGAAGGCTTATGTAAACAGGTCTGTGATTTGGCCTTGGCTGAAGGAGATCATAGAAATTCTTCTATTCCAGAACGTCAGCAAGCATTGCATAAATTGAGTACGAATAATGCATTTGCAGAGCTTAAAGAGGAAAGAGGCGTGGCCAACATCGCGCGCAATGTTTTGCTGGGTGCTGCCTGCCTTTTGGGCATCGGTTTGATTGCCGGCGGCTTGAAGAGACTGATCACAGGCTCGTTCTTTTTTCGTGCGGATGGTGCTGCTAAACGTCGTGCTGTGTTAAATGCGGGGTCTGCCCTGAAAAAAACCTCTATGGTGTTTCAAGCCGCCATGGCCCAAGGAGTCACGAGTTATGATAATTTCTGGTGTATGACAGTGTGAGTGAAGCGGCGTATCCTGTTGTCTATTTTCAGCAAAAATAAGTCAACAAAAATAGGAGATACGCCACATGCAAAATGTTACAGGAAATCTGGCTGCTGAGCTATCAATGG
>CAZIIK010000022.1:0-5716 GCA_964539235.1 uncultured Gammaproteobacteria bacterium | reverse complement strand
ACGCTTTCACCAAGCGCTTAATTATCAAAAACCCATGCAGGTGTATTGGGAGAGCATACAAGGAATGAATATGAAAGCAGCTTAGAAAAGAAAAATAGGAGCACTTCCTCAATAACCTGTCTAGACAACAGAGGCACTAAATTGTGTTGGTACAGACGCATGCGGGTGCAGTTTTATATGGGGTTACTGCGGCCATGCTGCGTAGTCATTTTTTGCAGTGGGTTGTTGTGCCAACCTTGCATTTCTACCATATTAATCGTGTGCGTTGGGTGTTTGCGTTATCGAATCTTAGCCAGACGTCTCGTCCAGTCTTATTGCCGGGGCAACCCATTTGGATTCATGCATTGCACGCGAAAAAAGTGCATGTAGGGCGTGTTTGGCTACAATCTTTAGCTTCTGGTGTCACTTTATTAATGTTTGGATCAGTGCGTATTGTCATCATGGCATTTAAACATAAAATTTCTCTGCGGGAGCAAATGATTCTAAGCGCACAACCAATTGCTGATATGCTGTTGGTTTTAACTGCAGATCAAGCAGTGCATCAGGTTGTCTGTCATGCACTATGGTGGTTTCAGCCTAAGGTATTGGTATGGCCAGTGGAATTTAAACTGCGTAAATATCCTTGTCGCATTCAGCAAAAAAAACAGTATACTTTTCGTCCTAGAGGTAGCCTTGCCTTTTTATTAACACCTACTGGTGTTGAGCGCGAGGCGATGTAGTTAGACGTTACGAGTTACGGCTTAATGATTACAAAAAGCCATAGCGAGTATTCAAACACTAAGGAGTGAAGTATGGAGGAGTTTACGTTTGCGACTTGGTTGTTGTTATTAATCCCCATGCCGTTTGTAGTTGCCTGCTCTTCATTGAGCGTTCTACGAGCGTTAATAACAAAAAAGGATCTTTGATCAATCCGTGAAAAGATCATCACCGACTATTTTTGCTTTTCACGGTCTGTGGACTTTAGTGCATTTTTTGTCACGTAATCTACAGTTTGTTAGCTGAATAGTACTAACAGAGACTTTTGCACGAACAGATTATTGAGTGAAGTTCTGGGCAAATTCAGCTGAAAAAGCGGATCGTATGGATAGTACTTGAGCATTTTGAAGCTGACTTTAAACCGAAATTTACCCGTAATCGAATTGTGTGAAGGTCTCTAAGAAGAATATGCAACGACTAAGGTTGTGAAATTTGCATATGTGGGTGCTATGTACTCGTTATTATGCGCAAGGGGTAAATGTGTCTCATATTTTTGTTGCGTTGCTGACAACGCTAATTGCTTACATCGTGATTGTTTATATGGTGGGTTTGATCGCTAATCGGGTCACCAGTAATTTATCGGACTATGTGTTAGGTGGTCGACGTTTATCGGGTCCAATTGCGGCTTTGGGTGCGGGAGCTTCCGATATGAGTGGTTGGTTGCTCTTGGCCCTGCCGGGCGCTGCTTATACCTTTGGGATTAATCAGCTTTGGTTACCGATTGGCTTGTCGATTGGTGCGTATTTGAATTGGCAGTACGTTGCAAAGCGTTTGCGTGTTTATACCGAGATTGTCAAAGACTCTCTAACGATTCCTGCCTATTTTGACAATCGCTTTCATGATCATACGCGGATTCTGCGCGCGGCCACGGCTTTGGTCATCGTTATTTTCTTTACAGTTTATTGCTCAGCTGGATTCTATTCGGCTGCTTTGTTGCTAAATATCTTATTCGGTCTGAATTACCACATTGCATTGTTAATTAGTGCTATTGTTTTGGTGGTGTATACCTGCATTGGTGGTTTTTTGGCGATTAGTTGGGTGGATTTTTTCCAAGGTAGTTTAATGTTTTTTGCCTTAATTACCGTACCTATGGTGACATTTCACCACTTAAATGGGTGGCATCATGTGATGCATCATCTCCTATTACATATGCCGAGTCATATGAAAGCTTTTACCAATATTTCATTAATCACGATGATTTCGCTATTAGCTTGGGGGCTTGGCTACTTTGGTCAGCCACATATTTTAGTGCGCTTTATGGCGGTGCGAACCAGTAAAGAAATTCCAGTTGCGCGTTTTATTTGTATGACCTGGATGGTGATTGCATTATGCGGTGCTGTTATGACAGGGATTGCTGGCAGTGCATTTTATGGTCAAGGCTTGGCACAACCAGATTCTGTGTTTTTAGAATTGGCAAAATCACTCTTTAATCCGTGGTTATATGCCATTCTTGTCTCCGCTGTTTTATCTGCAATTATGAGCACTTCAGCGGCACAGTTGTTGGCAGCTTCTAGTGCGGTTTCAGAAGATATCTTTCATGGCTTGTTGCGTAAAACACATGTGAGTGAAAAGTTACTGGTTCTGGTTGGTCGAATTGCCGTCATTTGCATCGCATTTGTTGCCGCCAGTATGGTGCTGAGCAAGCATAACAATTTACTGTGGTTAGTTGGTTTTGCTTGGTCTGGTATGGGTGCTTCGTTTGGTCCTGTGATTATTTTAAGCTTATACTGGAAGCGTATGACCAAAGAAGGTGCGATTGCTGGTATGTTATTGGCTGCTATAACCGTGATTGTTTGGCATAACTTAGGTGTGCATGTTGGTGGTATTTTCAAACTGTATGAAATGGTACCGGGTTTTCTAGTTGGCCTGTTGGGCTGTGTGTTGGGTACGCTATGCTTTAAAGGCCGGCCAACACAACGGATGCTATCGGAGTTTGAACAAGCAAAACGAGCAGATCAGTTGTCATTGATGTGATACTGTTTGAGGCGCGCGTCGTGTAATTTGCCAGTTTGTTTGGAATAATCGCCGCTCTTTATACGCTGGAATAGCCATGGTGTCTTCTATCCGATTTGCCTTATTACTGTTCTTTGGTCTTTTCTTTAGTGCTGCGACTTGGGCTGCATTAGCTGTTTCCCCGCTTAAGATCAATTTTGTTGTGGGTCAGCGCGGATACCGAGATATTTCATTACAGAATTCCGGTAAAAAAGGTCTTTATGTTGAAGTGACACCCGTACGTATTATACGTGCAGGCATGCCGACGCAAATGAAATTGAAAGATGATCAAACAGACCCTTATAAGTTTGGTATTGCTGTTTCACGTTTATACACCTATGTGCCTGCGGGTGGACGTAGCATGATCCGTATCGTACCGTTATTGGCGCAGCTAACCCACGATGCGGTATATGGCGTGCAGATTGTCCCTTTGCCTGGTAAACCTAAACCAGAACCGAAGCGCGTTAAAGTAGTGGTGACAAAAATGCGTGTTTTAGTCGGATATAAACTTTTAGTATTTATTCGTCCAGATAATGCACGTCCACGTTTGGTTGCTTCGCGTAAAGGTAAGCACCTTATTTTGGTTAACCAAGGCAATACTAATGTGTTGTTGTATGATGGACGTCAGTGTGATGCGTATCAGCAGAATTGCATTACATTGCCCTCTAAGCGGCTATATGCCAATAATCGTTGGCTACTGGCTCTGAAATATACCACCCAAGTCAGTTTTGTTGAGCGTTTGGATCAGCATCGACGTGTGGTTCATTTTTAAATATTGAGTTTGATTGGATCCTATGTTTTATCAATTTTGGATAAATGGTCGCTGTCTCTTTATTGGGTTATCACTATGAAGCAGAGCAGCTTGTTTTGACATTGTTGCAACTCGGTAGTCATGAAAATTTCTATAGAGACTTAAAACAACGGTGATAGAATGGCCGCGCTTAATTCGGAGGAAGTAGCATGGAATCGGCGCATAAAACGCATTTTATTAAAAATATCATTGATGAAGACATTGCGAATCATAAAAATAATGGTCAGGTCGTGACGCGTTTTCCACCTGAACCCAATGGGTATTTGCATATCGGCCATGCGAAATCAATCTGTTTAAATTTTGGGTTGGCAGAACAGTATGCCTCTAGTTGTTATTTGCGTTTTGATGATACCAATCCGTGTAATGAAAGTGTCGAATATATGGAAGCGATTCAGCTTGATGTCGCTTGGCTAGGGTTTGATTGGGGTGAGCATCTAACCTATGCCTCAGATTACTTTGAAACCCTACATGAGTTGGCGGTAGGTCTTATCAAGGCAGGTAAAGCTTATGTCTGTAGTTTGACGCCTGAGCAGGTGCGTGAATATCGTGGCACTTTAACTGAACCTGGCAAAAATAGCCCAGATCGTGAACGCCCAGTGGCTGAGAGTTTAGATTTATTCGCACGTATGCGTGCAGGTGAGTTTGCGGAAGGGCAGTATGCATTACGTGCCAAGATCTATATGTCTGCTGGCAATATTAATTTGCGTGATCCTATGTTGTATCGGATTCGCAAGGTTCATCACCATCGCACGGGTGACCAATGGTGCATTTATCCTATGTACGATTTCACGCATCCAGTAAGTGATGCGTTGGAAGGTATTACGCATTCACTCTGCACATTGGAGTTTCAGGATCATCGTCCTCTGTATGACTGGGTTTTAGATAATTGTGAGGTGGCCCATCATCCGCAACAAATCGAATTTTCGCGCTTGAATTTGAATTACACGATTACCAGCAAACGCAAACTGAAACAATTAGTTGAAGCAGGCCATGTTACTGGCTGGGATGACCCGCGCATGTCAACATTATCCGCTTTTCGTCGGCGTGGTTATACGCCTGCGGCCATCCGTAATTTTTGTGCGCAGATTGGTATTTCCAAGCAAGATTCGATTATCGATATGAGTATCCTAGAGCAGGCATTACGTGATGATTTGAATGAGACTGCACCGCGGCGTATGGCGGTGTTAAAACCGCTTAAAGTGGTAATTGAAAATTATCCCGTGGATCAAGTTGAAACGATTTCTATGGCTAATCATCCACAGCATCTGGAGTGGGGTAGGCGTGATGTTGCGTTTAGCCAAACGCTATATATTGAACAGGATGATTTCCTGTTGGATCCACCGGCAGGTTACCATCGGCTTGCACCCGGTAAATCAGTGCGTTTATTGAATGCCTATGTGATTGAATGCGTGCGTGTGGAAACCGATGCTGACGGTGAAATTTCCTGCGTATATTGCCATTATTTATCCGAAACATTAGGTGGTAAAAAGCCAGCAGATGGTCGTAAAGTGAAAGGGTTTTTGCATTGGCTGTCTGCAGCACAGGCTTTGCCAGCAGAAGTGCGGTTGTATGATCGATTATTTGCCATTGAAAATCCTGGCGCGGCAGAAGATCATGCTGCTGTATTGAATCCTGATTCTTTAGATGTCATTGAGCAGGCCTACGTTGAACCATCATTGGGTGAAGCTATTGCGGAGGAGAGATTCCAATTTAATCGTTTGGGTTATTTCTGTGCTGATCAGCATGACCATAACGCGCAACATTTAGTCTTTAATCGTGCGGTTTCGCTCAAAGATGGCTGGAAAAAATAAATAATATGGCTGAGGCAGTGCAAAGTAACCTATGGCGTAGTAGTCGTTTTACGCGATTTTTTGCATCTTTTGCTATTGGGAATATTGGCGATTGGTTTGATGTTTTCGCACTGCAAATCATCTTTGTGCATGAGTGGCATGCCAGTAGTTGGGTACTGGGTGTGATGCTATTTTTATATTTCTTACCTAATATTGTGCTCGGGCCTTTTAGTGCCTCTGTTGTCTAGACAGGTTATTGAGGAAGTGCTCCTATTTTTCTTTTCTAAGCTGCTTTCATATTCATTCCTTGTATGCTCTCCCAATACACCTGCATGGGTTTTTGATAATTAAGCGCTTGGTGAAAGCG
>CAZIIK010000021.1:0-3892 GCA_964539235.1 uncultured Gammaproteobacteria bacterium | reverse complement strand
ATAGCTCAGCAGCCAAATTTCCTGTAACATTTTGCATGTGGCGTATCTCCTATTTTTGTTGACTTATTTTTGCTGAAAATAGACAACAGGATACGCCGCTTCACTCACACTGTCATACACCAGAAATTATCATAACTCTTTGCAACTTCGATAACTGGCATAGGTCCTGATGCAAATGCAACGCTGGTTGCTAAGCCTAATGCACATGCAGTGATTAAGGTTAAATAACTTTTTTCATGGTGTTGTCCTCTTATGTTGATTAATGTTAATTATCATATTTTATGGTGTTGGTGTGGCTTCCACGGTCAACCAATCTTTCCAACTGGAAGCGCTGACATAGGCGCCTATGGCTGCATCAGTTGCTTTGCCCATTAGGCTCGTTGCCATGCTATAAACGCTGCCTTTTAAGCTTGTTGCGATTTCTCCTGCTTTGTCAGCAAGTGCAGAGGTGGTGCCTGCTCTCAGTAGGTGTCTGACTGCTTCAGTGCTGACTGAAAATGGGATTTTTACGGACTTAACGAGTGGTGTGCCAAGTGCGTGACCTTCCACCGTTATCATGGCCGTCAAGTCTCCAGATCCTACAGAAATGCCTTCGACCAAAACTTGTTTTAGCTTCTCTTTCCATCCAGGGATGTGGCTGGCACAGACTTCAAAAGTATTAGTAGCCAAGATACCCGCATTTGAGCTGATGAGTTTTAGGCATACTTGCGTCAGTTCAGTAATATCAGCACCATCATCCCCACAAACGTCAATTGTCATGCCATCGAGTAAGGTCGTGTTTCCTCCGGCGGTCACATCAAAACTTTTTGGAAATCCCGATGTATAAATGCCTTCGCCTTTCCCATGACAAAACGGTTCTTCAGTTGGCGTGTTGCGTGCTTTAATAACCAGGTAGATCAGTAATCCGAATAAACCTAAACATGAGGTCGCGGTGGCACAGAGCTGAATATTATTTCTTTTCTCTTTGGCTTTTGCCTTTTCCAGGTCTTTTTGACGCAGGTCGTCGGCACCTTGTTTATGTGCCGCAACAGTGCCTGCAAGTTTCTTTATTTTTGCATTGGCGGCTGCTAGCTCCTGCTTAACTGCTGCGAGATCTCTCAGTTCCATGCCTTCTGTAGGAGGTCTCCTAACAGCGCCATAAACCCTTCGAACTCTCTCCGCCTCCGCTGGTTGAGCCTTTCCTTCTGCCGTTTCTCCGTCTCTGTCTGCTGCTGGCAAGCCTGCCCTTGCTTCATCTTCGTTATGCATTACACACTACCTCCTGTATTTCGTCTTATTTTTTTATGTGCATTTATCATCATTAATGCCGTTGACGACTTTTTTATGATCATATAGCGCTAAGCGAAATATGGCAGAATTTATTCAGCAATCATAGAAAATTTTGCATAAAATAAACTAAAAATACTTATTTTAATCACATATGGTTATTATTTTTTATTATTATTTAAATGTGTATATGTTTTTGCTTTTATTATTTTACTATACCATGAAACTTTGTTTATTTTGAGATAACTTTGCAGGGAAGTCTTGGTGGTATTCGTTTTGTTTATTAGAGTTGTAGTATTTCACGGGCGTGTGCCAGGGTTTGTTCTGTCACTTTAATTCCACCTAACATGCGGGCGATTTCTTCGATGCGGGTAGATTCATCCAGTTCAGCGACAGTCGAATGCGTGTTTGTGGCGGTTTGTGACTTGCTGATATGTAGATGTTGTCTAGCTTGTGCGGCGATTTGTGCTAGGTGCGTCACGCAGAGGACCTGGCAGTTGTCACCCAGTTGGTGTAGTAGTTGGCCGATCACTTCGGCAATGGCTCCGCCGACACCGGTGTCGACTTCATCAAAAATCAGGGTTGGGGTTGTTTTTTGTGCAGCTGTGAGCATTTGGATGGCTAAACTGATGCGCGAAAGCTCGCCGCCAGACACAACCGTTTGCATGGGTTGTAATGGTTGGCCTTGGTTGGTGCGTACTTGGAATTGAATCTGGTCACTGCCATGTGGTTGGTAGCGCGTGGCGTCGTATTGTAGTTCGACGACGAATTCTCCATAGGGAAAGCCTAGCGTTTTAAGTTGTGTCGTGACGGCCTTGCCTAGGGTCTTGGCTGCGGTTTGGCGGTGTTGTGACAAGGTGCGTGCCGCTGTTTGGTACGCTGTTTGTGCTGTTTCATAGGCCTGTTGCAGTGCTTCCAGGTGGTCTGAATGTTGGGATAATGCGGCGAGTTGTGCCTGTAAAGCTTGATGGTGTGTGTATAGCTCAGCGGGTGAAACCTGGTGTTTACGTGCCAATTCAAGGCAGGTTTGTAGGCGTTGCGTAATATGCTGCTGTTGTTCTGGGTCGACATCCAATCGTTCATGGTAATGCTTAAGCGTATTGCAGGCTTCTTGCAGCGCGATTTGGGCTTCATTCAGCAGTGTGGTGGTGTCATGCAGTTGTGGGTCAATCGTAGCCAGTGTCTCCAATTCCTGTTGTTGGCGCGCCAGTTGATCTAGTAGGGCGTTTTCAGGTGCATCTTGTAAGGCATCAACTAACTGTTGGCTGCCGGTGATTAATGCTTGTGCATGGGTCAGTTGCTGGTGCAGGGCATTGATTTCGGCATATTCCTGTTCGCCCAAAGCAATACTGTCCAATTCGGTGACTTGATAAGTCAACAGTTCTTGTTGCGCAGCGGTGGCTTCGGCCTGTTGGCGTGCGGTTTCTAAAGCTGCTGCAGTCTGTTGTACCGTCTGGTAAGCGGCTTTAACCGCAGTGGTAGCAGCGGGTTGTTGAGCAAACGCATCGAGCTTATCCAGTTGGTGTTGTGGTTTGAGTAAAGCATGATGATCGTGTTGACCATGAACATGGACTAACAATGGCGCCAAATTTTTGAGTTGTTGCACGGTAGCGGGAATACCATTGATTAATGCTTTGGTTCGACCTTCAGTATTGAGGATGCGACGGATGATGAGTTCATCATCATAAGGAAATGACTCCGCTTTGAGGTGTTGTTGAATGGCAGGTTGGTCTTCAATGTGAAAAATGGCGCTGATATCCGCTTGCTCTGCACCTGGGCGGATCCATTGTGTATTGGCCCGATTGCCCAACAAAAGGCCTAGGGCATCGAGTAGAATTGATTTGCCGGCACCGGTTTCGCCTGTCAGTACCGTCATACCGGCCTGAAAGCTGATTTGCGTTTTTTCGATAATGGTGAAGTTTTGAATAAAAAGTTCAGTGATCATGGGCGGATTATTGATAAGTGTACTGGCTAAAGTCTGTTCGGCGTAAGCGTGCAAAATGTTGTTTTTCCAGCTGAGCGCGGTATATGTTGTAGTTTGATTGCATGGTTAGCCAGCTGCTGGGTGTTCTGCCTAATACCTTGGACAGTCGAATCGCCACGTCGGGTGATACAGCGCTGAGCCCTCGAAACAGGCGGTTAAAAATAGAATGTGCAACACCCAGTCTGTCAGCCACTTCGTTTTGTGAGAAGGTTGATGTGTCTAGATATGTTGCTTGGATGAATTTTCCAGGATGGGGTGGATTGTGCATGTTTATCAATTTATCTGGGGGATTTTTTCGCTGAGCAGATTAAACACATCTAGAGTCTGTCGTCAAATTGCTTAGCTGTAGCGAAAAAGGCGGAAGTTTAGAGTAAATGAATTCAAATTTGCGTCGAATAGCGGGGCCTATTGGGCAAATTCAACGTCTTTTGCAGCCAGGAGAGTAATTTGACGACAGACTCTAGAGCCTTTGGCTGGTTGCTGCCAACAATCATGAATGATTCTGGACTGGGTTGTATCTTACAAACGGTATTGTTAGGGGAGTCAAGATTAGGTTAAATACCCTTTGTCTGGGTATACCGAGACAAAGGCCGGAGATGGCAGCATGTTGAACTGGGTTGCTTGTTGGAAAGCGTAGGGATC
>CAZIIK010000020.1:0-5794 GCA_964539235.1 uncultured Gammaproteobacteria bacterium | reverse complement strand
GTAAGATTACGTAGTCGGCGCAGCAAAAACTGTGGTTCGCTGGATACTACTTTATCTATGGTATTTAAATTGCTCCAGTCGGATGAAAAACGCTGGAGAAAAATCAGGGGATTTAAGTTTTTAACATTGGTCGCCGACAATCTAGAATTCAAAGATGGAGAATTGGTTAGTGAACAGATAAACAGGAAGGCCGCTTAACCATCCCATACACCAGATTTGACATTAACTCGCACAAAAACCTTTTAATCTTAAACAGGCTCACAGCTAGCATAATATCAATTTCCTTAGAGTTGCCAACGCATGATGAAAAAGGGGAAGCCACCCTGTACTGATAAAACCTGAAAGACTGTTCGGCTTGTAATAGTCACTTATGCAATGAGGAATCAGTACCGCAGATAACCATTAGGTCTCGGATAGATAAAAAATACCTATCCATGTGAAGTCGAATATACAACTGCAACTTTTCTCCTACTCTCTATGTGTTGACTACAATGGGAGGTCCATATACATCAGTCTTTCTGGTCATTTTCTAGTATTCAATCGGAAGCTTTGCTAGAGTGCGCGTTTTCTTGACAGGGTCGTTTGATACGCATGAAGACTGTTCTAACTGGGATTACGCCATCCGGGATACCGCATTTGGGTAATTATATTGGCGCGATTAAACCGTCGATTGAACAGAGTCGGCAGTCGGGTTGCCAGAGTTTATATTTTATTGCGGATTATCATTCCTTAGCAAAGTTGCAGGATGCGCAGTTACGCCAGCAGTATGTGTATGAAATTGCCGCTGCGTGGTTAGCACTAGGTTTAGACCCAGAGCACACTGTGTTTTATCGGCAGTCCGATATTCCCGAAATCCCAGAATTGGCATGGATTTTATCGACAGTTGCCAGTAAAGGTTTGTTGAACCGGGCGCATGCCTATAAAGATCAAGTGGCGAAAAATGTTGAGCAGGCATTGGATGCTGATGCCGCGATTACCATGGGGTTGTTCTGCTATCCGGTTTTAATGACGGCAGATATCTTGGCGTTTAATGCTGATGTGGTGCCGGTCGGTAAAGACCAAGCGCAGCATTTGGAGATTGCTCGGGATATCGCGCTGCGTTTTAATCATATTTACGGTGATGTGTTTCATATACCCGAAGCGTCGATTGACGAAGCCGGTAAGACTTTGCCGGGGTTGGATGGGCGTAAAATGAGTAAGAGTTACCAGAATACCATCCCGATTTTTTTGCCAGAGAAGCAGTTGCGTAAACAGGTGATGAAAATCAAAACCAACAGCCAATTGCCCGAAGAACCCAAAGATCCGACACACTGTTCCGTGTTTCAGATTTATCAGAATGTTGCACCTGCCGCAGCAGTCGAAGATTTGCGTCAGCGCTATTTGGCAGGCGGTTTAGGCTGGGGTGAAGCCAAGCAAATTTTATTTGAAGCTTTGTCTGCAGCGTTAGCTGAGCCGCGTGCGCGTTATGAAGCTTTGATGGTCGATACGGCCTATATCGACCGTGTACTGCAAGCAGGTGCAGAAAAAGCGCGTGTGCAATCGCGCCAAGTGTTGGCTGATGTTTATCGGGCAGTTGGGCTCTAGAGAGTAAGCGTTTTCCTATTAATATAGGTAATAATTGAGGAGCAATTGATGAAAACGATTATCGAACCCTTTCGGATCAAAAGTGTAGAACCGATTCAGATGACAACACGTGAGAAGCGTCAGGTGTTTCTGCGGGAGGCCGGGTACAACTTATTTGCCTTGCGCTCGCAAAATGTCCTAATTGATTTATTGACGGATTCGGGTACAGGTGCCGTGAGTTCAGAACAATGGGCTGCTTTGCAACGTGGTGATGAGAGTTATGCCGGCGCGCCTTCTTATTTCCGTTTTCAAGAGGCTGTGCGTGAATTAATGCCATTTAAGCATGTGATTCCTACGCACCAGGGGCGTGCAGCTGAAAAAATTTTGGCCAGTGTTGTTGGCGGTGATCAGGTCATCATTCCTAACAATACGCATTTTGATACGACGCGTGCGAATATCAAGCATACGGGTGCGCAAGCAGTGGATTTGCGCATCGATGAGGCGGCTGATATGTCGTCAGATTATCCGTTTAAGGGCAATATTCATATTGGCAAATTAGAGGTATTATTAGCGCAGTCAGCTGACAAAATTCCGCTGGTAATGTTGACGATTACCAACAATGCCGGTGGTGGTCAGCCAGTTTCCTTAGACAATATTCGTGCATTGCGTGCAGTATGTGATCGTTATCAGAAACCGTTATTTATCGATGCCTGTCGTTTTGCAGAAAATGCTTATTTCATCAAGACTCGTGAGCCGGGTTACGCTGATTGGTCGATCAAGCAAATCGTTCAAGAGATCTTTTCCTATGCCGATGGCATGACGATGAGTGCTAAAAAAGATGCTTTGGTCAACATTGGTGGTTGGTTGGCGCTTAATGATGATGCCTGGGCAGAAGAAGCGCGTAATCAACTGATTTTGACCGAAGGTTTTCCGACATATGGAGGATTAAGTGGGCGCGATTTAGAGGCTATGGCTGTTGGGTTAACTGAAGTAATTGATGAAAATTACCTCACCTATCGTATCCGCAGTATGCAGTATTTAGCTGATGGTCTAACGTACTTAGGTGTCCCAGTGATTCAGCCGGTTGGCGGTCATGCAGTATTTATTGATGCGAAAGCACTGTTGCCGCATATTCCAGCTTTGCACTATCCCGGTCAAGCGCTTGCTGTTGCTTTGTATGAATGGGGGGGGATTCGATCTTGTGAAATTGGGTCAGTGATGTTCGGTCTTCAACCGGATGGTAGTGAGCAACCAGCTGCGATGGAGTTAGTGCGCATGGCGTTTCCGCGGCGTACCTATACGCAAAGTCATGTGGATTATATTTTAGAGGTTTTTGAGTTGCTAAAACCGGCATTATCAAGTTTGCCGGGTTACCGTATCAGCGAACAGCCTAAAGCGTTGCGGCATTTTACCGCGCAATTTGTTCCGATAAGCACATAAGGGGATCAGATCATGGCAGGTAGAGCCCAATGGCGGGGTCAGTGGTCCTTTATTTTAGCAGCTGCAGGCGCAGCGATTGGTTTGGGGAATATTTGGAAGTTCCCTTATATGGCAGGTGACAATGGCGGTGGTGCGTTCGTATTGGTGTATCTCATCTGTGTTGTATTAATTGGTTTGCCCGTGGTGGCAGCTGAGATTTTGATTGGGCGTCGTGCGCACCAAAATCCAATGGATGCATTGGCCAACGTAGCGCAAGAATCAGGTCGAACTCGGCGTTGGCATCTGCTAGGTTGGTGGGGGTTGGCCGGCCTTTGGGTGACGTTATCGTTTTACAGCGTGGTTGCGGGTTGGTCGATTTTCTATTTGTTTCATAATTTATTCGCCTTTCAGGCTGGGCAATCGGCGCAGGGCGTGACATTGGTGTGGCAGCATTTTATTGCACATCCCGGTTGGTTGTTGTTGAACCATAGTATTTTTGTGGCATTGACCTTGTGGGTGGTGGCCAAAGGTGTGGAAAAAGGACTGGAACGGGCCAGTTTGATTATGATGCCCATTCTATTCGTTTTGCTGTTTGTTTTAGTGGGCTTTGCCGCTTGGACGACGGGGCCAGCATTTGCCAAAGCCGCGCACTTCTTGTTTGATTTTCGCTTTCAACAAATTACCGGCACGGTCATCATCGATGCTTTGGGTCATGCCTTTTTTACCTTGGCGATTGGGGTTGGGGCTATGTTGATGTATGGGTCTTATTTGCCGAAGCAGATTAGCATCGGGCGTTCGATTGCTTATACCGCTTTGTTGGACGTACTGGTTGCATTATTGGCTGGCCTGGCTATTTTTCCGATTTTATTTGCGCATCACATTGCACCGTCGCAAGGTCCGGGTTTAATGTTTGTTGCTTTGCCGATTATTTTCGCCAAACTCACAGGCGGTCAATGGGTCGGTAGTTTGTTCTTTCTGCTGTTGCTGTTTGCGGCTTGGACGTCTTCGATCAATATTGCTGAACCTTTGGTGGCGTCGTTATACGAGAAAACGCGTTTAACCCGTGTGCAAGCCAGTTGGTTGGTGGGCATTGCCACCTGGCTATTGGGAATCGTGTCGGTATTGTCGTTTAACGTTTGGCAGCATGTCCATGTTGCAGGCTTTGGTTTGTTTACGTTGATTACCGATTTATCGACCAATATCTTTTTGCCTATTGGTGGGATCTTTTATGCGGTGTTTGTTGGCTGGATGATGCATAAACGCTTTACGCGGGATGAATTGAATTTTCACTGTGCAGGCTTGTACACATTGTGGCGGTTTTTGGTGCGTTATGTTGCGCCATTGGGTATTTTTGTCGTGTTTGTCTTGGCATTATTACCGGGTTTCCATTTGTAGTGGTCTTTGTCGGAAAGACAAAAATGGGTCATCTCCTACTTGAGTCTTTATCTGTCATACAGAAGATGTTAATATAAAATCATACTAATAATGATGAAAAATAACATGTCGAGTGATAAGTTAAATGACATGATCTTCAAACAAAAAGGCGTGTTTAATCGTCATAGTCGAGAAGATGATTCAGGTGGTAAGCATAACAGTGCGATGCCAGCGACTGAGGTAATCGCTGCTTTGCGTGCAGCAAACGGCCAACCGTCTTATTCTCCACAGAATTCACAAGACTTAGTGGCGGGTCTAACCAATCATGCGATTGCCATGCAAAATGGGTTAGATGCGGGTTTTGCTCCGAGTCCATTTGGCGCTTCGTTTCCGGATCCTTCCAACTATGCAGACCCACCAGAGCCGAAACAATATGATCGCAACCCTAATCGTCATGTGCAGTCGCGGCTTACCGGTGGTTTTTCGGAAGTGATTTTAGAAGCCAATTATTCCAACGCCTATGTGGTGCAGGGCGAAATTAATGCGCAGACCGTGACGTTTCTGTTGGACACGGGTGCAACTCAGGTTTCAGTGCCACAACGTATTGCCAATGCCATCGGCCTGGTGCCATCGGCCTGGTGCCATCGGGTCGAGGCCAGGAAGTGCGTACGGCGAATGGCTTGGTCAAAATGTATGACACAGTGCTGGATAGTTTGCAGATTGTTGATATCCAATTGACCTACGTGCCAGGTATCATTAATCCAGGTGACCGCAGCGAGACTGTCCTGCTGGGCATGAGTGCTTTAAAGCAGTTGGAATTCTCCCATCGTGATGGGTGGTTGATTTTGCGTCAATACAGTTAGCTTGAAACCCATGCTCCGACAGGTCTGCCGAAGCATTGGGTGTGTTGCTTTTGGGCGATCAATAAGGGGCTTTGTAATAAAATGGGCCTTGTGTGCAAACACCGGCTAGAGCGCTATATCTGGCGTATTCCCAGCCACGTACAGGCCCGTGGTGCCAGTTGACCATCTCGGTGCATTTGTGCCAATCCTGGTGGCATTGGTTAGTCCCATTGCGATCTACAACTTGACGTTCATAGCCGCCGCCACCGCAGAATAACTCTATCCAAAAGCCAGGGCTTGTGGTGCCTACATCATATTGTACAGCGTTGGTTGCCATGGCCTGTATTTTGGGTGCTGCGCTGGCGGTTGCGCATACACTAATGAGTAATGCGCTGCCTAAGATACATGCGCTATGACGAATAAAGGTTGAGAGTTTTTGCATGACTGTCTCCTCAGTGAGTTATGATGATTTCTGGTGTATGACAGTGTGAGTGAAGCGGCGTATCCTGTTGTCTATTTTCAGCAAAAATAAGTCAACAAAAATAGGAGATACGCCACATGCAAAATGTTACAGGAAATTTGGCTGCTGAGCTATC
>CAZIIK010000019.1:0-2210 GCA_964539235.1 uncultured Gammaproteobacteria bacterium | reverse complement strand
GTTTAAGCACTCGACAATAATAATAACAATATAGAAGATAGCCCACATTTAAGGCGTGTTGATTTCGGTCAACGCGCCTTTTCATTTTTAGGATTGTGCTTCGATATTTTCATTCTTTTGGTAGGCTTGACTTCGACAAGCTCAGTCAGCACTAAAAGAAGGGCCTCTATCGACTAAACCAAGCCCGTTTTAATGGCGTTAACATAACCTGGTAGTCCAATAAATGCGTCGCATGTTTGCGGAGTAATTGTCCTTGTTTATGTTGCAAATTTAGATAACGGATATGGGCTTCGAGTGTTTTTTTCTGTTCAGGTGTAAGTTGCGACAATGCCTGTTGTCGATATTGCATTGCGCGATCTAATTGCTGATGCACCATGGCCTTTAGCGATTTGCACTGCGCTTTTGTCAGTGTGTGTTGTGGCGAAGTCACTACTTGGGTGAGTAAAGTCTGCGGTAACGTCAGATGCTCTGTAGGCAAATAACAGCGGTGGTGTTGCAGATGTGGGATCAATTCATTGAGATGGCGAATGATTTCTGTGGCAATGGCACTTTGTATGGCGTATTGGATGCTGGTTTCGTCTAGTTCAGCATCTGCTAATACCAAGCACGTGGCGATATGTAGTTGTCCTGCCAAGGCTTGGTAATGTGTTTCTAATTCAGCTTGGGTGGCAAATGTTGTTGGTGTTAATGCGTGCTCAAGCGTATCTAAAACGGGATAAAACAGAGAATGCGGCAGTGCATCAGTTTGCAACAGATTCTGCAAGGCTTGGGTCAAAGGATGCTGTGCTTTGCCTGCAAATGCCTGTTCGATCTCTTGGCGCCACCAGGCCAGCTTTATGCGCGCGACTTCTATTTCTTGGGCAGATTCCACTACCTGCCATAACTGGTGCCACAGTTGGTGTAGCGTGTAAATGGCTTGTCGTTTCTCAGGGGCTAATTTTCGTGTGGCGTAGTAAAGTGTGCTACCAGGCGCGGTCAGTTTAGGGTCTTGATCGCCTTTCATGTTTTAACACAATGCAGTAGATAATTAACATCGGTATTCGGTGCCAATGAATACGTTTTTTTGAGTGGGTGATAGTGCAAACCAGAAGTGTGTTGCGGGGTTAAATTGGCATGTCGGCACCATTGGTTGAGTTCAGCGGGCTGAGTAAATTTTTCGTAGTGATGCGTGCCTTTAGGAATTAACTTGAGGACATGTTCCGCGCCAACAATCGCCATTAAAAACGATTTCAAGTTGCGATTTAAGGTAGAGAAAAACGCGTGACCACCCGGTTTGAGTAATTGCGCGCAACTTTGCACCACACTTGTGGGGTCGGGCACATGTTCCAGCATTTCCATGCAAGTCAAGACATCAGCACTGCCAGGCCGTTGCGTGGCTAAATCTTCTACGCTGATCACCTGATAATCAATCTGTAATTTGGAGGTATGCAAATGCAGTTTGGCCACTTCGATATTGGCTGTTGCCAAGTCAATACCCGTGACCTGTGCGTGTGCCTTTGCCATAGCTTCGCTTAATAGACCGCCGCCACAGCCAACATCAATAATAGTCCGCTCCTTTAAATCGCAATGCGCCTCTATAAACGACAATCGCAGTGGATTGATATCATGCAATGGCTTGAAAGGACCTTGTGTGTCCCACCATTGAGCAGCGAGTTTAGAAAATTGTTCAATTTCAGCAGGATCAACGTTTTCCGGCATAGTGCTTCTTCCCAGAAATAGGGTGGCGGTACTTTAGCACAGTTGAGTGTGCTGTCTATGGGTTGGATGCGAATGCAATGGCGTTAGATTCATGTCTAAAAATATAATTTTAATATTTTTTTATGCTTTATTTTTTCGCAAAAAATGTCAATATATCGATCTTTTTTTGCTTATGTTAAGAATAATGTTTCGTCAATATATTATGTGGCTACTAGCTGGATTAATGTTGGCATGGAAGGTCTCTTCCGCTCAGCCAAAACCTACACGAACCAAAATGCTTTTGTTCACCCAATTAGCGCGCTCAGCCAGTATTCAGCCATTAAAGCGACCTGACTGGTATCTTTTAACATTGCAAGGTGTGTCGCCCCGAATTATGATAATTTCTGGTGTATGACAGTGTGAGTGAAGCGGCGTATCCTGTTGTCTATTTTCAGCAAAAATAAGTCAACAAAAATAGGAGATACGCCACATGCAAAATGTTACAGGAAATCTGGCTGCTGAGCTATCAATGG
>CAZIIK010000018.1:0-2979 GCA_964539235.1 uncultured Gammaproteobacteria bacterium | reverse complement strand
GATAGCTCAGCAGCCAAATTTCCTGTAACATTTTGCATGTGGCGTATCTCCTATTTTTGTTGACTTATTTTTGCTGAAAATAGACAACAGGATACGCCGCTTCACTCACACTGTCATACACCAGAAATCATCATAACTCACACCTTCAGGGGTTACGCCTACGTTGATTAATAAAATTAAAATTCAGTGTGGTTATATTGACCGCTACCATAATTCCTATGATGCGCCGCCTGTACTGGTTTCTGTGCCGCCCAAAGCATTGACATGTCAGTTGCCGTATCAAAATAAAGTGACGTGTAGTGCGCCAGATTAGCGTCAAAATTGTGTAACAAGACTTTTGCACTAACTGATTATCGAATGGTGTAAAAATCTTATGACCAAGGAGTTGGGTTTTATGCGACTAAGTGCAATCAATGCTGTAAGTATGCTGGGTGTGTTATTCAGTTTGCCCGCATGGTCTTATTATCATGTATCGCTCAACGACTTGCCGAGCGTGAGTAGCACGCGAGTGGCAGTTACAAACTTTTCCACCGTGCCCCATTATCCAATTGATTACGCAACATCAGATGTTTTGTTGATGGGAACCGATCAATATTTGTTTTTTCATATTGATCAACAACATAACCTGTGGGGAACGCCGTATAAACAGGGAAAAATGGGTAAGTCAGTACAATTATCGGTGGAGGGTCTGCCATTGCAGTTTTCCGCTGCGGTGGTTGAGAAAGGTCAAGTAGGGCGGATGGTGGCGGCTGTCAGTAATCAAGGCGTGTTGGTCTATTTGGGATTAACAGGCTGCACTGAGCAGAAATATAAATTATTTATGTATCCAGCGGGCGTCGCTCAATCAGATGTGGCCTAGCTGAATTTTGCCGGTACCACTCATCAAGGCGTTGCTTATATTACCTTGCTGACAAAACAAGGTAAGGCATTTGTCTATAAATTGAATCCAGAATTGGATGCATGTTTTGATTCGGCGCTTACGCATCATCTATTGCCAGTGCAGTTGCCCGATAACCGTTACGGTTCATATCAATTGAATGATTTCTATGTCGATGGTCAGGGCGCATTTTATTTGGGTGCCGATAATGGCTTGTACCGAACGACAGATACGGGTGCACCGCTTGGTTTTTCCTTATCGCCTTGGCGGTTTACCAATGTATTTATCGGTAGTTCTATTTCCCGTATTGGTCAAGTACTTGAACAGGCACAACCCAGTACGTGTTTATTTTCAACCATGGGGTCCGTGTATTGTCTCGGAACGGATGGTCAGTGGTTTAATCCGGCCGCTGCGAGTCAGCTAGGGGCTTACAATTTTTATCGTTATGATTTGGCTGCAGATAGTAATTCTACCAATACCTTGGAGATTACTTTGGACGCATCCGAGAAAGTGATCAAAAAATCGCCTTATGTCAAAATCACGTATACCGGTAATACAGGGAAACTGGTTAAAACAGTACAGGAAACTTTATCTGCACAAACACCGCTAACACTAAACTTGATGAATATATTTCGTGGGTTTAATAGTCCAAACATTGCAGATCCGTATTGGTATAAGCAACGAGTGGGTCGAGTTGACTTGGCTTTTTATGATGGGTCTACCCAGACGCAATTTGGCGAGATGTCGTATAATTTAATATTGGATCAATCTTCTGCCTACCACTTGAATCAATTGGGTGTGATTCACTTACAATCTGTTGACTCGGGTATTCGTCATGGTTGGCAGTTGAATACGCATTTGGCGTGGGGCAGCAATGGCCAAGATGTTGAAAATCTAGCTTTACATGCACCCGTTGCGGATGCAGGGAACGTGGCGCCTTTGGGGCGCGATGTGAATTTGAGTATTGCGCTGGATGGTGAAGCCAGTGTTCATATGCCGGCTTTATATGATAATGGCCGACAGCAGTTGCCTGTTTATATTACGGTATGTCCACGAAACCAAGGTGATGCACCTATTACGCGGCAGCAGATGTTATTGGTTAAGCAGTATCTATTGTTGGGCAACAAAATAATGTAGGGCAAGCATTTGGTTGGCATCAATACAGTCAACAAGGTTTTTATACGGAAAAAATGAATGGGTTTATCCATGGGATTTTTCAACCTTCTGTTGCTCGTAGTCGTTTTAATGTGATGCATCATCCAGTATCACTGGCTTCTGGCAGTTGTGCCAATATGCCTGGGGGGGCAAACATTTGCCTTGTATTTTCAGTCTAAGCATCCGACGCCTGCTTTACCTCTTTATGCACAATTTAAATATCTTGATGCGCATCAGCAAGTCAAAACGATTTCAACCGCTGCGGATACCAGTAAAACGGTGCAGATTACGGAGCCCAATTATTTCTATCAAGCTTCTAATTTTAAAGTGGCAGATTGCGACTATGCTGATCGGGATAAAGCAGGCATGTTGCATGCAAAATTTACCTGTCGAGCGGATATTACAGCAACCAACTTGCCCAGTATTCGCTCGGTGACGTATAACAAGCTCTACCAGCTAGACAGTCAGAACAATGGCGTGGTGCGATTACTAGAACCCAATGTTTCCACGCAGAATCATGTGTTAACCACGGAATTTTATAAGCCTTATTATCCATTAGATCACACGTCGCAACAGATATATCAAGATTTTCAGATCGTAGATGAATACGGTAATGCATTTGATTTAACCTTGAAGCCTAACTTGGCACAGCAAAAAGCGGCACCAACCGAGTACGGCAAAATTGAAGTGGCATTTCCCAGTCAAACAGTTCTAGGGAGTAGTGATTATGGCAATGTCAAAACGTATCCAGACAACTACATTGTTTTAGATCATACGAATTACTTGCAGGACTATAGTGCCAGTCATGGAGTTATGATAATTTCTGGTGTATGACAGTGTGAGTGAAGCGGCGTATCCTGTTGTCTATTTTCAGCAAAAATAAGTCAACAAAAATAGGAGATACGCCACATGCAAAATGTTACAGGAAATTTGGCTGCTGAGCTATC
>CAZIIK010000017.1:0-13341 GCA_964539235.1 uncultured Gammaproteobacteria bacterium | reverse complement strand
ATAGAGATGCACATCCTGCTGTGGAAAAGGAATATTCACGCCATGCGCATCAAACTTCAGCTTGATCTGCTCATTACAGTCATACAAGGTCTGCCAATAATCCGTGCGCTGAGTCCATACGCGAAACAATAAATTAACGCTGCTGTCGGCCAGTTCTTTGACGGCGACCATAGGGGCAGGATCTTGCAGAATGCGGGCATCCGCCGCGGCAATCTCCAACATCAATTTTTTAGCCAGCGCAATGTCATCGTCATACCCAATACCAACCACAATATTCATCCGTCGTGTATCACGCAGTGAATAATTGGTAATACGGTTATTCATCACCTGCACATTCGGCATGGAGATGATCTGGTTATCCGAAGTTTTCAACACCGTAAACAGCAGAGTAATTTTCTCAACCGTGCCCGACGTCGAACCCAATTCAACAAAATCTCCCACGGAAAAAGGATGATTGGCAACCAGTAATACGCCAGAAGCAAAATTAGAGACAGAGTTACGCAAAGACAATGCAATAGCAAAACCCACTGCACCCACCGCGGCAATTAACGATGCCGTTTGGATACCCAGTTTGGACAATGCGGCAATAACAACAAATGCCAGCAACAAGACATAGAGAATATCTGTTAAAAACAGTCGTACGGTTTCTTCCATTTGGCGGCGGCGCAATACGCCACCAAACAGGCTTTTCACCAACTTAGCCAACCACCAACCAACAAGCAGAATTGCAACAGCATAGACGACACGCAAGCCATAGTTCATGCCATACTCAGCAAGATATTGATGCCAATTCTGCCAGCTTAATACGGCTGTCATGCTGCTACAGCCGCTTTGATGATGGGCTCTAACTCACCTGCTGCCTGCATCTCGCAAATAATGTCACACCCACCGATCAATTCACCTTTGACCCACAATTGTGGAAACGTTGGCCAATCGGCAATCTGTGGCAATGTCGCGCGGATTTCTGGATCTTCCAGAATATTCACAAACGCAAACTCTTCACCGCATTTCATCAAAGCCTGTGCTGCCTGAGCAGAGAATCCGCACTGCGGAAACTGTGGTGTGCCTTTCATATAAAGCAGGATGGCATGATCTGCGATTTGTTGACGAATACGGGTTTCAATATCCATGTTTTTGACTTCCTAGCCGAGTTGAATTCGGGGCCCAATATAGTAGACTTCCGGCCGCAGTACAACACAGAAAAGCTGGCGACAGCTGCAGTCAAAAAAACTGTCACGGCGATACAATAACGGAGATTGAATCATGGCTTTCGAATTACCTACACTACCCTATGCACAAGACGCACTGGAACCCCATATTTCAGCGGAAACCTTGTCCTTCCACTATGGCAAACACCACCAAGCTTATGTCACCAATCTCAATAAACTCACTGAAGGCACTGCACAAGCAGATGCCCAACTGGAAGACATTATTCTTTCAGCCTCAGGTGGTTTATTTAACAATGCAGCACAAGTCTGGAACCATACATTCTACTGGCACTGTTTAAGCCCAAATGGCGGCGGTGCACCAAGCGGAGAACTCGCGGCAGCCATTGACCAAGCATTTGGTTCTTTCGACACATTTAAAGAAAAACTCTCCACCGCTGCAGCCACTAACTTCGGCTCTGGTTGGACTTGGTTAGTCAAAAACCAAGACGGCAGCTTAGAAATTTTCAATACCGACGACGCCGACACTCCGATGTGCCATCAAAAACAAGTACTGATGACCATCGACGTATGGGAGCATGCCTACTATGTCGATTACCGCAATGCTCGACCTAAATATATCGAAGCTTTCTGGCAGTTAGTTAACTGGGAATTCGTCGCGCAGAATTTTGCCTGTTAGTACCCACATTCATCCCCTGGCATTGCTCAGGGGATTTTCTACTTAGTAGATACGCCTAAGCCTGTTGAAAAACAGTTATCGAAACCGTTTTTCGAAGGGAAAGCGTTCTCGACTTCGACAAGCTAGGGGACCTTTCGTCCAAGGACAAAGTACCAATAGGCGCTAACTGAGCCTGTCGAAGGGTAAAGCTATTCAGTAAATCCCCCTCGTATTTCAGCTCAAAAAACCAGCACTTATTTTTATCCCCTAACTTTACACAAGTTATACACAGGATGCGCACTTGCGCATTGCCGAAAAACACACTATCTTGCCCGTCGAAAGCTAAAAAACACTATATGTTGTGTTTTTTCTTTCAAGCACCACAACACACTCCTGCATAAAAACAATAAAATTCTGGGCCGTTTGGGTATGAGAAACTCACGGAAGCGGACCTGGCAATGGATGCTTGGCTGTCAGGAAGACACAACAAGAACGTTATGCCGTGTATGAGGCGAAAGAGTTTGATTGAGACATGTGTCTGAATCAGTTGAGTTAAAACTAGGATTTCCTGAAGTGCAACCCTAAAACTGAGTGATAGAGAGATAGAACACCCATGGAAATATCAACAGCATCCGCCGAAGCCATCACAACGCCCACTTATACAATGGACGCCGATTTAAATCTAAATGAAGTACAACAAACCGCACCGGGCACTTTGAAAGTCATCAAACGCAACGGTCAAGTCGTACCTTATGATGACAGCAAGATCTGCGTCGCAGTGACCAAAGCCTTCTTAGCCGTTGAAGGTGGACATGCTGCTGAATCCAGCCGCATTCATGAAATGGTCCGTCAATTTGGTGACTTGATTACCCAAGCCTTCGAACGCCGTATGCCTGGTGGCGGCATTGTGCATATCGAAGATATTCAAGACCAAGTCGAATTGGCTTTAATGCGCGCAGGCGAACAGAAAGTTGCACGGGCTTACGTACTCTATCGCGAAGAACGTCGCCATATGCGTGAGGCTGATCACACAGTTGAGACTGAAGATCAAACACCTGCCCTTCACGTTACTTTGAGCGACGGTCAAAAAGTGCCCTTGGACCGTGCACGCTTAGAAACCATCGTGACGGAAGCATGTGCTAATCTCGAAGATGTAACAGCTGAAGCCATTATTGAAGACATATTGAAGAATTTATTTGATGGCGTGCCACAAGCAGATGTCAGCAAAGCGTTGATCATGACAGCACGCACCCTAATTGAACGCGAGCCTAACTATACTTATGTAGCAGCACGGCTGTTACTCGACGAACTGCGTCGTGAAGCATTGACCTTCCTAGGGGTTGCACCACAAGCCGCTTTTGGCGAAATGAAAACACTCTATCCACAAGCACTTGAGGCTTACATCCGCAAAGGTGTGGAACTAGAATTACTCGATCGCAAACTCCTCAATTTTGATCTCGCCAAACTGGGCGCAGCCATTGATGCAGAACGTGACTTGAAATTCAATTACCTCAGCATGCAGACCTTGTATGACCGCTATTTCATTCACTATCAAGACACACGCTTTGAACTGCCTCAAGTCTTTTTCATGCGGGTTGCCATGGGTCTAGCACTGATGGAAGATGACCCTACCGAACGCGCGATTGAATTCTATCGTCAACTGTCTTCTTTTGATTACATGAGCTCAACCCCGACGTTATTTAACTCGGGCACCCTACGCTCACAGCTTTCCAGTTGTTACCTCTCGACCATTGCCGACGACTTGTCGAGCATTTACGGCGCCATAAGAGACAACGCCCTCCTACAAAAATATGCCGGCGGGATTGGTAATGACTGGACCTATGTCCGCGGTATGAATGCGCACATTAAAGGTACCAATGGTAAATCCCAAGGTGTAGTACCTTTCCTTAAAGTTGCTAATGACACCGCTGTTGCGGTTAACCAAGGCGGCAAACGCAAAGGTGCAGTTTGTGCTTATTTAGAAACCTGGCATATCGATGTCGAAGAATTTCTGGAACTGCGCAAAAACTCAGGTGATGACCGTCGACGGACACACGATATGAACACGGCCAACTGGATTCCAGATTTATTCATGAAACGTGTGTACGAGGACCAAGAATGGACCTTATTCTCACCCTGTGAAGCCATTGAACTACATGACCTATATGGATCAGACTTTGAAGAAGCCTATGCGCGTTATGAAGCGATGGCAGAACGCGGCGAGATCATGCATAAGAAGGTCCGCGCAGTCAACCTATGGCGCAAGATGCTCAGCATGTTGTTTGAAACTGGCCACCCTTGGGTTACTTTTAAAGATCCATGCAACCTACGCTCACCCCAGCAACACACCGGCGTGGTCCATAGCTCCAACCTGTGTACTGAAATCACACTGAATACTTCTGAAGATGAAATCGCAGTCTGTAACTTGGGTAGTATCAACCTCCCTCAGCACATGACAGCCGATGGTCAAATCAACGCTGAAAAACTGCAGAAAACCATCAGCACAGCGATTCGCATGTTGGATAATGTGATTGACATCAACTATTACTCCGTACCGCAAGCGCGCCGTTCCAACCTGCGTCACCGCCCTATTGGTATGGGCGTGATGGGCTTCCAAGATGCGTTGTACATCAAAGGTGTCGCGTATGGTTCTGAAGAAGCAATCGAATTTGCCGATCGCAGTATGGAATTGATCAGCTACCACGCCATTGAAGCGTCTACTGATCTGGCTAAAGAACGTGGTCAATATGAAAGCTTCGAAAACTCCTTATGGAGCCAAGGTATTCTGCCCATTGATTCCATCGAATTACTGGAAAAAGCACGCGGCAAGGCTTACTTAAAGCAAGACCGTTCGCAAACACTGGATTGGGATACACTGCGTAATAAGGTGCGCAGCCAAGGCATGCGTAACTCCAACGTCATGGCCATTGCACCAACTGCGACCATTGCCAACATCACTGGCGTGTCACAGTCGATCGAACCGACCTATCAAAACCTCTATGTGAAGTCGAATCTGTCAGGCGAATTCACCGTACTGAATCCTTACCTCATTCAGGAACTGAAAACGCGTAACCTGTGGGATGAAGTGATGGTCAATGACTTGAAATATTTTAATGGCAGTGTACAAGCAATTGATCGAGTGCCTGCTGAATTGAAATCAATTTATGCCACAGCATTTGATTTCGATCCACGTTGGTTAGTTGAAGCCGCTGCACGCCGGCAGAAATGGATTGATCAGGCGCAATCCCTGAACTTGTATGTTGCGGAGCCTTCTGGAAAATTGCTAGACAAACTCTATAAGCTGGCTTGGAAACGCGGCCTCAAAACCACGTATTACCTGCGCAGCTTGGGTGCTACTAGCACTGAAAAATCAACCGTACAAAAATCGGAGCTCAATGCTGTAAGCAATGACTCACCGAAGGCATGCTCGATCTTAGATCCAGACTGTGAAGCCTGCCAATAAATTGAAAGGAGAAGAATCATGATGCTCGATTGGGATGAAGAAGTCCGCGCCCCTGAAACCACACAAACTCAAGTGGCAACACCAACTGAAACGCCTGCCGTACCACAAACCGTGATGCAGTCAGAAATGGTGATCAACACACCAGAGACTGAAGCGACTGGCATCACTGGCCTGGAAGCCTTAGAAATGGGCGCACAACGCATACAGGTTGATGACAAAAAAATCATCAATTGCCGCGCTGACCTCAACCAGCTATTTCCGCTGAAATATGACTGGGCGTGGCAAAAATACCTCGACGGCTGCGCCAACCATTGGATGCCACAAGAAATTAGCATGGCCTCTGACTTGGCTTTGTGGAAACAACCGAATGGCCTGACAGAAGATGAACGTGTGATCCTCAAACGCGCCCTAGGTTTCTTTTCCACAGCAGATTCCTTGGTGGCGAATAACCTGGTATTGGCGATTTATCGTCACATCACCAATCCAGAATGCCGTCAATACATTCTGCGCCAGGCATTTGAAGAAGCCATTCATACGCACAGCTATACCTACATCATCGAAAGCTTGGGCTTGGATGAAAGTGAGTTGTTCAACATGTATCGTGAAGTTCCATCAATTCATGATAAAGCCGCTTGGGCATTAAAATACACGCAATCGTTCAATGACCCTGGCTTTAAAACTGGCACACCAGAAACCGATCAACAGTTACTGCGTGACCTGGTCGCTTTCTATGTCGTTTTCGAAGGTATTTTCTTCTATGTCGGTTTTGTACAAGTCTTGTCATTCGGCCGTCGTAATAAAATGACCGGCACAGCGGAGCAAATTCAATACATCCTGCGTGATGAATCCATGCACTTAAACTTCGGTATTGATTTGATCAACCAAATTAAACTGGAAAACCCACACCTCTGGGATGACACTTTCAAAGAAGAATGCCGCACGATGATTCAAGAAGCGACTGAACTTGAGCAAAGTTATGCAGAAGACACTATGCCACGTGGCGTACTGGGCTTGAACGCACCGATGTTCAAAGAATACATGCATTTCATTGCCAACCGCCGTTGCGCGCAAATTGGCTTGAAAGAATTGTATCCTGGCGCCGAAAATCCTTTCCCCTGGATGAGTGAAATCATTGACCTGAAAAAAGAGAAAAACTTTTTTGAAACCCGGGTTACTGAATATCAAACCGGTGGCGCTTTAAGCTGGGATGACGAGTCTTAGCGAGCATTCGCCATACAATCACCTGCCCTGGATCAGTCCGGGGCAGGCAATCTTTAGCTCTTTACTTCCAGCTATATCAAGCCTAACTTTGCGCCACCACACTTAAACACCTCCACACATGTTCATCGAAGGACTGATTAGCGCACTCAACACAGAGCTTAAACCGGCTGAAGAAAGCAAGATGGTCGAAAAACCAGCGACTGAAAGGACAACCTTATTGAGCGCAACTGCTGCGCCCATTCCCAAAGAAACGGATGCAGAAACCCTGCAGAAAACATTAGCTAGTGAACAAGACTATATCGCCAAAATGACTGCCATTTGCTATTTCGTGCAAACCACAGCACATGCAAAAGATTCCATCTCTTACCGCTTATTGTTAAGCCTGGGTCAAGGGCAGCCACTGCAAAATGCTTTCACGGAATACCGCTCAACAACAGGCAAAATCACCGATTGGCACCAACATTTATTGGCAATATGGTTTAGGTGGATTCAAGACGACATCAGAAAACACAAAGCCGACACAGAACGGCGTGGTCACCCAAGAGAGGCGGCTTTACGTTCGTTAGAAGGTGTTTCAGTGGCTGAAAAAGCCTGCTTGGTCTTATACAAAGCTGGGCCTTGCGCACATTTTAAAATTCATGACCATGTATTTGAGCGTGGTTAAGGTCTGACTAGAACCTTTGACTAGGTACTGCCGACAATTATGAATGATTCTGGACTAGATTCCAGCGTGCGCGGGAATGACAGAGTGATTTTTCATCTGGACCTTCCACTATCATCCCGGACCCTCCATTGTCATCCCGGACTTGATCCGGTACCCAGTCCAGAATCATTCATAATTGTCGGCAGTACCTCTTCAAAGGCTTGACTTCGACATTCTTCGACAAACGGTCCCTGAGCCTGTCGAAGGGTGTCAAAATAAAGCTTGCTGAACCCCAAATGACACCAGAACGACAAGATGATAAATAACCACAGCACTGTAAAAAGTCAGTCTGACGACAACCTTCACACAGCCAATACAGACTTCACAAACGGAATCGTCAATTTACGCTGCTCGGCTAACGACGCGGCATTGAGTGTATTAAACGTTTGATATAACTGATCCATCGTTCTCGGTAAACGGCGCAATAAAAATTGCGCAACTTCATCCGGCAATGCCAAGCCAACATAAGCAGCGAGATTCTGCAAAGCCGCTTGCCATTCGCTATCATCCAAACGTTTCAAAGAGCACACCAAACCGGACTGCAATCGAGAACGTAAATCGGGTAGTTGCACACCCAACTGCGCCGGGACTTGATCTGCTGCGATTAACAAATGATGACCACGTGTGCGCATTTCATTGAATAACACAAAAACGGCTTCTTCCCAGGCACCTTGACCGACTACCAATTCTAAATCATCGATGCAGACATAAGGGTATTGCGCCAACTCTTCCAAAACTGCTGGGCCATATAAATGCACTTCGGCCAGCGGCAAATAGATCGGCACCTGATGGCGTTTATGCACCGCCTGACAAACCGTTTGCAATAGTACCGTTTTGCCTGTGCCTAATTCACCCGCAACGAACACAAAAGTCTCGCCTTCACCTGCAGAAAATGCGCGTAAATCATGCACTGCCATTTGGTTTGGGCCAGCATAAATAGCCTCCCAAGTCGCATAGTCTGGCAAGGTAAAAGGCAACGGTATTTGCATGTAGATGCCGCGCATGTGCTAAAGAAGCGCACAGCATACAAGCGTCAGGCTGACATTACCAACAGAATCTCGACTGCCCATCCGGCAGTGCCACTTGGGTCGCTGTGATGCCAAATAAACGTTGCAAATTTGGCGCCGTCATCACCTGTGTTGTGTCACCGTACGCCAATACTCCACCGTCTTTCAGCAACAACGCTTGGTCTGCATACTGCCAAGCCAAATTGAGGTCATGCATCGCCATCACCACACCCATGCGAGAGGTTTTCAGTGTTTGAACTTGCTGAAAAAAAGCTTGCTGCACACAGACATCCAAATGCGCAGTGGGCTCGTCTAACAGCAAAAACCCAGGGTGTGGCAACTCACCCAAATTAAGCTGCAACAAAACCCGTGCTAATTGCACGCGTTGTTGCTGACCTTGGGACAAAGCGGCGTAATCATGGTTGGCATAGTCTGCCAATGACACCAGAGCCAAAGCACGCTGCACCTGTAAATGCTGCTGCTGAGCAGAACACGATGACTGTGGATAAAACCCAAACGACACCACATCGGCAACGCGATAAGCAAAGCTCAAGGATGTCGCTGGTGACAACAAGGCCAAACGTTGCGCACGCCATACATGGGAACGCTGCATAATCGCCTGTTGTGTCAATTTAACTTGACCACCAACCGGTGCCAAAACACCTGCGAGCACCTGCAGCAGTGTCGATTTTCCTGCACCATTTGGGCCTACAATTGCCGTAACCTGATCGGTTAAAAATGCACAATCCAATGCCGTATTGGGCCAAAGTTCTCGTAGTTGTATCTGTTCAGCGCTTAACATTACAGCACCCTACGTTGTTGACGATACAACAAGCCGATAAATACCGGCGCACCATACAACGCCGTCACCACACCCATGGGTAATAGCTGATGCCAAACCGGCAACCGACACATCATATCCGTGCATACTAATAAGATCGCCCCCACTAAGGCAGCACACCCAATCAATGATTGGTGACGTGGACCCAAAACCAAACGCACCATGTGAGGCACAATAAGACCAATAAAAGCTATAGTACCGGCCAAAGCGACAGCGGGTGCAATCAATAAAGCCACACCAAGTAACGCATGGCGCTTCAAAGACTTTAAATTCACCCCAGCAGCCTGCGCATTCAATTCACCCAATGCAAAAATATCCAAGGCCTTGGCTTGCCGCAGTAACAGCACCATCCCGGCCACTAGAAATAATACGGCCACAACCAACAACCAACCATTGGTTTGCACGATGCCACCAAAGCTCCACAGTAATGCGGATTTGAGTTGCACAGTATTTAAGTACTGCCATAACAACGAACTGGCTGCGCCAAAAAAGTTGTTAATGCCACGCCAACGAGTAACAAACCACCGAAGCCACTATGCCGTAGATGATGGGCCAAAAAATACAGCATACTAATACTGAGCAAACCACCGACAAAGGCGAGAAGTGGCATCCAAGGCATATGCGTATCCAACACTGGCAGAACAAGCCAACCCAGTAGTAGTAATAATTGAGCACCGGTTGAAACGCCTAATAATGTGGGATCTGCCAATGGATTGCGAAAAATTGCCTGCATAATCACACCCGAGCCGGCAAATGCAGCGCCTACCATCATGACGGCCAACACGTGCGGTATCCGTAAATGCCAAAAAACTTGTTGGGCCATACTCGACGCAGATGCCATTGGGTGAAACATGAAACTCACCAACTGTGACCCGGTAATCGGATAAGCCCCTGTGTGCAGATCCAACAGAAAAATCATGAGTAGCGTCAGCACTAAACCGACATAAACACTACGCCGCATGCGTTATGCTCCCAACCAACACAGAAAAATATCACACTGCAATTCCGGCTCTCTGTGTACACGTTTTTGCAATCCGATTATACTGAGCGGCACCATTGCATCGCCCCTAAATAATTTTGCCAAATATAAGGCTGACCGCATGAAACAGGATTACCGCACAAAGCACAAGTGGACGATTGATGATCCCGAAAACCTTCACCGCCATGCGACTGGCAACCTCAAAAGCCAGCGACGTTGGCTGCCTTGGATATTGGTTTGTATTCTCTTAGTTGCATTGGGTGTGGGTGGTGCTGCCTGGTATCAACAACATCATGCTGCTGCACCAGTGGTCAAGAAGGCGCCTGTCAAAACGACAACGGATATTCCCCTCACCTTGCCGCATCACCAGTAGAGCGCTTGCACATCATCACGAATGTCGCTATAAATCAGTCACTTTTATTTTAGGTCACTATTAATTCATGTCCGCCACTTTCCGCCTCAAAGGCAGCGCATTCACCCTCAGTATTTTACAACTTGAAAGTACCTCGATTGAAGAAATCAAAAAACAACTGCGGGAAAAGATTAATCTAGCCCCTCAGTTTTTCCGTTATGCCCCGGTTGTTATCGACATCAGCAAAATAGAAGACACGCAATCGGAACTCGATTTCACTGCCCTGCGCATCCTGCTCAATGAGCAAAACTTAATTCCTGTTGGCGTACGCGGTGCACAACCTGAATTGCACGATACGATTCACCGTGCACAATTTGCAGTTATGCAAGATACCGACCAAATGCCCAAACGCACGCGCGCACCTGAAACGGAGAACACGTTTCTCGCAGGCAAGGCTACACCCATCACACCGACCCCTGTGCAAACAACCGTGGATGGAGAGCCTGCAACGGCTTTGTTGATCAATGAACCGATTCGTTCAGGCCAACAAATTTATGCCCAAGGTGGCGATCTGATTATTACGTCAACCATCAGCCCTGGTTCGGAGCTACTCGCTGATGGCAACATTCATGTCTACGGTACCCTAAAAGGCCGTGCATTAGCCGGTGTAAATGGTAATCGCGAAGCGCGCATTTTTTGTAATCGTTTGGAAGCAGAATTGGTTTCTATCGCGGGGCAATACAAAATTTTTGAAGAGGTTTATACGCAAAATGACAGCCGCGTGAAACAGCTGTATTTAGAAGGTGACCAGCTGATTATTAGCTCGCTAAAATAGCCACGAACAGCTTGTTGACTTCACCTTGGCTTGTGATAACATGCCTCGGGTTTTAGGGCGGGAATAGCTCAGTTGGTAGAGCACAACCTTGCCAAGGTTGGGGTCGCGAGTTCGAATCTCGTTTCCCGCTCCAGTTTTTAGGATCTCCCGATTTAATGTAATACGGCTGGGTGGCAGAGTGGTTATGCAGCGGCCTGCAAAGCCGTGGACGCCGGTTCGATTCCGACCCCAGCCTCCACCGTTTTTTTACACATTGTCGTACTAGAACCTTGCAAAACCTCATCATTGCCCGGGTGGTGAAATTGGTAGACACAAGGGACTTAAAATCCCTCGATCGAAAGATCGTGCCGGTTCGACTCCGGCCCCGGGCACCATTTCATAATGGCTCGCAGCAGGTTTTCAATTCTCATATACAATCGTTACGCTGGAGATCTCAAGGAGGCAGGATGTACATTTTTTACGCACTGCACTTAAAGCGACATCATTCACTACGAGGTTTCGTTTTTTTATTCAACCTTTTTCAAAGTGAACTAAGTTTGCAGTGAGAGTTTTGATCTCTAAAGTTGAGATAAGTCCTGCATTAGCACAAAACTTGCCGCTACATTAATATGCAAGTCAATATACACAGTACAATTAAATAGTTATTATCTCTTGAATCGCAGGCTCCCCATAATCAGCGTGGCCGGATTTGATTTCTAAGCTGGGCAGCGGTTGAAAATTGCTTTGACTATTTGTGTGACCACATAATAGCACTATATTAATGTTGGGGTGGTCTTCAGAAAACCGTAATAAAACATCGCCTGTTGCCTTACTACCAAAATAGGGGAGGTAATCATCATTGCTGATTTTGCCTTGATATAAGCAATTTTATTTAAAAGGAGGCACATGAGTGATGACAATAAGCCGTGCTGCCCCAGTTAAGGCTGCTGTTTGCAAATCATGGTGGAGTTGCCTAGCGTCTTGGTCAGCCCATTTTTGCATTGTGGCAAGCAAACGATCATGGCTCAAACATTTTTGCTGAAAAAAGTCAGCAATCAAGCTCTCATCATTAAGACGAATTGAGCTGTGATGATAATAACCTAAGCGGCCATCAGCCCAGCCATCTTGGCCCAGTAGAATAGTGTCAGTGGTCAAAGGCATTACACCAGCATGGCCAAGCCAATGTAAATTTTTCACTTTGTTAGTCAGGCTGATAATGTTTTGGCGAACAACCTCAATTTGCCCGCAATAATAGTCATGATTACCCAGCACAAAATAAATCGGGCAGGATAATGTTTTTTCCATCTCTATCAACACATCACAAATAGATGGCGCTTCCGCAATATCGCCGCTAATCAATATGCCCTTTGGTGCTTTTTCGATAATACGCTCATAAAAAAAATGTCGTTTTGCGTGATCGAGAAAATTTAAATGGATATCTGTCAGCCAGGCCAATTTCATGATGATACATCAGCGGTTATTTTACGCAGTCTTTCAGTAACGATATAATCACGGTCATAAGCAATGCTGCCATAATCGTTTAAATGACCATGTAGAGCGGATAAAAATTGCTGATTGCTCAAAAGCTGCTTGACTTCCGTGCATAGGTAGTTATACAAATCACTTGGCGTGTATCGTATTTCAGTAACCAGCTCAGGTCTACCATCAAGTACAGCAGTAATGTCCTCCAAATCATGGCTTGCGACGTAGTCGTGGTTGCTTCGGCATTTAAAAGCTTCTAGCTTCGTAGCTAAAAAATAGGGCGCCGTTACAGAGAAAATAGAGATTGACTCCTCCAATTGATGATTCACTTTATGTTGTATCGCCTCCTCATACCAGCGATTACTAAAGCCGAGTATCTTTTGGTCTGTTGGCATGACATCTAAAATCAGATCATCAATACACCAACGACAAATAACGTTATCAGTAACCACCTGGTTAAAGCCTTGTTTGCGCAAAGCAACTTCTATTTTGTAATACTCTTGGCGTGAAGTAACGGAGTTATGATAATTTCTGGTGTATGACAGTGTGAGTGAAGCGGCGTATCCTGTTGTCTATTTTCAGCAAAAATAAGTCAACAAAAATAGGAGATACGCCACATGCAAAATGTTACAGGAAATTTGGCTGCTGAGCTATC
>CAZIIK010000016.1:0-6167 GCA_964539235.1 uncultured Gammaproteobacteria bacterium | reverse complement strand
GCTGCATGAAAATTAGTCTTTTTGGCTTGTGATGATCAAATTTGCATCAAAAATCCAAATGTAGAGTGCATTACGGTAGCATGCTGAAAAATGCCTTTAACAAAGGCTTGGCCTAAGGCAGAAACTTCTCGGATACCCTCTGAGTTAAAAACACGGGCGCAATTCGCCGCAAAAATCACATTCTATTGTGCACCACATCGTTTTTTTGAGAAGAAATATGGCCTCACACAAGTGCATCGTGATGTGCTGTATGCCTATCATGTGTATTTTTCCCAACGTTCATCCATGCGTGTTCTAGATGTGGGGTGTGGTAAAGGGCGCAACCTACTTTATCTGTCTGCTTTAGGTCATCAGGCGACAGGCGTTGACATCGATCAATCTAAACTGGATGGCATTGCTTCCATTGTGCAACGAGAAGCATTGAGTCATGTGGAACTTATCCAGACCGATTTGGCGTTAGAAAATAGTATCACTGAAGCTCACTACGATTTGGTGATTTCGACCATGTCTCTACAGTTCTTACCGCCACAGCGGGTTTGTCCCTTGCTGCAGAAGCTTCATTCCGTCACCACAGTAGCGGGTTATCACTTGTTGGTATTTCCCGTTGCGGATGATGCCTATGATTTGCCAGATGATTTCACTTATTTGCCGAGTGAAAAAGCACTTTATGAGTTTTATCAAACAGCAGGTTGGTCAATTTTAGAATACAAGGTGAGTAGTGGGACTTTGCATCGTGTTGATCATACGGGTAAGTCGATCGTTGGTCGGTTTGGTTTCTTATTGGCACAAAAAAATAATGGAGGCACAGCGTCATGATGGTAGCAAATAATTTAGAGGAAAATATGGATGGTGCTTTGGATCAGCATCATTCTACATCATTCCACTTGAATGCGGATAGGGTTTTTGATTTTAGAGATCCCGAGGTACTTAATGACCAGGAGTGTGCGTTCGATCAGTTGTTGCAGCAGCAGCCGATCGTCAAGAATCAGGAGGCCAACAGTTATACCTTATTTAAGCATGCAGATGTGATGGCGGTGATTTGTGATGATGTGCATTTCAGTGCGCGTGCGTCTAAGTATTTGTTTGTGCCTCATGGGTTAGATGATCCAGAACACCACCTGTATCGCCAAGCCATATTGACGACTTTTATCCCTGAAAAAATGCAGCCGTTGCTGCCCAAATATCGGGAGATTGCACGAGCGCTAGCGGACGACATGCTAGCAGCGGATACTTGTGTGGATATGCAGGCATTTGCATTTCGCTATGCGGCAAGGGTTAAGTTGCTAATGTTGGGTTGGGGTCTTGATCTTGATCAGGTATGCATTGACTGGACGCTTGCTAATTTGGCCGCTTCCTTGGCAGACGATAAGCAGCAAAATATCAAGAATGCAGAGGCTTGGAATACGCTGGTTTACAGCCAACTGGAAAATACCCGTAAAAATGCACAGAGTCATGTCGGAGGTGAGTCGGTCCTCGGTACTTTGGCGTATGACCTATTGCAGTTGAGGGTCAAAGGTAAGCCAATTCCTGACGCTGAGATTTCCAGTATTATCCGCAATGTTAATATGGGAATTGTCAGTTCCTTGGCATTCAACATCGGCAATTGTATACAGTTCCTCGCAGAGCACGGCGCACTGCAACAAAAAATTAGACAAGACATGACTCTATTACCAGAGGCCTTGGATGAAATTACGCGGATTCATGGCGCTTTAGTGCAATCCAAACGACTGGTTAAAAAGTCCATTACGATTCGGGGCGTCAGGTTTGAGCCCGGAGAGATCGTTTACGTTAATTGGTGTGCTGCCAACCGTGATCCGGATGTTTTTTCTGAACCCCATATGTTTAAGTCGGGCAGAGACCATACGCAGCATCTGATGTATGGCGCCGGAGCACATGAATGTACGGGCATTCGTTAGAAATCGCCTTAGGCACTGTTTTAGAACGCACAACCGATTTCCAATTAGATCCTCAGCATCAGCCTATCAAAATGGTGTTTCCTGCCAACGGTTATCGTTACTTGCCTATTTGGGTTGAATGATATTGACGCGAGTTGCGCATTGCACAGGGTGACAACTCAGGCAAAATACATGAGTTCGCCATGGGTGCAGTTGGTATTACATGGCGCGTAGTAACAGAAGTTGTAGGCTGGCACTGATCAGAAATATACCACCAATAGCGATGGCAGAATGAATGTTTAGCAGTGAGAGGCTGCTGATGCATAGTGTGCTGCCAATCAGCATGATGAACGTCATTAATCCAGCCGCTAAGCTGGCAAGCTTGGGGAAATGTGACAAGGTAATGGCGATGGTGTTACCAAAAACAAAGCCGATGGAAAAATTAGCCGCCAAAATTGGGAGCATGATGAGCCATATATTCAGGGGTGCCAGGCTGCCGATGAGTATTTGTAGTGCGCTGGCAATCAAAATGGCACGCAAGCCAATTTTCTGCAGCTGTTGGGTGGAATAGTAACTGTGTAATACACGATTGAACAAGTTGCCGGCTAAGTAGCACAGACCGACCAATAATGCGTAGTCGCCATAAATCTGTGCGGATAAGTGCAATTGCTGCGTGAGAATGAAGGGGCCAAATGTTGGGTAAACCAGTTGCTGCAGCATAACCAAGGCCACTAAGCTGCTACCGGCTAGAAATGGCCGATGCTTGATCAAAGTGCAGTAATGTCGAAAAGTGGCTTGTATCGAAGGTGCGGATTGCTGGGTTTGGCTTTCGTTGACCCACAGTGCAAAAGCAATCAACAAGCTTCCAGCGATGATGGCGTATGCATAGAAACTAGCTTGCCAGTCGAAATAGGTCTGCAAATGACCGCCAATAAATGGGCCAATCATCATGCCTAAGCTATAAGTCACTGATGTATAGAGCATGGCGACAACATATTGCTTGCCACTGAATTCGTCGATGACTAAGGCGCGTGAGCCAATGGAGGCAATGGCAGCTGTGGCGCCTTGAATAAACCGTATGGTGTATAACATTTGGATATTAAAGGCATAAGGGGCGATTAAACTGGTGAGTGTAAAAAGCAGTAGCCCAGTGATAATGACTCTTCGTCGGCCAAAGTATTCCATCAAAATGCCAACGAATAAGCATGCAGCGCCAAATCCAATCAGCCCAGCAGAGATGCTATTTTGTGCGATGGCTTCAGGGATGTTGAAATACTGCGCGATAGCTGGCAGTGAGGGGGCGTAGAGATCGACATTGGTGCCACATAAAAAATTCAAGGCGGGTGCAATGATTAGCAGAATTAACATGTAGCGTTCTGGATGTGTCGGGATAAATGCCTGATGAGAAAATCTTTTGAGTGTGGAGATATGCATCATTATGTTTCCCTAGATTATATGTGATATAGGGGAGTGTATTCGTTGAGGTGATGAGTTAAAATTGAATAATTACTAACTTTTTGTTTTCTTTTGGTTAATGAAATTTACACTGAAACAATTGCAAATATTTGTCGCGGTGGCTGAACGTTTGCATGTCACTCAAACTGCCGATGCATTGTTTATGAGTCCGCCGGCGGTGACTAAGCAGATTAAACAGTTGGAAGTTTTTGTTGGGGGTAAGTTGTTTTACATCATTGGTAAACAACTGCATTTAACTGATTTGGCGGTAAGGTTGTTGCCTTTTGCGCGCAGCACATTAGCCGAGGCGGCGGTGTTTGCAGAACACTGTGCTGCGGCTGATGTAGCTGTTGAACCCGTCAAGCTGCATATTGGTAATACTTATCAACGGATGGTATTTGCTTGTTTAGATAAATTTAAGCAGCGTTACTGTGATATTCCGTTGGAAATTTCCGTGGCCACTTGGACTGAGCAGCAGAAATCTTTCTTGGCGCATTCAGATGCTATTTTCATCGGGGGTGAACCCAGCGTGACAAAACAGGATTTTCATTATGAGCAGTTGTTAACATCACCTGCGGTATTGGTTGTGGGCCGTCATCATCCACTTGCAGAACAGCCAGTCATCACATTGCGTCATTTACATGCCTATACCTGGGTCTGTTCATTTTCGAATTCGCGTTCTCAGTTAACCTTCAGGGACTGGATTCAACAGAAAAAATTCGAACGACCTTTGATTCAATTGCCTTCTTTTGAATCTGTGCAGTGTGCAGTGGAAGCAGGGTTGGGTATGGCTTATTTGCCAGAAATTTTACTCAAAAAATCATTAGCGTCTGGGAAGTTGGTGAAGCTGGCCATTGAAGGATTGCCGAATGTTTATGGTGAAGTTGTCATGTTGTATCGCAAAGATCTGCAGGTTAGCCAGGCAATGCTGAAGTGTCTGCGGTTTATTCGTGGTTTTTTGACTTGAGGCATTATTCCATGGCGAAAATACGTATTTTTGTCATCTGAGGTATGTGTCACGGTTGTGCGAATAATTATGCTTTTATTTAAGCCATGCTGCCGATTATTGCGTGTTGTGCCGGGTTGTGTTTCTCCAAGATATTGCATCATGTGGAGCCAAAAAGTTTGCCCTTTGCATCGTGTGTACAAATGTTTGGTTTTGCATGGCAGTTGAGTGATACACAAAGCCAATGGCAATTCCTTGGAAAAGGGTATCGTGCCTATAAGCCATCGCTCCATCGTTTTCTCTCAGAGGATAATATATCGCCATTTTATGGCGTGAATGGTTATGTCTTTGCTCGGCATGATCCCATTATGTTATTTGATCCAAGTGGGCATTTCCCAGTCGGCGCAGTGCTGGGGTTTATTCCATTTTGGGTGATGTGTATTCCGTGGTGACAGGGGTTCTTTCTGGTGCTTGGGGCGCCGTTAGTACATCAGTGGCAATGGGTTTTGCGTTCAACATGGATTGGGCATTAGATTTGGTAAAAACTGAGCGTAATGTTGTTGCAGTTTTGGAGGGGGTGGAATCTTCGTCACAGTCTGGTGCGTGTTTTACGGCGGATACACCGGTGGCCGTTGTGGGGCAACACATGTTGCACATTCGGCGTGTGCATTTGTGGACTTGGGTTGTCGCGCCATCTGTATTGTCCAAACCGTTACGTCGCATGAAGCAACCCGCTTATGATCGAATGCCAATGACCTCTAAGACCTGGGAAAAGATCAGTTTGCGATATAACGATCTGCTTGCAGGTAAACGTTATCCGGTTGAAGTTGAATTATTGCGCCCTATGCGTTGGGCTCTTGCGTATGGCATTCGAGCGAAGGGTGATGTAGTGCAGTTGTCTATACCTGATTTTGGTATCCATCATCAGGAAGTTGTTGTGACCGCAATTAAACCTTTGGCTTCATTCAGCACCTTGGGTGTTCATGGGCGTCATGCACATTCGGTGCCAGTGATTGGTCGTGTAAAACGCTATGCAGTTGATGTGAATACTTACGCTTTTAGAGATGATGTGAATGGGCACGTATCGTATCTCAATGTGACACCTGAACATCTATTTTATGTGAGAAACCGACGTGCATTTGTGCCTATTAGCCATGTGACGACACACGATGTTTTGGTTGGTGCTAACGGTCATGGTATGCACCTAATTTGCAGTCCAAGACAGCATCATCAGTGTGTGCTTAAGTCTAGCTACAGTAAAAAGCCAGTTGTGGTTTATAACTTGGAGCTTTACAGACGTCATGTTTATCAGGTCGGCACGGATAGAATCCTGGTGCACAATATCTGTATCAATCAATTAAAGCATATAACACGCCAGTTGCACCCACTGGCACGGCAGCAGTTGAGCTTAATGCAGCATGTGGTAGATGACCGTTTTGTTCAAGACGGTGCCTATGGCTTTAATTCTACATATGGCCGTTCAACCTTTAATAATTATTTTTCTCGGCGGAAGTGGATTATGGCATTGAACAAACGTGATCCCTCTGCTGCTTTTCATGCCAATGATGTGGTGAGAGAGCAGTACTTAATGGCAGCTGTCAGGGGTGATTTTTTAGGCAGTGTGCCAGAAATTATTGTGCGTAGGAGGGGTTCTAATCCAGAGACTCTTGAGGCATTGAAAGGCCTTGAGCCAAATACGCCTGAATTCTTACAGGCTTTTCTGTAAACACCTAAGATGGTATCCGGAAGTTTCTGCCTTCGGCCAAGCCTTTGTTAAAGGCATTTTTCAGCATGCTACCGTAATGCACTCTACCTTTGGATTTTTGATGCAAATTTGATCATCACAAGCCAAAAAGACTAATTTTCATGCA
>CAZIIK010000015.1:0-13952 GCA_964539235.1 uncultured Gammaproteobacteria bacterium | reverse complement strand
CTGGAGAAAAATCAGGGGATTTAAGTTTTTAACATTGGTCGCCGACAATGTAGAATTCAAAGATGGAGAATTGGTTAGTGAACAGATAAACAGGAAGGCCGCTTAACCATCCCATACACCAGATTTGACATTAACTCAATCAAGCAGCGTATTTTCGCGAGTTATTCGATACCAGCAGTTACTTCAATGCCACCGTGCAGTACGACTTAGATGATATTAAGCCTGATATCGATGAACTGATCGCATCAGGCTGCGGATCACAAAAAATTGTACCTTTTCTCGGTGAAGGTTATCTCTGTACACCTGAAGCCTTTGCAGACATGTTTGTTACACAGTTCAAAGCTTTAGAATTTCGTGGCTTAGAATGCTTCACAGCGCATAGACAGGTTTGTTTGGCAGAACGCACACCAACGGAACAAGCCATCTTCCTGAATTATGTTGAACAACTGGGCACATCATTAAATGGGCTACAAAATTCAGAGCATTTTCTCTATGTGGGTCAAAAAATTTCGGATTAGTGGTTTTCAGATGCTGGACTAATTCGCTGCGCGCAATGCCTTCTTAATCGCTTCTGGGTTATTTGCAATTGCAGTCAGATAGGCTCGATCCGTAGCGTCCATTTTATTTTTCCCCTGCTCCCATTTTTCAATAGTTCTCATTTTTAATCCAAATGTTTCAGAGAAAGTCGCACGCGACATATCCAACATCTTACGAATCTTTTTAACATCAAGGCCGGAAGACACCATTATGTTATGCATCGTTGCTTTTTGCTGACCGCTCGCAATCTTTACAGCCTCTTGAGCACTTTCTTGCAATGCTGCATTTAAGTCAAAATCGTCCATTTTATGCTTCATAAAGCCCCCTATTAACCTAAAAACAAATATACCTCTACTGATGAGCATAAGCACTCGCCATCACAGCAACATTCTGCGACCAGTCATAGTGCTGACACACAAACTGACGGGCTTGCTGACCCATTGTCAGTCTTAAATCAGCATCATTGATTAAACGTTGCATAGCAGCTGCCAAAGCCTGCGGATCATTGGGTGGCGATTTTAATCCAGTGACATTGTCCAGAATCACTTCCGGCAAACCACCTATATCAGACACGACTACCGGTACGCCACATGCGCTGGCTTCTAATACCGCAACACCAAAACTTTCTGACACAATCGATGGAAACACCGCAAGATCAAGACCTTGATAAGCATCTACAACTGCCGGGTGGGGAATATGCCCCATAAATTCGACTTGATTTGTAATATCCAACTCAATGGCTAACGCCTGCAATGCTCGACGCTGTGAACCCTAACCGATCAGTCGTAAACGGATCGGTAGCTTGACCGAGGTTTTCAATTGAGCAAATGCTCGCAGCAAAACATCAAGTCCATAAATCGATTCTAATGCTTTCACCGTACCAATTGTTAAAACGTTTGAGACTGGCTGCTCAGAAGTAGGCCGAAACACGGTAATATTGACCCCAAATGGAATCACTGTAATCGGCTTTTGAGTATAACGCTGCAATTCTAAACGCATGCATTGACTGGTCGAAAATAATCGCTGCGCACGGCGTAATACCCAACACAACAACCGCCGATGGATAATTGAGCGGCGTGGAAACTCAAATACATCCTGCCCCCAGACTGAAACATACAGCCGCTTTGCAGCACACACCGCGCCCAACAAACCATAACTGCTGACGTAATGTGCATGCACGATATCTGGTTGAAAACGATATAAACGCCAGAATAACCGTGGTACCGTACAAATATAGCGCCATTTCATCCAAGCTCGGCGGCATACAGGTAGACTAAAAGATTCCACCTGCAACTCAGCTTGCTGGCTCAAGGCTGTAAGCCACTTTTGCATATGCACGGAACGCTGATTGCCTAATAGTAATAGCCTCATCGCTATAAATCCTGCACAACTTGGTGCGCCCGTGCCTGCCAAGTATGGCCTGGCACTATGGCTTTTACCTGCTGCGCCTTAGCCTGCCAAAGCGCTGGTTTTTGACATAATTGGTGTAGCAAATCCGCCAATACTGTGGCGTCATAAGGAAATGCCCAGCCAATATCATGCTCAGCGATAAACTCACCCGCTGCGGTTTCAGCGCAAGCCGCAATGGGTTTGCCTTGGCCTAAATATTCAAACAATTTTACCGGCATCGCAAAGTGACGATAAACATGCGGCGCCAAAAATAAGCAGGCAATATCAGCCTGTTGATAAAGCGGTGCCAAATCGGCATGTGCCAAATGATGCACACGCACATTAGTGGGCAATTGCACGTTATATCGCTGTCGGTAAGCCTGCCACTCTGCCGCACGGCAACATAAATCCAAGACAATCGATTGATCTTGCAATGTTCGCATCGCTTCCAATAGCAAATCAACGCGATATAACGCCCCAACGCCACCAACGTACAACAGATGTAAAGGCTTTTGTTCTGCTATTGAATTAGATGCAACCTGTTCAGTTTGTGCACCTGGCGGCAAAGCACGCACTTGGCCACTGAAATTATCTGGCACAGGCATGTAAGGCAACATGTTCTCATGCGGCACATACAGGATATCGATGTAACGCGCATAAGCTGATAAGTCAAGCTTAAAATAATACCGCAACAGCCATCGTTTCCAAAACGGCAAATCTGCGCAAACACTGGGCACATTCCAATAGATGTCTCGATAGAACAGACCTATTTTCAAACCCTGCTGCCGACAAAATTTCAGGAACTGATGATCGACATTGGGCAAGACGGGCAAATGCGCATAACCACTTAACGCATTTGGCAATGGCCCAATTTCCGCATACACACACTGATACGCAGCAGGATCTTGTTGAATCGCCTGACGTAACTGGCGCATGACACGCCTGCGCTGCCATGGCGTACCAGCCACCCAGCACACTTCATAACCCAAGGCCTGAAAAGCTTGCTGCATCTGCCTGGGGCGCAGTTGGCTGCCTGAGCTGGGGTTATCCGTCAATACATGTGGATAGTGAAAAATGATTTTCATAGTCTATTTCATTTTAATAACAACCATCATCTAGATATTGTAGTTACGTGTTTTTGTGGCAGTAAGCATATAACCACATCCACTAAACTTCTTTTTTCAATTAAGGCAATATTGTGATACCAGGGCAATTGTGCAAGCACCTCTTGCACAATTTCGGAGTCAGGCCAAGTCATCGCAAAAGCACGCATATACTTAAGGTTACGAGGAGAAAATCCTTGCATATCATGGAAAGCTTCTTTCAAATCAGATGCCAGTCGATCAATGATTTTTGCACCCCAACCTTCCGTTTTCTGCTTCTGAACGATACGAATACCAATGGACCAATATAGCAATACCATATCTGAATTGGCGTTTAAGATAACCTTTAATCGAGTGTTCGCAATATTAGACTTTAATTCGGCAAACCATAAGCCATAGTCAGCCGGCATCTCAGTCTTGGATGGCGCAATTGGAAATATGACTTTATCATCCGCCTTGCCTCGCTGCTTTCTCATGCTGTCACCAGTCAAAAATGCTTTTTCCTTTGGATCTAAATTCTCTTTTGGCACAGCCGTAAAATCCCCCATAAAATCACCGATGACTTGACACATTACACCACATTCGACGGCGTATCGGCATAGCGCCGACCCACGACCAAAGAAACAAAGGCCACTCCACCGAAAATTGCGAGCATTAAGACAAATTGCGGATTATATAAGTAATTATTGAACCCACCGGTAATGCCTGATTCCACTGAATAATAAGCAAATATGGCGACCAACACGGCTGTTTTCGGCAAACGCAGTAAACTAATAAAAAATACTTCCAATAAAAACCCGACGTAAAGCGGTGCTAACAATACGCCCCATAGGCCAAAATTGGCCCAGGCCTCCGCAATAAATAAAGAATTCACCACACCTGCTTGGCCATTCGCCACGCCAATTGGGTTAATTACCAGCATAATTTGCCGGGCAGCACGTGGTGCATATTCCGTACCAAAGAGATGACTTAACACATGCGACAGCGAGTGTAAGCCAATAAAAGGCAAAACATGGCCAAATAAGGAAAAACTTAGAAACGTGCCGGCCACTTGGCCAAAAATCAAACGTCCGCCCAAGCCATGATTAAGGGTTAAAAAAGCCTCAGAACCAGATTGACGGCCAATATACACATACGCAAGCATGACCAAGCACAATGCTATCGCACCCATGAACAGAACCATACGGCGCGCACACTGCCCTTTCAATAAAATTTCGATAAATAAGTAGCCAATAAAATACAGCACAACGGGACTTTTTTCTAAATCCAGAGTCAGCATAAACACAGCCGCTAACAGCATGCCCACAAACCAGAAGAAATCGAGAAAATGCTGGCTTCTACGCCAAAAAATATAGGCTATGTACGAGACAATCGGTGTAATTTGGAGCGCCAAAATATTTTTCACATAAATCACCCCACCGGGTATATGCAGAATTTCATTGCGGACCTGTTGCAGTTGCAATGTACTGACTTGGCTGGACAGCAGATGAAAAATAGGCACCATCGGAATGCGATGTACGGTATAAGCAATCGCTGCCAAACAACACAGACTTAAGGCATACATAAAAATCCGCACAGTCTGAGGTGACGCATATTGGCCCAATAATGCTGGTCGACGTCCATAACGATCAAACAGCACTTGAACATTGTCGACTCCGAGCAAACGTTTAGCCACTAACATACCGATTGGCAAAGACAACATCACATACAAAATCGCTAACCAAGTCCAAAAAACACGGCATTATCGGCAACGTATTGCAATAGATAAAAATGTGATTTTCCTGCCATGATCAATACGGTACCCAGAAAACATTGCAGACCCAAGTTGAAATAAAAGATCCAGCTGATCATATTCAATTTACCCAAGCGCAACGTACCTGCTGCCCGGCGAAACAATCGAAATGATATCCACAAAACCACCAGGGAAATCACAATTTGTATGATCATCACACTTTACCTTTCAGCTGATTACAGCCCATAAAATACGATTAACAGTCCTAACAGTACCCATAACATGCGTACGCGCAAGGCTTGCGCCACATGCAGCAAATACAGCAGATAAATCGTCCACAAAACCGCACTGCATAAACTATATGTCTGCACAACAATCAATGCAGTGGCATGTGTATAGGTTAAAGCTGCCAATAAAACGAGAAGCAATCCTAAAATACTGGCGGTAAAAGATAAACCAGCGCGCTGTTGCTGGTGCACAGATAATAAATTAGCAAAAGGTGACGCCACCGTGAGCAATAATAACCAACCCGCCAAAGCACTGGTATATACCCCAGCTTGTTGCCAAGGTTGACCAAACACAAACGTAAATAACCAAGGACCTAATACACGTAGCGCTAACATAGGTCCATTAAACACCAGCAATAAGCGCCAAAAAGCTTTGATCGTTAATTGCTGAGTGGCGACTGTATCCCCTGTTTGTTGATGCAGGGCAATGGTTTTGAAATACACCTGACCAATTGCATTGCCTAAAATACCAGCGGGTAAATAGCAGTACGCGCATCCCTAATGCAAACCAACCGGTCACAGTGCCGCCATAGGCACATGATAAAAATAGAATGGGTAATTGCTGAGACACACTGTACAACACCCCAGTTAAGACGGAATAACAGGGAAAATTGCGATAGCGCCGTAATAACACGTAATAATAACGCGGGAGATAGCGCCAATGGCGCATGGGCCACCACACACGCGCCAATAGATAGGCATAGGGCAAACGACAGCACAATTGGCCCCAAAACAAACCACTAGACACCGACATACTGCCTAATACCAAAGCTGCTGAACTATTAGTAAATGCTTGCGTAACGGTTGCTGTTGCCAAGTTACGATACTGTTGTTGGCGATTTAACCACGCCATAGCGATCTGATAACAACCTACTAAACCTAAGCTGATTGGCAATCCCCACAGCCATGGATCCAAATGCCGTGCAGCTAACCAAGTTGGTTTCCAAGCAAAAATTACTGCACACATACAGAGTGTTAGCAACATGACAATGCCGATAATCGCAGCACTGATTTTCACCAATGCAAAGGCCTGGCGTGCTGAACGTGGCAACAGAATGGCATATTCATACCTCTCGGTGACTAAGGGCGACAGAAAAATCACAATCGCTACATAAAGCGCAACCCAACCAAAGTCTTGGGGTGCATATAAACGAGATAAAATCGGCGCGCATAGAATGGTAACAGCTTGTGCTAAGCCATTACCCCCGACCAAGGTACGCACTTGGCGAAAAAACATTGTGTTCACCGGTGACTCATTCAGCCTGATTCGCCGAATTCATCGCAAAGCGTTTTTTCAAATAGCGCTCACACCAAGGACCAAATTCTGGATGCGTAATGGCATATTCTAAGTTGGCCTGCAGGTAGCCTAATTTACTGCCACAATCAAAGCGTTGACCAGCAAAGGCATGTGCTGCCAGTGGGTGCTTACTGAGCATAATCGAAATCGCGTCAGTCAGTTGAATTTCATTGCCCGCACCTTTCTGCGTTTGCTCCAAGTACTCAAAAATCTGCCAAGGCAATAAATATCGCCCCACAACTGCCAAATTCGATGGCGCAGCATCCGCTGAAGGTTTTTCCACGATTTGATGAATAATGCGGGACTCGTCAATCGAGACAATGCCATATTGATCGGTTTCTGATGGCCGCACGGTTTGTACTGCTAGCACACCTGAGACCTGCTCATCTTTCGCATACACATCCATCATTTGCTGTAAACAATTTTGTGGCTCGGCTTGAATTAAGTCATCAGCCAACAGTACTGCAAAGGGTTCTTGGCCAACCAATTCTTTCGCGCATAAAACCGCATGACCCAAACCCAAGGTTTCATGCTGGCGGGTATACACACAGGTAACATGCGCTGGCAAAATATGATGCACTTTTTCCAAGATTTCATATCTACCGGCCTGTGCCAGTTTGGTTTCCAATTCATAGTTGCGGTCAAAATGATCTTCAATACTGCGCTTTGCACCACTGGTGACAAAAATGATTTCTTCAATACCCGCCGCAATCGCTTCTTCAACCGCGTATTGAATCAACGGTTTATCGACAACTGGTAACATCTCTTTTGGACTGGCCTTAGTCGCCGGTAAAAATCGCGTACCTAACCCCGCAACAGGGAATACCGCTTTACGAATTTTCTGTGTCATGACGACTTCCTTGGTAGATAACTCAGTGGATTAACTGGTTGACCTTTTACACGCACTTCAAAATGCAGGGTTACCGGCTGCTGATGCATTTTGCCAAGCTGTGCAATTGCTTGACCCAGCCGCACTTTTTGCCCCTGACGCACCCAAAGTTTTTGATTATGGGCATATACCGTCAACAAGTTACGTTTAACTTCTATCATTAGCATTTGACCATTGCCTAAGCCACCAGCACCAGCACCAGCAAAAACCACTTTACCTGCCGCCGCCGCATAAACGGTTTGGCCGACTTTTCCTGCAATATCAATGCCTTTGTTCACTGATTTCTTAGCTAAAGAAAATGGCTGTACGACTTTGCCCTGTAATGGCCATTGCCAACCAGACTGAGTGACCGTTGCCGGTTGTGCGCGTGGCACTTTCTGAGGGACTTGAACATGTGATGGTGCTGATCGAGCTGATACTGCGACTGGCAGCGTTTTTGCGGGCATAGACTCAGGTGATGGCGCACGCAATTCATGGACACTGGCCGGTCGAGATTGGGTACAGGCCGTTAACACGCCAAAAATTGGCAATAAAAGCAACAGTTTTCGCATCATATTCCCTCGCTTAATCTAACCAATCTTGCACCATGCCAATCGCACTGTGCTTTGTCATATCAAATTGCAGTGGCGTTACTGACGCATACCCCTGGTGAACCGCATGGAAATCAGTGCCTTCGTTGCTATCTTTAATTTTCCCCGCTGCACCCAGCCAATAGATCTGCCGACCGCGACCATCTTCTTTTGGAATCAATGGTTCTGAAAAGTGTCGATCACCTTGACGCGTGACTCGCATACCCTTTAGCTCTGACATAGGACAATTCGGCACATTAACATTCAATACCATTCCAGCTGGCAATGACTGGCGCCGCAGTTGTTTTAACAATTTCAATACCACTTGGGCTGCAGTATCGTAATGCCGCGGTGTTTTCTCACCGACACACGAGACTGCAATGGCTGGCAAACGCAAAAAGCGCCCTTCTAAGGCGCCACCCACTGTGCCGGAATACAACACATCGTCACCCAAATTGGCACCGGCATTAATGCCAGAAATTACCATATCAGGTTCTTGCTGCAGAAAACCGCTTAAAGCTAATTTGACGCAATCAACTGGCGTACCATTCAACTGCCACCAGTTGTCACGCACTTCAGTCACACGCAAAGGCATTTCCAAAGTAATGGCACTGCTGACGCCACTGTTATTGCGATCAGGCGCAATCACCACCACCTCTGCCACAGTTGATAGTGCGTCCACTAACGTCACAATGCCGCGCGATAAAATGCCATCATCATTAGTGACTAAAATACGCATGCTCATGCCGCTGCCTCCGGTTTGAATTGATAATAAATTTCGCCTTGTTTAATCATGCCCAAATCATATCGCGCACGTGCTTCCACAGCTTGGCCACTGCTTTTCAACGCATTGATTTTCTGATACATGGCCTGATTGCGCAGCTCGGCAAGCTGATTATCTGCTTGCAACTTCACCAACCTTTGATGCACATGTGTAATGGCAAATACATCCGCATGACCAAACCAGATCTGAGTTTGCAGCCATAAAATAGCTAGCAACAAGACAACATATAACAGTTTTAAGGTCGTCATGCGTGATGTTCAGCTTATAAACGGGCGAAAGCTGATTTGCCCGCGTAGATTGCACGCTGACCGAGTTGCTGTTCAATACGCAACAGTTGGTTGTACTTCGCAATGCGATCTGAACGGCACAAGGAACCGGTTTTAATTTGGCCTGCGGCAGTGGAAACGGCTAAATCTGCAATAAATGTGTCTGCCGTTTCACCAGAACGGTGGGAAATTACGTTGGTATACCCCGCAGCTTTTGCCAAACGAATCGCTTCTAAAGTCTCGGTCAACGTACCGATTTGGTTCAATTTAATCAGGATAGAATTGGCAACACCTTGTTCAATGCCTTGTTTTAAAATGCTGGGATTCGTCACAAACAAATCATCGCCCACTAATTGCACTCGATCACCTAATACTTCAGTCAGTTGCTTCCAGCCTGTCCAATCGTCTTCAGCCAGGCCATCTTCAATCGTAATAATGGGATATTTCGCTACCCATTGACCTAAATAATCAACCATTTCAGCAGCTGTCAGCTGTGCATTTTCTGAGGTTAAATGGTAACGACCATCCGTATAAAATTCTGTACTGGCCAAATCCAAGCCAATGGCAATATCTTCACCAGGACGATAACCTGCTTGTTCGATGGCCTGCAGAATAACATCTACCGCCGCGACATTTGATGGCAAGTCAGGCGCAAAACCCCCTTCATCGCCCACTGCTGTATTTAAGCCTTTCGCTTGCAGAATTTTTTTCAAGGTATGAAAAGTTTCAGCGCCATAACGTAGCGCCTCTGAAAAACTGGATGCACCCACGGGTACGATCATGAATTCCTGCATGTCCACGTTATTGTCAGCATGTTCACCACCATTGATGATATTCATCATTGGCACTGGCATTGACACATCACCACTGGTTAGTGACTCAAATAATGACTGTGATTTCACCTGTGCTGCCGCACGTGCTGCTGCTAACGAAACACCTAAAATTGCATTCGCCCCTAAACGCGCTTTGTTGTCGGTGCCATCTAAACGGATCATGATCTCATCAATTAATGTTTGATCGGTCACATCTTTGCCCATCAACGCGTCATTGATTTCGGTATTCACATGATTAACCGCGATTTGCACACCTTTACCCATGTAACGCTTAGGGTCATGATCACGCAACTCAAGTGCTTCACGTGAACCTGTTGAAGCACCCGAAGGTACCATGGCAGAAGCCGCATGGCCGTCCTGTAAACGGATTTCAGCTTCGACTGTCGGATTGCCACGTGAATCTAGTACTTCTCGTGCAATAACGTGTTTAATGATGCCCATGATGATTCCTTCTATCTATCGATTTAAATAGTGTCAGAGGTTAACGGCATAGCTTTAACCACTTGGTCCAATGCCATTAACTGTGTCAATAACGCTTTCATTTTGTGCAACGGCCAAGCATTTGGGCCATCGCTTAAGGCTTGATCGGGATGAGGATGGGTTTCCATAAACAGGCCCGCAACCCCAACAGCTGTGGCTGCACGGGCTAAAACCGGCACAAACTCACGCTGCCCACCGGAAGCATTACCTTGACCGCCAGGCAACTGCACTGAATGTGTCGCATCAAATACCACCGGGCATTGAGTCTCACGCATCACCGCCAACGAACGCATATCAGACACTAAATTGTTGTAGCCAAAACTCACACCCCGTTCACAGACCATGATTTGCTCATTACCAACGGCTTTAGCTTTTTCAACCACATTCTTCATATCCCATGGCGCTAAAAATTGGCCTTTTTTGATATTGACAGGTTTGCCAAGACGCGCCACATTTTGAATAAAATTAGTCTGACGACATAAGAAAGCCGGTGTTTGCAGCACATCAACCACTGACGCCACTTCATCTAACGGTGTATCTTCATGGACATCGGTAACAACCGGCACACCAATACTTTGCTTCACAGTTTGTAAAATCGCCAAGCCTTTTTCCACACCCAAACCACGGAAACTGTCTTTGGAAGACCGATTGGCTTTATCAAAGGAAGATTTATAAATAAACGGAATCCCCAACTCTGTGGTTAATTCTTTTAACGTCCCCGCCGTTTCTAAGGCCAAGGTTTCACTTTCAATTACACAAGGACCTGCCATTAAAAAAAAGGGCTGATTTGCCCCGACCTGAAAACCACATAATTCCATGTCACATACCATGGTTAGAAAAAACCGCGCCAGTTTAGCTTGGGCAGACGTTTGCATCAATACAAAGCGTCCTGTTCGATGACTTCACATAAAAGAAAACCTCACGATAACGGATAACAGCCACTGCGCATGCATTGCTTAAATCAAGCCGTCAAATCACTTGGATGATCTCCTGTTGATGTCCAAGCCCACTTTATAGACAATGACGCGCAGACTAAACGGAATTGAGCAAGCAATGGGACACTGGATTCTTGTGTTAATAGGCGCGGCAATTGTGATCGCCATGGGATACGGTATCGTTAACACCTTTCGTCAACGCCAAAACTTAGAAGAAAGCTATCAACGTTATCGCGATACAGATGATGAACACCTACAGGTTGATATCACATTGAGTGCAACTGAGATTATGGAATCTGATATTGAACCTCTGGAAAAGCATATCGCTGATTCAATGATTGAGCCCACTGATGAAACCACTGAAACTATCATCGATGATGCGATTGAACCCATCGCAACAGAATCAATAAACGACATAGATATGCAACACACAACCACTCAACATTCTGGTCTACTACTGCTCCACGTGATGGCCACTGCAGGTCAAGGTTTTGGTGGTGAAAAATTATTTCAAATCTTTCGCCAACATCGCCTGATCTATGGTAAGAAATGTATTTTCCACGCCCACGACCGGGCTGGCAAAATCTTATTCAGTGTCGCCTCTGCCGTAGAGCATGGTATTTTTGATTTAGCGCATATGCATACTTTTACTACACCAGGGTTAGGCTTTTTCCTGGATTTAGATCATGTAGAGGACCCACGAGTGGCCTTTAATCATATGTTGACTATTGCGAAAGCTATTGCCGTAACACTCAAAGCTCAAGTAATGGACGAACACTACCAACCACTCAATGCTGACACCATGCAATACTATCTGACGCAACTAAAATCAGCTGAACGCGTGTCAGCAGCCTCTAATGTGAGCGCTGAAGCCTGATGCCAAAGTTAGCAGACCCTGCAGCGTATATTCAGACATTACGCACTAAAATTCGAGATTATAACCATCAGTACCACAGCTTAGATGCGCCGGTGGTGTCAGATTTGGTGTATGACGCCTTATTTCAAGAACTGCAGCAACTCGAACACCAATACCCAGAACTCAAAACACCTGATTCTCCAACACAACGCGTCGGCGGTGCACCATTAAATTCTTTTGAAAATGTAACGCATACCGTACCTATGTTATCACTCAGTAACGCCTTTAATGCAGATGATGTTGAGCGTTTTCTGGGACGGGTCGCTGATCAAACTGAACAGGCATTGGATAACTTAGTTATCAGCTGCGAGCCCAAATTAGATGGCCTTGCGGTCAGTTTGCGCTATGAAAATGGTATATTAGTGCAAGCAGCAACCCGTGGTGATGGCCAACAAGGCGAAAACATCACACACAATATTCGCACCATCCCCAGCATTCCGCTGCAGCTAACAGGAGATTATCCAGGCCTTCTCGAAATCCGTGGCGAAGTCTTCATGCCGCTGGCAGGCTTTCAACAGTTGAATGCAACGGCAACAGCCAAAGGTGAAAAAGTATTTGCCAATCCACGCAATGCTGCAGCAGGCAGTCTGCGCCAACTAGATTCAAGTATTACCGCAACACGCCCACTGGAATTTATTGCCTACGGCATTGGCGATTATGCACAAGACTTCAATCGACCAACTTCACATAGCAGTCTGCTGGCATTTTTTGCTGAATTGGGCCTACCCACTTCCGAATATGCCTCAGTGGTCAACGGCCTGAAAGGCTGTTTGGCTTATTATGAAAAACTGCAACAACAGCGTGCACAATTACCGTATGAAATAGATGGCATTGTTTATAAAATTGACGCTCTAGCCATGCAAAAACAATTGGGCTTTATTGCACGTGCACCACGCTGGGCGATTGCGCATAAATTCCCAGCAGAACAAGTCGAAACCATATTGGAAGCTGTCGATTTTCAAGTAGGCCGCACTGGCACTATCACCCCCGTTGCTAAGCTTCTACCGGTATTAGTTGGCGGTGTTACCGTGCGGCATGCCACGTTGCATAATGCTGATGAAATCGCACGCAAAGGTATTGAAATCGGAGACTTTGTAATTGTCCGCCGCGCGGGTGATGTAATCCCAAATGTAGTAGCTGCATGCATTGTAAAGCGTCCAACCGATACACAAGCGATTGTTTTTCCCACGCATTGCCCCGCCTGTGATACCGTGCTAGTTCATGAGCAGGTAGCGGTTAAATGCCCAAATGGCTGGCGTTGTCCTGACCAAATTGTTGAACGTTTATGGCACTTTGCCTCGCGACCAGCGTTGAACATTGACGGTTTAGGCCGCAAACAGATTCAACAATTAGTGCAAAAACAGCTACTCAATTCTCCCGCTGGCTTATATCGCCTAACGGCTGAGCAGTTACTGCCACTGGAGCGCATGGCGGAAAAATCGGTAGACAACTTACTGCAGGCTATTGCGGAAAGTCGACAAACCACCCTTGCACGTTTTTTATATGCCCTGGGCATTCCGGAAGTAGGACGCGCCATTGCCGAAACACTTGCACAGCACTTTAGTCATTTACCGGCGATCCAGGCCACAACGGTAGAAGCGCTGCAAGCCATCGATGATATTGGCCCGATTGTGGCTCAGCATATTGTCGATTTCTTTGCCAACTCCACACATCAAATGCTGATTGCAGACCTCTGCACCTTGGGCATTCAATGGCCAGACATTTTAAAGACTGAGGACAGCCCACAACCGTTAGCAGGCCAGACTTTTGTACTGACCGGCACACTAACACAGCTAACACGTGATCAGGCCAAAGAAAAGCTACACAGTTTAGGCGCAAAAGTCAGTGGCAGCGTGTCTAAAAAAACCCATGTAGTTGTAGCGGGTGAAGCGGCAGGCTCAAAGTTACAAAAGGCACAGGCCTTAGGCATTACGG
>CAZIIK010000014.1:0-10832 GCA_964539235.1 uncultured Gammaproteobacteria bacterium | reverse complement strand
GCTGCATGAAAATTAGTCTTTTTGGCTTGTGATGATCAAATTTGCATCAAAAATCCAAATGTAGAGTGCATTACGGTAGCATGCTGAAAAATGCCTTTAACAAAGGCTTGGCCGAAGGCAGAAGCTTCTCGGGTACCCTCTCAACTTGCCACATCAGCTAAAGCTTTGGATTTTTTATATCATTAAATATATATATCTTTAAAGATATGTCAAGGAAAAGTTAATGGAGATAAAATATAGTCACCAACAAACAACTGGATTGCCTGACAGATCAGGTTACACTATCGAGCTTTGGTGAAAACAGGAAGTGTGATGGTGAAAAAGTATCGGCGGTATGCGGTCGCAATCATCAGCCTATTAGTGATTGCTACTATTGTGCTCTGGGTCTATCACAAATGGCATCACAAGCCCCACGCGACGAAAAAACCACAACCGATTGCCGTTAAGGTTTACCGTGTAAACATGCAGAATGTGCCGCTGACTGTCACCGCTTTGGGTGAGATCTTGGCGCCTCATTCTGTGATGTTAAAAGCACAGCAGGCTGGCTTGGTGACCAAAATTCTAGTGAAACCTGGCGAAAAAGTGGACAAAGATCAACTGTTAATGACTTTGGGTCACACTGAGGAATTGGCACAGCTTAAACAACAGCAAGCCAATTTATGGGAAGCGAAATTAAATTATCAGCGCCAGTTAAAACTGTCACAGCGTGATCCGGGCAGTGTCAGTCAAATGGCTTTAGACGCGTTACTCAGCAAAGTACATTACGACGAAGCAACTGTGGCGTATGCCAATGAACAATATCAAGACACATTTGTGCGTGCGCCTTTTGCCGGTTTCGTCGCTGCGCCAGAAACGATTCTGGGTCAAACAGATTCCTCAGGTAATTCCTTAATTTCTATTACCCAAATTGCCCCAGGGGCTTATGTTGATCCCACACAACCTTTAATGGCGATGGTTGGCCTGCAAAAACTTGAAGTCTCTTATCAATTGCCGCAGTCCTATATGTCACAAGCCAAAATTGGTCAGCTATTACACCTGAAAAGCAATGCTTATCCGCATCAAACCTTTCAAGCAACGGTTGACTACATATCGCTCACGGTGGATATGATTAATCGTACGATTAATGTTCGCGGTGCATTACACACTGGGCAACAGGTGTTAAAACCCGGCAGCTTGGTTGAAGTTAAACAAATCCTGCAGGCAAAGCATCAGGTCTTGGCCGTGCCGGCGATTGCCTTAATACCGAGTTTGGCGGGGTATCAACTCTATGTGGTGCATAAAGGTCGTGCGCAACGTATCGATGTCACCGTGGGTCAACGTGATCAACAGTGGGTTGCCGTGCGTTCTGGGTTGCAGGTGGGTGACCAGGTGATTACTGCCGGCCAAAACAGTGTGCATCCGGGTGAAGTCGTACGGGTGGTGTCGCCGTGAAGCTAACGCAGTTTTGTATTCAACGACCGGTTTTTTCTACCGTACTCAGCTTGGTATTGATTGTTTTAGGTATTACCGCCTTTATGCAGTTGCATCTGCGTTATGCACCAGAAGTCTTTCACCCGGCATTGATGGTGCAAGCCCGTTATCCCGGCGCCAGTGCGCAGGTGGTTGAAGTGAGCATGGCTGATCGTCTGGAAAAAGTACTAGCTGCTACACCGGATTTAACTATGATCCGTTCGCGTTCCAGTGAAGGCCAGTTGCGTATTTTTCTCCAGCTCAAGAACATGTCACGGGCGCAGTTTGTGATTGCGCAATCTCAGGTGTTGCAAGAAATCGGTCATATTCAATTACCGCAACAGGTACAGACACCACAAGTTTTTGCCAAGACCGACAGTGCACAAATCATGTTGATTGGGGTGTCAGATCCACACATGAAGCAACAAGAACTGGCGAATTATGTCAGTAATTATATTGTGCCCAAGTTGCAGCGCATTCCAGGCGTGAGTGATGTGCAAACTATCGCAGATGATTCAGCATTACGGGTGCATCTGAATCCATTAGCCATGGCAGCGTTAGGTGTGACAGCAGATGCGGTGATTAATGCATTAGAAACCAACAATGTTTCGTTGCCGGTGGGTCAATTGGTGAGTCAAACACAAAACTTAGCTATCAACGCCGACTTACAGCTGTCGGATGTAAAACAGTTTCTGCAAATCCCTATCCTGCGTAAAGCTGGGCGCATTATTCGCTTAGCCAATATTGCGACAGTGAGCATGGGCAGCGAAACCATTGGCGGTTGGTTTGGTCGCACGCATCACAATCAGGTTGGCGTAGGTATTAATATCGATGCAGCAGAAGGGGCAAATCCAATTGCGCTGGGACAAAAGGTTCGCCATACCTTGGACTTGCTTAAGCCTGAGCTGCCACACGGCATGCAAGTCGGGGTGTTTTTTGATATCACCCATTATCTGTTGCAAGCGATTCACGAAGTGCTGTGGACCGTGCTGGAAGCCATTCTACTCGTGGTGCTGATCACCTTTCTATTTTTGGGTAATTTACGCGCGACATTAATTCCGATTATTACCATCCCCGTGTGTTTGGTCGCCGCCTTTGTGATGGTGTATGCGCTGGGATTTAGTATTAATGTGATGACTTTATTGGCCTTGGTGTTGGCTGTTGGCTTGGTGGTGGACGATGCGATTGTCGTATTGGAAAACCATCATCGGCATTTGGAACTGGGGCATGCACCCCTGAAAGCGGCGCAGCGCAGTAGCCAAGAAATTAGTTTTGCCGTGGTGGCGATGACGATTTCCTTGGTTGCTGTCTACATTCCGACGTTATTTTTGCCAAAAAACACACAAGGTGTTTACTTTTTTCAATTTGCCATGACCTTAGCCGGTGCTGTGCTGATTTCTGGTTTTGTTGCGCTGACCTTATCGCCGATGATGTGTGGCCGTTTGTTGTCTTTAAAACGCAACCGTTATGAGAACCTGTTGGATCGTTTGTTTTCTAAGATTCGGCATCATTACCAACGCTTTTTGGCTTGGGTTTTGCACAAGCGTTGGTGGGTACTGCTGCTGTTTATTGGCGCGTTAGGCGGCGGGGTTTGTGTGTATCAAGGCATTCCACACGCTTTATTGCCAGTCAGTAACATTAACATCGCCGTGGCACCGGTGATGGCGCCCGATAGTGCCAGCGTCAAATATACAGAACAGTTGAATAATCAATTACTCAAACAGGTTGCCAAAGCGCCGGAAATTGACAGCTTGTTTACTTTTGGCGGTGGTGACGGTGACGCCAGTAACTGGGCGATTAATTTTTTCAAATTAAAACCAGGTTCCACAGGACATAAAACACCACAGGCGTTTGTTGATCATTTGAATCATTTGATGCAAGCGATTCCAGGTATGCGCGGCGGGGCAAGTTTGGTGAATTTAAATAGCCATCATAATGGTGGTTTTGAGCAAGGCAATTTATCGTTTTATGTGGCCGGTATCGCACCGTATCCACAGATGATTGCGATGGCACAGAAATTAACCTTAGCATTACAGCATTACCCAGGCGTTTACGCCGTGATGAATACTTTGAAAGCGGATATCCAGCAATTCAATCTTCAGGTACGGCGCGCGGTGGCGTTGAAATTACAAGTGCCTTTGAGTGAGATTACCCATGCTCTGCAGACCTTCTTAGGTGGATATGTATTGCAATCTCAATACCAGTTGGGTGGCGTGAGTTATCCGATTGTACTGCAATTGCCTAAACGCGATTTAGCCGATTTTCAGGTGCTGCAAAAACTCTATGTCCAAAGTAACAATGGGGCGATGGTGCCATTGTCACGCCTGGTGACAGTACAACCAACCTTTGGGGTGTCGACTCGCATGCATATCGAGCAAATGCGCGCTGGTGAAATTGATCTGAATATCAGTCCGGGTTACACCTTAGGTCAGGTGATGACACAGATTAATCACTTGGCCGCGCAGTTATTGCCAAGCAACATGCAAGTGCATTATGGCGGCGATGCTTTACGTTTAATTCGTTCTGATGTCACCATGCGCTTAACATTATTGCTGGGCGTTATCTTTATCTACCTGATTTTGGCAGCCTTATTTGAAAGTTTTCTCGATCCTTTAATTGTGCTGTTTACCGTGCCTTTATGTGTGATTGGTGCGTTGCTGTGTTTGCGTGCAGTGGGTGGTTACATCAACTTGTATACGGGCATTGCCTTATTAATGTTGATTGGACTGATTTCCAAGCATGGTGTATTGATTTGTCGCTTTGCCAATGAACTGCAAGCAGCAGGGCGATCAGCACAAACAGCCTTATTAGAAGCTGCTGCTATTCGGTTGCGACCTATTTTAATGACAACGGCCACCATGGTCTTGGGGGCTTTGCCTTTGGTGTTCGCCACTGGGCCAGGCGCTACCGGACGCATGCAAATTGGTGTGGTGATTGTCAGTGGGTTGTTGATCGGGACGGTGTTTTCATTGTTGGTGGTGCCGGTCGCATATAGTTTTTGTAAGAGGATAACCAAATTATGATACACAGTATGACAGGGTTCGCGCGGCAGCGTGTGGTCACAGAATGGGGTACGTTGCAATGCGAAATGCGCAGTGTCAATCATCGCTATTTAGAACTCAGTGTGCGTTTGCCGGATGTCCTGCGCGATATTGATCCAGCGGTGCGTCAACTATGTAAGCACTCTTTAGCCCGCGGTAAAGTCGACTGCACACTGCATTTTGAACCGCATGCGGCAACAGAGAATCTGCAGTTAAATCACGAGCTTGCGCAACAGCTATTGGCTGCCGAGCACACATTAGCACAGCAGTATGCAGTGCCTATTGGTTTGAACGCGGCGACCTTGTTGCGTTGGCCAGGCATGTTGGCGACGGCAGAAGTTGATCAGGATCAGATACAAAATGTGTGCTTGAAACTGATTGAGCAAGTCGTGCAACAACTGGTGGCTGCACGCCAACAGGAGGGCGAGCAGATTGCACAGATTCTATTGGATAAATTGACAGCGATTACAGCCTGTACACAGCAGGTGCAGGAACGTTTGCCGGTGATACAGGCGCGTTATCAACAAAAATTGACGCAGCGTTTTACGGAAGCACAAGTGACGTTAGAACCTGACCGTTTGGCGCAAGAAATGTTGTTGTTGGCCCAGAAAATGGATGTGGCAGAAGAGTTGGATCGTTTAACAGCGCATATTCAGACGTTTAAAACCACATTGCAGTCCGGTGCAGTCGTGGGGCGTAAGTTGGATTTTCTGATGCAAGAATTTAACCGTGAGGCCAATACCTTAGGCTCAAAGTCAGTCGATGCAGGGACTACACAGGCTGCGGTTGACTTGAAAGTAGTGATCGAACAACTGCGTGAACAGGTGCAGAATGTGCAGTAATAAAGTCAGCATAGTCCGTGTATACTGCGCCGATATTTTGTGCAATTTCGGCATATAACCATGATGATCAATCAAACAATTCGTGCCATCTGGCGCGTGAGCATCTTGCGTGATTCACCGAACCAAATGCCATACTCTTACGCTGCGTTTTGGACCTTGTTATTCGCCAATATACTATTTCGGGGGTTAGCGTTTGGTCCACCGAATTTAATGGTGTGGGCATTACTGTTGATGAATGTCTTTTGGTTGGCGGTATTTCTGCATTTTGTTATGCGTTGGCGCAAGGTCCCGGAACGGTTTTTACAGGTGTTTACTGTGATTTTGGGCGTGATGTTATTGCAAGTATTGATTTTGCGACTGTGCGCTTTTTTACCGTTGATGCCATACCGTATCTTGTCTTTTCTTATTTTGGTCTGGAGTTTAGTGGTAATGAGTCACGTGCTTCGCATTGCTGCTGAATTGGAGGCGTATGCCGCGGTATTGTTGGTGCTGTTGTTTGAAGTTGTACGCCTATTTTTACTGTATCATGCCGCCATTTTGACCCTGCGGTTTATGGGCTGATGGCACGGCGTTTACATATTTTAGGCATTTGCGGCACCTTTATGGGCAGTCTGGCGGTATTAGCTCGCCAACTCGGGTTTGAAGTCAGTGGTTGCGATGCCCAAGTCTATCCGCCAATGAGTGATTATTTGAGTGAACAAGGGATTGAGATCCATGCGGGCTATGATGCCGAACAGTTAAAAACTTACCAGCCAGATATGATTGTCGTCGGCAATGTGGTGTCACGTGGCATGCCGGTGTTGGAAGCGATACTCAACCAGAATGTACGTTATTTTTCAGGGCCTGAATGGCTGTCGCAGTATTTATTGCTCAACAAATGGGTATTAGTCGCCGCCGGCACACATGGTAAAACGACCACAGCCAGCATGCTGGCCTGGATTCTAGCGCATGCAGGTTATGCTCCCGGTTTTCTGATTGGTGGTATTCCCTCTAATTTTTCCGTGTCATCACGGTTAGGCAGTAGCGATTTCTTTGTGGTTGAAGGCGATGAATACGATACCGCATTTTTTGATAAACGCTCTAAGTTCGTCCATTACCGTCCGCGCACGTTGATCCTGAATAATCTGGAATTCGACCATGCGGATATTTTTGACAATATCGAAGCGATTGAGAAACAGTTTCATCACTTGGTGCGGATTGTGCCAGATCAAGGCAGTATTATTTATCAGGCGAATCAACCACATTTGCAGCGGGTATTAGATCAAGGCTGTTGGTCGCCTTGCCAAACTTTTGGCGGAGCAGATGCCGAATGGCAAGCACAGTGTCATGTGGCCGATGGGTCTCGATTTGCTGTGTTGCATCAAGGCCAAATCGTGGGCGAAGTCGACTGGCCACTGCTCGGTCAACATAATATCGAGAATGCTTTAGCCAGTGTGGCTGCGGCGCGACATGTGGGCATTCGGCCTGAGCTTGCTTGTCAGGCGTTATCACGTTTCAAAGGCGTGAAACGTCGCTTAGAACTGCGTGGTGAGCCTGGTGGCGTACGTGTGTATGATGACTTTGCACATCATCCAACGGCGATTGCCACCACACTGCAAGGATTGCGCGCACATCTACAACCAGTCCAGCGCTTACTGGCGGTGTTAGAGCCGCGTTCCAATACCATGCGCCGTGGGTTGCATGGCCAACGCTTGGCAGAATCGTTACAGCAAGCCGATCACGTCTATTTTTATCAACCCAATGGTGATGTGTGTTGGCAGCATATTTTTGCTGAGATGCCACACGTGCAACGATATAGCGAAACACAAACTTTGTTGGAACAGGTTGTTACGGATGCGCGTACCGGCGATGTCATCGTCGTGATGAGCAACGGCGGATTCGAACGTATGCATGCACGTTTGCTCGATGCATTAGCAACGCAGCATTAGCGCCTGTCATCATGCAGTATCAACAGCGTTGTCATACCTTAACTGTCCCACTGAATTATGCGGATCCGCAGGGTGTGCAATTGGAAATTTTTGCGCGTGAAATTTTTCTATCGCAGCATCATCAGGCACCATTACTTTTGTATTTGCAGGGCGGTCCGGGTATGGCGTGTCCACGCGATATACAGCACAGTGTATGGCTGAAGACTTTGCTGCAACACTTTCGTGTCTTGTTGCTCGATCAGCGTGGCACTGGGCGTAGCAGTAAGATTTGCATTGACCAACCGCAGGTGAGCGCTGAAACTTTACAGTATTTGCGTGCTGATGCGATCGTGCAAGATGCCGAGCAATTGCGTCAGCGCTGTTTTGCTGGGCAACAATGGACGGTATTGGGGCAAAGCTTTGGTGGTTTTGCAGCCGTGCATTATCTATGCGCCGCACCAGCAGCACTGCAGTCTGTTTTGATTACTGGCGGTATTCCGCCATTACCAACACGTTCAGTCAGCAATATTTACAGCCATTTGCTTGAGGGTATTCGCCGCCGCAATCAGCAGTTGTATCGTGAATTTCCGCACTTGATTGACACCGTGCGCCGTGTGTCAGATGTATTGCAAGAGCAGCATTATCCTTTAGGTGCGGTTGATTATTTAACGGTTGAGCGTCTGCGTGACGTCGGCATTCTGTTAGGTGCTGATCAAGGTGTTTACCAACTGGCGCAGCTATTTGATGATCCATTTGTCGACCGCGGTGCTCGACAACTGCATTGGGGGTTTGTTAAAGCTTTAACCAATCAAGTGTCTTACGAAACCCATCCGCTATACGCGGTGTTACATGAATCGATTTATTGCCACGGTTTTGCCAGTCAGTGGGCGGCCGATCGTGTTTTGCAGGCTGATGCAGATTTCACTTTGTCCACCGAACAGCCCGTGTATTTCTATGGCGAAACAATCCGCCGCAGTATGTTCACGGAATACGGTCGTTTACAACCTTTCAGGCAGGCAGCTGAGCAATTGGCTGCCAAAACCGATTGGCCAATGTTATACGATATGCAGCGCTTGGCGAATAATACGGTTCCGCTTAAGGCATTGTTGTATCAATCAGATTATTACGTGGACTACCGATTAGCACGCGAAATGGCGGCAGCGATTGGCAATTGCACCGTTATAACCAGTCGTCGTTGGCAACATGATGCACTGCGTGTGCATGCCAAAGCAGTGTTGCGAAGCTTGTTGGCTTGAGTTCGACAAAAAGTTCTTGCCTATCAAAGGGCGGTCACTGAGCTTGTCGAAGGGCGGTCACTGAGCTTGTCGAATGGCAGGGAGCTAATTAGCGCTGACTGAGCCTGTCGAAGTCAAGCATACTTTTCCTTCGGCGAAGGTTCCTAAGCCTGTCGAAGGGCAGGGCCCTTTTATCGGTGGCAATGGATCGTTTCATGACGGCCCGAAGGGAATACCCTCAAGGCTTAATATGCATGACAACCAGTTAATCGTTACGGGCCAAATGTCCTAAAACCCACCATATTATCGACTAATCCACAATGCCGTTGCAAAATATCATGACAATTTACAATAGAGTTGTGGATTGTCATGAAAGTTAAATACACATTCCAACACGTTTTATTTTGGTGAGCCTAGATCTGGTTCATAAGCATTTGGAGAATGGTATAGAAGTGATCCGATGGGCGCAGTTTTTAAAGATACTTTTGGATCATGAGCTGTTTTGAAGTGTATGATTGAATAGCGGTTTTAATATGGTGTAAAAATACCTATTTCCTTGCATACCCTAATGTTCTTAAATACGTGCGTTTTTGTGCGACAGCCTTGCATGGGGAGTATGATCAGGGAGGATACATGATGAGGCATTTGCGCGATGTGTTTGCGCATCAAAAATGGCCTGTGTTGTTGATGGCAAGTTTAACCGCTTTCACATTTTCTTATGCTGCGCCTGTATCTCGGCAGACTGCCGCATCGCCTTTGGGCATCATTGAGTTTGATGGGCAGTTAACTGATAAACACGTGAATTGGCAGTATTTAGGTCAAGGCTATCGGGCTTATAGCTCTATGTTGCATCGTTTAATGAGCCAAGATTCTCTGTCACCCTTTAGCCGAGGGGGGCTTAATGGTTATGTTTTTTCCGCGAATAACCCCGTGATGTCATATGATCCCAGTGGTCATATTGCCGTCAATGATCTACTACCAACAACCTGGAAAGGATGGGTTGGGTTTGGTGCTGCTGCAGGATCAGGTAGTGTGGTCGGTGCACTTGTAGGCGCAATGGCAACAGCGCCTTTTAGTTTGGTTGCAGGCGTTGCTTTAGCCGGTGGCGTAGGCGGTGTATCGAATGCCATTGGCGAATATATCGGCCAAGGTTTAACCATGCATCAATGGGGGTTGGACCGGCAATCAGGCGGTCAGTTGGCCAATGCGTTTAGCAGTGGTGCTGTACTGGGTATGGTGACGGCCTCTTTGGCTATGAATGCGGCTAGAGGTATTAAATTTTTCAAAGCGCGGTATTTTAGTGCGGCTGGTGAAGATTCTGCTATTAAATTTGTGAATAGTGAAGCTGAAGTACCGATATCTCAAGTTAGCGTGCGGCGACATGGCATGCAATGTGGACAGAATAGTATGGGGAATTTTTTGAGTGAAAACCATGCGTTCAGAGTGGCTCCTGCTAGGCTTGCTAAGATTTTGCCAGGTGCGGACTATGATCCTTATTTTAGATTTAAGGGAGGCAGATTGGTACATGCTCATACAAAGCTTAGATTTAACGATACCGATGATATTCGGACTATTTTATCTGTGGATGAAGCTACGGAGAATTTAACGGCTGATGATCATACGCCTGCATCTGATCATACGCTTGCATCTAATAGGCGTGTCAGGTTTCGAGATCCATTAGTAGAATAAACCTACTAAACCTCAGGCTTACGTTGCCAGATCACCGGTGCGATTGAGGTGATATGGTTCTGTAAACAGTACAACGCAATTGCGATTTTTGGTGGATTTTAAAAGTTCGCTCGAGCGGACAAAATTGTGCTGATACTACAAATGAAAACATCAAAAATACGTCTGGGCTGATTAATGATTTTCAGTGATAATGCAAGTGAGATGATCAATGCTTAAAGTGACTTTTCCAGTATAAACAGTTTTTAACTTGCTAGTATTCATATCAAAAATCCGTGCCTATCTGATTAACATGAATCACCCGTGGTTTCGCTTCCGATTAAATGAGTGATCAATTTGACCATTAAGTCTTTTTGGTCTGGATTACTCTCAGCTGTCAGCAAGGCCAAAGCCACCATGCAGTTTTCATTTAAAGCGAAATCAATGCCTTGCAGCGTTAAATAAGCCATGAAAAGCAAGCAGGCAATGCGTTTATTGCCATCAGTAAAAGGGTGATCTTTGATCACAAAGTACAGCAAGTTTGCGGCTTTTTCGAGTTATGATAATTTCTGGTGTATGACAGTGTGAGTGAAGCGGCGTATCCTGTTGTCTATTTTCAGCAAAAATAAGTCAACAAAAATAGGAGATACGCCACATGCAAAATGTTACAGGAAATTTGGCTGCTGAGCTATC
>CAZIIK010000013.1:0-6707 GCA_964539235.1 uncultured Gammaproteobacteria bacterium | reverse complement strand
TCAGCAAAAGTAGCTCTCGTTGCCGTCATGCGAAAAATAGTATTGCTCGCAGCCTGTGTATTAAAAAGAAGGGCTCCATGGGTAAATTTGACTGCAAATACCTTGACCTGAATACAGATGCTACTACTTTGCTCCTACAAGCAACTCTTTCTTAACATTGCGCCATTCGAAAATTACCGTATAATGCACCGCCTATTTGGCAGGTAATTCGATATGAGCGATAAAAAGCATACGCGCATCTTCATTGAGGGCGAAACAGAAGCCGGAGAAAAATTTCGTCCAGGGGATTGGGCCGAGCGCATGAGCGGCAGCCTATCAACCTTTCGAGGACGCCGTATTATCTACTCGCCGCTGCTACAACCTGCCGTTAAAAATGGCAAGAAATGCGTTATCGTTGACGATGAGCTGAAGGAAACACATCCATCGCTTTATCAAGAAATATTATCATTCGCTGAGAAAAACAAACTCAAAATCGACTTAGAAAGAGATCCCGAAGACCCGAAAACCGAATAGGCTTACTGACCCACTAAATCTGGCCGCAGTTTCACGGCTTCATTCAAATACACATGCTGAATTTCGGACTGAGTTTTATCCGTGTTCCAATGAATCATCACCCGAATGCACCGATCCAAACCGTTCTCAACTGCCATTTCATGACCACAGAGCAATGGAATATCAGACCAGCCTAACTGACGCGCAGCCTTGGCCGGAAATTCAGACACCACACCGGGCGATGTGGTAAAAAACACACTGGCAATATCGGTTAATTCAATGTTGTTACGCGCAACCATCTCGATTAATAACTGTTTAGTTTCTTGTAGTATTTCTGCCGGTGTGTCACTTGTCACACTGGTCGCACCGCGCACGCCTCGAACCATCATGCAGAGATCTCGACGATCTCAACATCGAATAACACAACATGCACCGCTAATGGGTGATTAAAATCAATCGTGACCTCTGTGTCACTCACTGCACGCACGGTACCCGGTAACTCAACACCATTTTGTTGCGTAAAGGCAATAATCAGCCCTTCTTCTAAAGGTTCAGCTAAATCGGTAAACCGTGATTTTGGAAACTCATAAATATTGGCCGGATGGGTGTCACCAAAAGCATCTGCTGGCAACAGCATGATTTTTTTACGTTCACCGACCGCAAGTCCAAGCAACTCCTCTTCCATTTTGTCAGAAAAAGCTTCATCACCCATGGTGAATTGCATCGGCTGGCCGATTTGACTTGTGTCTTCCGCAATGGAGCCATCTTTCAAACGCAGCTCAAAATGTATCTTGACGGTACTATTCGACTCAATTTTCATCTCAGTCCACCATTTTTTGACGGCGTCTTTTCACATAGAAAAGATCAATTAATAACAAGACAACACCAATACAAATCTCACTGTCAGCCACATTAAAGGCTGGCCAGTGATGCGTACCAACATGAACATCAATAAAATCAATCACCACGCCTAATACCAGGCGGTCACATAAATTGCCTAAAGCACTACCCACAATCAGCGCCAAGCCAGCTAAAGCCAAACGTCGATTGGACGGCAGTTTCCGTATCCATGCCATCAACACCATGATCACGACAATGGCTACAATCGACAAGAACCAACGCTGCCACCCTGTTGCATGACCTAAAAAACTAAAAGCGGCACCGGGATTAAATGCCAATGTTAAATTCAATCCTGGAAACAACATGTCTGGCTGATAAGGCTGCAGAAAATGCAGAGCCAGCTGCTTAGTCACAAAATCTAACAGTAAAACCAATGCACTTAATAATAACCAACGCAATGGCCGTTTAATCTGCTCAGGCATACTGACGCACCTCCCCTTCACCAAAGACATTTTCAACACAGCGGCCACATAAATCATCTGCTTCTGCATGTTGGCCCACATCAGCACGATGATGCCAACACCGTGCACATTTAGGATGTGCCGAGGCTTGTACCTCAATCGACACACCGGGTAGATCAACAGCTGTCGCAGCCAATGATTTCAGCGTAACGGTTGACGTAATCAAAATGAAACGTAATTCTTCCCCGAGTTTTTCTAGCAATGGGAGCCAGGTCTCGTCAATCGAAAAAATCACTTCTGCTTGCAATCCAGAACCTATTAAGCCTTCGCTGCGTGCCGTTTCAATGTGCTTATTCACCGCATTGCGCAAGGTTAATAAACGCTGCCAATCGTCGGCAGAAATGGCTTGCTGCTCCATATCAACGGACAGCTCCGTATACCAATGACTGAGAAATACTGACTCCTCACGTGGTGCTTCGGGCAAGCACTGCCAAATCTCTTCTGCCGTAAAACTCAAAACCGGTGCCATCCATCGAGCCAATGCTGAGACCACGTGGTACATCGCTGTTTGCGCAGAACGGCGAATCAAGCTATTGGCTTGGCAGGTATACTGGCGATCTTTGATCACATCTAAATAGAAGCTACCTAAATCCAACGCACAGAAATCATGTAACGATTGAGTCACATTGTGAAATCGATAGGTGTCATACGCCTGTTGCAAAGCTGTTTGCACCTCAGCGGCTCGTGTCATCACCCATTGGTCTAGCGGCAATAAATCAGCGGACGCCACCTCATGCTCTGCGGGAATAAAATCATGTAAATTGGCCAATAAAAACCGCGCTGTGTTGCGAATACGCCGATAGACATCACTGACGCGCGTCAAAATCTGTTGTGAAATCGCCATTTCTGCACGATAGTCTGTCGACGCGACCCATAAGCGCAACACATCGGCACCTAAGGTTTTGGTGATTTCCTGCGGCAAAATGGTATTGCCCAGTGATTTCGACATTTTGTGGCCTTTTTCATCCACCGCAAAACCATGCGTGAGCACCTGCCGGTACGGGGCTTGTGCTTGATCGGCTAATGACGCCAGTAGCGACGTGTGAAACCAACCGCGGTGTTGGTCAGACCCTTCTAAATACAGATCAGCTGGAAAGCGCAGTTGCTCACGATCTTGTAATACCGCTGCATAGCTAACCCCTGAATCAAACCAAACATCTAAGGTGTCACGCACGACTTCATATTCACTGGCAGCTGCGCCGAGAAAATGTGCTGGATAGGTTTCGAACCAGGCTTCAATACCGCCCTGTTCAACTAAGTCAGCCACTTGATCCATCAACGCTAGAGCATCCGAATGCAATTCACCGGTTTCTTGATGCACAAACAACGGCAAAGGCGTACCCCAAGTACGTTGTCGTGACACACACCAGTCCGGTCGTCCAGCCAACATTTTTTCAATACGCACCTCACCCCATTGCGGAATCCATTCAACTGTTTTAACCGCGGCCAACGCAGCATCACGCAAGCCAGATTGTTCCATGGCGATAAACCATTGCTGGGTCGCTCGAAAGATCAAAGGTGTTTTATGGCGCCAACAATGTGGATAACTGTGTTGCACATGTGCTTGATGCCAAAGTCGCTGACGTTCCAGCAACGCATCGATCACGACAGGATTGGCCTTGGCATAGAATAAACCCGCCACAACTGGCGTATCGGCGACAAATACACCATGCGCATTCACCGGATTGATAACGTCAATCCCATGCTGCTGACAAATATGGTAATCATCGACACCGTGCGCCGGTGCTGTATGCACCAAACCGGTGCCTGAATCTGTGGTGACATGCTCACCGCATAACACGGGCACCTCACGCGCCAGGAACGGATGTTGCAACGACAAACCGGCTAATACATCACCTTTAACCGTGGCGATCAGGCTGTAATCCATCACTTCCGCACGTTGCATCACGTCGGCTAGCAACGCATTTGCCACAATAACATGCTGCTCACCAATCGAGGTTTGGCAACGCACTAAAGCGTAGTCAATGTCAGGTCCAACCGAAACCGCTAGGTTTGCCGGCAATGTCCAAGGCGTAGTCGTCCAGATAATAATATCAACGTCAGACGGGAATTCTGCCAAACCAAAGCAATTAGCCATGGCCGCACGATCGACTACAGAGAATAAAACATCAATTGCGGTCGAGGTTTTATCTTGGTATTCAACCTCTGCTTCTGCTAACGAAGAACCACAATCACAGCACCAATGTACCGGTTTAAAACCTTTTTTCAGGTGACCATTAGCGACAATACGCTTCATGGTGCGAATGATATTCGCCTCATAATGCGTATCCATGGTCAGATAAGGATTGGACCAATCCCCTAAAACGCCCAAACGCTCAAAACTTTCACGCTGACGGTTAACCTGAGTCTGTGCGTACTGACGGCATTTCTGCCGAAATGTATTGGTATCGACTTTCTTACCAGGTTTACCAACCTTTTTTTCCACCTGCAATTCAATCGGTAAGCCATGGCAATCCCAACCCGGCACATAAGGGGCATCAAAACCACTCAGTGTTTTCGATTTCACAATCATATCTTTGAGAACTTTGTTCACCGCATGCCCCACATGCAGATCACCGTTCGCATAGGGTGGACCGTCATGCAAAATAAAAGCTTCACAGCCTGCCCGTGCCGCCCGAATTTTTTGATACAAATCTGTTGCCTGCCAATGTTGCAAGAAGCCAGGCTCACGTTGGGCCAGATTAGCTTTCATGGCAAATGCCGTTTTAGGGAGATGCAAAGTGTCCTTGTATGAAGAAGCAGGCATAGTACGGTTGGTCAAAGAAAAAGTGCGCTCATTATAGCCCTGACACCAGCAAAGATATAGATGGTTGAAGTGAAGGGATTGCAGTGTCAATCGACTGGCATATTTTCACAACCGTCCGCAGGGAACACTTTCTATCTAAGAAGCCTTCTGGCCAATCCGACTTTCTTGCCCAGTGCACAAGCGCCGAATATTGCCACGATGACGCCACAAGATAACAGCCGCCAAGATCACCAAAGGCAATAACACTGAACGACCACACAACCAAACCCCATATACCGGTGTTAAAACCGTTGCACACAACGCTGCCAAGGAAGAAAAACGCAAAACCCCAGCCACCAGCAACCAGGTCAACATAAACGCCACCCCTAACGCAGGCTGCACAGCTAACAACATACCGACAGATGTTGCCACACCTTTGCCACCTTTAAAGCGAAAAAACAGCGGAAACATATGGCCCAATACAGCCACTAAGCCAATCCATGCCAACTCGACCATGGGCAGCGCGAGATAATGTGCAACAACGACTGGCACCACGCCTTTTAAAGCATCGCCTAAAAAAGTGACCGCCGCTGCTTTTTTACTGCCCAAACGCAATACATTGGTGGCACCAGGATTACCAGAACCCACACTACGTGGTGATGGCAGGCCAAAACATTTGCAAACGATAATGGCGCTGTTTAATGAGCCCAATAGGTAGGCAAAAATTAACAGAACAATAAAGGTAGTCGACATAACATCAATCCGGTGCATCATTTAATTTGCGCGATATAATAGCAAACTTTTAAACCCTAGAGCCAACTGTGAGACTGATCCGCGGTACGACGCATTTACCCAGCAACCACACACCCCATGTTATAACGATCGGTGCTTTTGATGGCATGCACTTGGGTCACCAAGCTGTTTTGACCGAACTCAAAGCTCAAGCAGCACACCACCAGGCTAAGACCACGGTGATCCTCTTCGAACCACAACCGAAAGAATTTTTTTCCCGCAGCGTATTGCCACGGATTTCACTTTTACGGGATAAGTTAGATTTTTTAAAACAGTTTGGCATCGACCAAGTTGTCTGTTTACGCTTTAACGCTACACTGGCCAATTTATCTGCCGATGATTTTATCCAAAATATTTTGCTACCACTCAATCCACGACATATGGTGCTCGGCGATGACTTTCGCTTTGGCCGTGGACGCACAGGTGATTTTGCACAACTGTGTCGCGTCGGACAGCATCATGGCTTTACCGTGCAAGACACGCCGACCTTACGCAATGCTGAAGGCCGCATCAGCAGCAGTCAGGTGCGCACCGCCCTACAGTCTGGTGAATTCACTCGGGCACAACAATTGCTGGGACGACCTTATGCTCTATTGGGCAAAGTACAACACGGCGCCAAACTCGGTCGACAATTGGGATTTCCAACCATTAACCTGAAACTCAACCGCCCAGTTGTGGTGTCCGGTATTTATCGCGTTGAAGTATTCGGTTTGCAAGAACAACCACTGATCGGTGCAGCGAGCATTGGTACACGCCCTGCAGTTAACGGAAAACGCCGATTACTGGAAGTCTATTTATTAAACTTTACAGGAGATTGCTATGGAAAACGTGTCAAAGTGATCTTCACACATGAAATTCGGGCGGAACAGGACTTCCCTTCTTTGCAGGCCTTGCAAACCCAAATCGCCCATGATATTTCGAAGATTAAGGCCATGGTTTAATCCTCATATGCAACCCAACACCCAAAAGACGTTAAAAATTCAAAAAAATACTTTAAAAAGCGAAATATATGTTAAAATTATTATATATTTCATACAGCCAAGGATGGGCTAATGATATCCGAAGACGTCCAAACACTTATTAGGGCGTACGATGGCGTTATTGCTGAATGCGACTCTTGTGCAACTTACGAAAAACAAAGTGCAGCCTATCAAGAAAAAGTTAAACCATTAGTTGAAGCTTGTATTGCAACCCGTATCGGCAAAAGCCTAAGCAGAGCAGGGCTCAAACCAGAAGAAAAGGCTAAATGGGCTTATGTATTAGCTTTCCAAAATCCTTATCCAAGTGAGGTAGACGAACTTAAGCCAGCACTACAA
>CAZIIK010000012.1:0-8362 GCA_964539235.1 uncultured Gammaproteobacteria bacterium | reverse complement strand
GCTGCATGAAAATTAGTCTTTTTGGCTTTTGATGATCAAATTTGCATCAAAAATCCAAATGTAGAGTGCATTACGGTAGCATGCTGAAAAATGCCTTTAACAAAGGCTTGGCCGAAGGCAGAAGCTTCTCGGGTAACCTCTCAGTTGAAGCCAAGTGATAAGTAGCGGTTGTAAAATAATGCAAAAAATCTCGGCGCTGCGTATAGCCTCGAGAAACCGCCAAATCCAGAACGCGCTTTACGGCACGTTGCAATTTTTTTGCGGGAGGTCATTACCTTCGAACGCACGTCGCAAGACTTCGTAGGCAAAAGAAAAAGGAGATAGAGCAGAAGAGGTTGACGAATCCATGTGCTTAAAGTTTCCGTGTGAATTGAGAGCTAACTTACTGTATTCACTGCAAAAAAACGTAGCTTAAAACACTTAAAACCATGTAAGAGATTTACCATTAACTGGCAAACATCTGTCGTCTCAAACACAACAATGAATCCATGTTCAATTTAAGTCGAATGTTATCCAAGTGTTTCTCGACTGTCCGATTCGAAATGCCCATCACCTTGGCACTCACCTTAGACGGCAGCCCAAATAAATAATTCACTAAACTTTCTTTTTCCCGTTCACTCAGATCCTGCAAACCTTGCTGACCCATTTGAAGCAATTCTTGGTGTGTTGTGATAGTCGACCCGAAACACCTATGATCACACCATTTTTATTATACACCGGCTGTTTACAGGTCACTTGTTGCACAAACAAGTTATCAACTAAAAAATTTTCATGCGATATTTTCTGTATACCTTGCTCCACAACATATTGATCATCTGCTCTAAAAGCACACGCCATAGATTCTGAGAACAAATCAAAATCATCCAAACCCTGGATGTCATCAAACGGTGTCGTCAGCAGCACAGAGTCTCGACAGGCTTGATTACATCCATGGTAAAAACCATCGCGATCTTTCCAATAGACTAAACTGGGCACCCAATCCACCTCAGACGTTCCAATACTCTGGGCTTGCACTGTCGATAAATCAGAATCACTTATTTCTGTATATTTAAGCACCAATTAAACCAGCATGAATATTTAATATTGCAAATTATACATAAAAATATACTTTTATAAAAAAATATTACGGGACCCTCTGAAACACCATTAAAACAGGATAATCTTGGCACTTGCCCCAGCTTGCTCATAACACAATCTAGGTATCAGATAGCCTGAAATTTCGGCACGCAATGCTTGAAGTAAATCAACCGCGGTGTCCTGCTTAACCTGAAAATGCGCTGTACCCGTGACAGGGTCCAACAGGTGTAGATAGTAAGGATGGACCCCAAATGACCAAAGCCGACGACTCAATGCTGCTAAACTCGAAACCGAATCATTAACACCCGCTAACAAAACCGACTGGTTTAACAACATCAAACCCATTTGGCGACAAGCATCCAAAGCCTGCGCAACTGAATCGTCCAATTCCTGAGCATGATTGGCATGTACCACCAGAGTCACCGAAAACCGTGTGTTGCCCAGTAGATTTAATAAATCAGAGGTTAATCTTTGCGGCAGCACAATTGGTATCCGTGAATGAATCCGCACACGCACCACATGCGGAATAGCTTCTAATGCCTGCAATACAAAAGCCAAGTGAGCATCAGAAACCAGCAATGGGTCGCCTCCACTGAGAATAACTTCTTCAATGGATGTATCTGACGCAATATAAGCAAAAGCAGCCTCCCATTCAGCGCGACTAATTCGATTGTGGGCATAATCAAAGGTACGCCGAAAACAGTAACGACAGTTGATGGCGCAATTGCCCGTCAGAATTAATAACACCCGACTCGTATATTTATGTAATAACCCAGGCATCACATTGGCCGTTTGCTCACCTAAAGGATCTTGGCTGAAACCTGACACAGACTGTAATTCGTCTGTAACTGGCAACACCTGACGTAATAATGGATCCCGTGGATCACCTTTGACCATACGTGCAGCAAACGGTCTGGGTACCTTAAATGCAAACGCCTGTTCAGCACGCGCATCTCCAGGCAAATCAGCGGCAGTTAGCTCTAAATAGGCCAATAAATCCGCAACGTGAGAAAATCCTGTTTGCAATAAGGTTTGCCAGGTTTGTTTCATGCTAACCAATGGTTCAACACAGCTTCTAGCTCCTGCACACCCTGACGTTTGAGTGAAGAAAACAACTGCACACTAAACAACGGTGCTTCCGCAATTTGCGCCTGTACAGCGCGCAAAACCTTTAAACGCCCTTGTTGTTTCAGCTTGTCGCTCTTGGTCAATAATATGTGACAAGGCAAATCTGATTCATAACACCAATCCAACATGGCGCAATCATATTCTGTCAGCGGATGCCGGCTATCCATCAGCAAAATCAGCCCTTGCAAACTCTCGCGCTTTTGCAGGTATTCGCCTAATGTTTTCTGCCAGTTTTGCTTAATCTGTAATGACACCTTGGCATAACCATAACCCGGCAAATCTACCAAACGCCGCTCAGGTTCAGCTAAGCCAAAAAAGTTAATCAACTGAGTCCGACCCGGTGTTTTACTGGTACGCGCCAACTGTTTCTGTTGCGTCAAAACATTTAAAGCACTGGATTTCCCAGCATTTGAACGACCAGCAAACGCCACTTCCTTGCCCACATCAGGCAACACCTGGGATAATTTTGCCGCACCCATTAAATAGTGCGCTTTTTGAAAAATAATGCCTGTCATGCATTCAGAGTCATAATCAAAAGAGCGCGGATTGTAGCATGAGACCTGTGTACAAGCGATTATAGAAAAGGGTATTGCAAGCACAGATTATTGATTGAAGTTACAGAGCCTGTTATCGATTACTCATCAGTCAGTTGGTTAAACAAATCTTCTACATCCTTGGCTGCATTAAGCGCACAAACATCTCTCCCCTCTGTGCATAATCAGCAAATTGGTCAAAACTGGCACAGGAGGGTGAGAACAACACCACATCGCCTGATTGCGCCATGCCTTGAGCAAATGCTACGGCTTCGGCCAAAGTTTCCACGCATTGCACTGACATATCCAACGGCGACAACACCGCGGCTATTTCGGCAGCAGCGGCGCCGAACAAAACAACCTGACCGACATGCGCAGACACCATTGGTAATAGTGCGGCAAAATCCTGACCCTTACCAGCACCACCAGCCAACCAAATCAAGCGCCCTGCGCATAAATTAGAAACACTCTGAATAGCCGCCAAGGTTGAAGCTACATTCGTCGCTTTGGAATCATTCACCCACGCAACATTCTGCGCATCCAAGGTCCATTGGCAACGGTGCGGCAATCCTGCAAAATTGTGTAATACCTGACGCGCAGCTACCTGCCATGCGGAATCTTTTAATACGCTTGACAATACTGACCACACCACCGACACGTTTTGGCGATTATGCGCCATCTGTAAATGTTGGCTGAGCACCAAATCTGACATTGGTTCATGGTTAGGCAGTCTGGGTTGCGTGCATAAATCGGCAAGCGCGTCGGGCAACCAAACACATTTGGCATGATTCATGATACGTAGTTTAGCGGCGGTATAATCAGCCATATCGACATGTGCGTCTAAATGATCAGGCGTAATATTTAAAATAACCGCGGCGACCAGCGGTAAATAGTCCGTCCAGCGTAACTGAAAACTCGACAATTCCAGCACGTAATAATCCGGCGTAGGCGCCAACAATAAATCAAACACTGGCGTGCCAATATTGCCACCTAAAATACTGTGATAACCGGCTGCCAATAAAATCTCATGGAGCAACGTAACCACGGTACTTTTACCATTGGTACCCGTCACGCCAATCATCGGTGCTTGGGCCAAGCGCGCAAAACATTCAATATCGCTTTGTATCGTCACACCTTGTGCCTGCAAAGCTTGTACGATTGGCACATCGATGGGCACACCCGGGCTGATAATCGCCACATCAATTTGACTTAAATCTGGCCACTGTTCTGCGCTATAAAATTGCACAGTCGGCCATTGGGCTTGCCATTCCAATATTTTCGCTGTGAGATCACGCGTATCATAGGCATACAACGCCACAGGCTGCTGCACCCAATAGCGCAAACAGGACAATCCAGTTTGGCCCAGGCCTAGGACCAATAAACGCTGCACGGTCATTAACGTAACTTCAGGCTGACTAAGCCAACTAAGACAAGTATGACGGTGACAATCCAAAAGCGCACGATGACTTTAGGTTCCGCCCAGCCTTTCAACTCAAAATGATGATGCAACGGCGCCATTTTGAATATACGTTTACCACCACTCCATTTGAAATAGCCTACTTGCAAGACAACCGATAAGGTTTCGATCACAAATACACCCCCCATGATGAGTAGAATTAACTCCTGTCGCACCACGATAGCAATTGCACCCAATGCCGCACCTAACGCCAAGGCACCGACATCCCCCATAAAAATTTGGGCTGGGTAGGTATTAAACCAAAGGAAGCCCAAGCCTGCGCCGACCATGCTGGCACAAAAGATAGCCATCTCGCCAGCACCAGGCACAAACGGAATCAGCAGATACTGTGAAAAATTATGATTAGAGGATACATAGGCAAAAATCCCCAGCGCACCTGCCACCAACATGACCGGCATGATTGCCAAACCATCCAAGCCATCCGTCAAATTAACCGCATTGCTACTGCCGACTATGACAAAATAACTTAATACCACCAGCCCCAACCCCAAAGGGATATAGAGATGTGAGAAAAAAGGAATCAACAGTGCTGTGTTATGCGTTTGATGCAACAAGTAATAGAGCAAACATGCTGCCGCAAGTCCAAATACTGATTGCCAAAAATACTTCCAACGTGAACGCAAACCTTGTGAATGCTTGAGGACTAATTTCAGATAATCATCCAACCAGCCAATCACACCAAAACCCAACATAACCGCTAGCACCACCCAGATATAAGCATCGCACCAGTTGCTCCATAACAACACGGAAATACTAATCGCGAATAGTATTAGAACCCCACCCATGGTCGGTGTACCGCGCTTTTCCAAATGAGATTGTGGCCCGTTGTCACGCACCACTTGGCCAATCTGTTGCTGCTGTAAGTAAGCAATAGCTGGCTTGCCCAAAAACAGTGCAAGCAATAAAGCCGTTAATGCCGCCAAAACTGAACGTAAAGTTAAATAATCAAATACTGAAAATGCATGGTAATAGTGAGATAACCAATGAAAAAGCATGACTAACATAGTATTTCCATCTCCATGAGCTGATGAATAATCGTTTCCATACGACAACTGCGTTTACCTTTGACTAAAAGTGTGACATCTGCAGCCAAATGCAGCCGCAATGCCTCGACTAACTGATCTTTATCCGCAAAGTACTGTGCATGTGAACAGGTCGACAATGTCTCTTGTAGCAAGTGCGCATCACCATATACAAAGACATGGTCTAATTGCGCAGCGGCCATCCATTTCCCCATCTCACGCTGGTAAAACATCAATTTATCACCCAGCTCCCCCAAATGACTCATGACTAAAATTCTTCTGCCAGGCAAAGTGGCTAAGGTTTCAATCGCACTTTGAACGGCACTTGGACTGGCATTATAAGTATCATCGATCAAGGTCCAGCCACGCGGCATGACTTGTGGATAAAAACGACCAGGCCCAGTAGAAACCTGACGCAAACCTTGCACGATTGCGTGCATAGGCGCTTGAGCAGCAGAAGCTGCTGCAACGGCAGCGGCCATGTTGTCACCTATATGGCGCGCAAATAATGGGCAATACACATTGCCCGTTTCTGTACCTACTTGAATTGTGGCTTGAGTACCGGTGGCATCTTGTTGATCAACCACAACTGAGACGTCAGTGTTTTGCACTTGCTGACTGGAAAACGTATAAGTGGCAACATCATCAGCCAACAGCGCCTGCCAATCGGCTATGAATGATTCATCTGCATTAAGAACAGCAACGCCGTCTGAGCACAAATGCCGGTAAATGGCTGACTTTTCAGTTGAGATCCCCGCCAGAGAATGTAACCCACTTAAATGGCATTCACGAATATTGGTGATCAAGGAAAGGGTTGGTTGCGCTAAAGCAGCTAAATAATCAATTTCGCCAGGGCCATTGGTGCCCATCTCAATGACTGCATAGTCGTGATGCGCGCGTAACCGTAATAAAGTCATCGTCACACCATATTGGTTATTCTGATTGCCTGAAGTTGCACATACTGCTCCCACTTCCGACAAAATGGCCACTAACATTTCCTTGGTTGTTGTTTTGCCGCAGCTACCGGTTAACGCGATCACCGGTATGGCAAATTGTTGACGCCAAGCCTGGGCCATTTCACCAAAACCCTGCGTCGTATCAGCAACCACAATTTGCGGCACATCAACCGGCATTTCCTGCTGCACCATGATGGCGACAGCACCTTGAGCAACCGCTCGATCTATATAGTCATAACCATCAAAGTTAGGGCCTTGAATCGCAACAAATAGATCACCTGCAGTCAGCGTGCGCGTATCAATTGAAATCGGCGGCAGTGCCATATCAACACCACAATAATGACCGCCTATCGCCTGAGCTAATGTGTTGAGTGTGTGCATGTGATTTTTCCCCACAATGATTTCACTAACTGATATTCATCAAAAGGTCGCCTATGGCCTTTCTGGTCTAAATAGGTTTCATGCCCTTTACCTAACAATGCCACCACATCACTCGCGACCGCATGTGATAAAGCAAATGCAATGGCTTGATCTCGTTTAGGCACCAAGTGCACCGCTTGGTCATCGACAAAGCCGCGGAGGATATCATCGAAAATGGCACAAGGCGACTCAAAACGTGCGTTATCTTCCGTCACTACAATACAGTCAGCATAACGTTCCGCAACTGCGGCCATTAACGGTCGTTTCTGGGCATCTCGGTCACCACCGCAACCGAACACCACCCATAGATGACCATGACAGTGCAAGCGAAGTGCTTGCAAAGCCTGCGCCATGGCATCTGGGGTATGTGCGTAATCAATCACCACGGTGGGTTGACACATGTGTGATAACACCTGCATCCGTCCACGCACAGCATGTAATTGCGACAGATATCTCGGCAATGTTTCAGGCGCATAACCCAGGCCTAACAGGACACCGATCACAGCCAAAATATTGTCCGCATTAAAAGCACCCAATAGCCCAACTGAAAAAGCCAACTGGCCGCTGGGTGTTGCAACGGTTAACTCTATACCTTGCGCTGTGCACTGTATTGACTGCAAACGCACTGTTGCCGGCGTTCGATGACCAAAGGTATACACCTGTTCAATAGCAGCTTGTTGCTGCGCCATGAGCTCAAAAAACTCACTGTCACGATTCAACACAGCACATCGCAAACCTGGCATGCGAAACAATTCTGCCTTCACTGCTGCATACGTATGCATATCGCCATGGTAATCCAAATGATCTTGGGTAAAATTGGCAAACACTGCCGTATCAAAGCGCATACCTTGCACACGATGCTGCGCCAACGCATGTGAAGAAACCTCCATGACGACATATTGCACCGAATGCCTAACGAAATCTCGCAGCTGACGCTGTAATGCACAACAGTCCAAGGTCGTCAAAGACGATGGCAGCAGTTCAGGCCAAATGCCATTACCGACAGTGCCCAATACCGCTGTGACCTGATCATGCGACAAAAACTGTGCCAGATAATGACAAATCGATGTTTTGCCGTTGGTACCAGTAACCCCAATCACGGTTAGCGCATGAGAAGGATGGCCATAAAACCAGTTAGCCAGGCCTGCAATCTGTCCATGTAAATCTGAAATCACATACAGTGGCACCGACGACTCACAGTCATCCGCGAGTTGGTAGGCAGATAGAATAGCCACAGCACCTTGGGCCAGTGCTTGCTGAATGTGTGCTGAACGCTGTGCGTCGTTGTGCGTCAAAGCGCAGAACACATCGCCAGCCTGGACGTGCAGACTGTCTAAAACCAGATGCTGACAGTCAGTATTCACAACAGGGTCAATGACCTGTCCTAGGTAACTTAAAACATCGTGTAATGTCTGCGCCGTATGGAATTGACTCATAATATCAGCGCATACCACTTATTTTGAAAGACCGTTGCATAACCTCATTAACAGCGAACTTCATCGTTAAAATCTTCTTCAAAACCCTCAAATAGTTCATCTATGATCGGATTTCTCATCAGATTTCGCCTTGAATTTCATCTGTTACAGAAGTGATGCAACAGCCTTTCTGATAGAGATGCACATCCTGCTGTGGAAAAGGAATATTCACGCCATGCGCATCAAACTTCAGCTTGATCTGCTCATTACAGTCATACAAGGTCTGCCAATAATCCGTGCGCTGAGTCCATACGCGAAACAATAAATTAACGCT
>CAZIIK010000011.1:0-5407 GCA_964539235.1 uncultured Gammaproteobacteria bacterium | reverse complement strand
CCATTGCTGATCCGTCAAATCACTCGGGTATACCTTTTCCATGGCTTGTGTGCCGCATATCACGTGACAAATCGGTATTATGACACTGCACATCCCAAAAATCCGCATCTGTTTGAATGCATAACAAGAAAAATACCCTTTTCGGACAGGCTCTAAACGTGCCAGTATTCCACATCCTTGCGAAATAACACATTTATATCCTTAGGTTTAGACACTGTTAGTATAGGCACGCCATTATGAACCGAATATTAAGATAAAAAATTGCTTTGGAAAAAATTAATTCATGGCCTCATCCAATGATGCTGGGCATTTTTCTAATTCTCTGTAATAATGGCCGACCATTTTATGCAAGGATACCAAGAGAGATGTCTACTGAATCTGCTGAACAAGCGCCACAAATTGACTTTATTATCCAAAAAGTCTACATGAAGGATATGTCCTTTGAAGCACCCAACAGCCCTGAAATTTTCAAAGGTGAGTGGACACCTGATGCCAATATTGACCTCAACACGCAGACAGAAAAGCTGGATGAAAATATCTTTGAAGTAAACCTTACTGTGACCGTAACCGCTAAAAGCAAAGACCAAACAGCTTTCTTAGTTGAAGTAAAACAAACGGGCATTTTCACAGTAGCTGGCGCTGAAGAACAACAACTGGAACATATCTTAGGCAGCTACTGCCCTGGTATCTTGTTCCCTTATGCACGCGAGGCCATTGCTTCGTTTGTTTTCCGCGGTGGTTTTCCTGAACTTAACATGGCACCCATTAACTTTGATGCCTTGTATGCGCAAAGCCAAGCACAGCAACAAACTGAAACACTTCAGTAACCCATAACTAAGGTTTCAGTAAACAGAAAAACCTCTTTGCATCTCTGGTTAAGCCAGGGATGCAAACGCCTTATCGCAGAGAGACCTCTTACAAGCGCCGCGCAATCCACCACAACATTCCGAATAGCATCAATGCAAAGCACACGTTTGGCAAAGTTGCACCCCAAAAAGGTGGCCAATGATAGACCACGCTATATGAACCAAAAAATTGGTTCACCAAATAGAATAAAAACCCTGTTGCAATACCTGCCAATAAACGCAGTCCAAAAGTTGCAGAACGCAAAGGCCCGAACACAAACGGAATGGCCAGTAAAATCATAATCAGACAAGAAACTGGCGTCATAAACGTCTGCCAAAACTGCAGTTGGTAATTCTTCGCCGCCAATGCATTTTTCTGTCGGTAATGTATATATGCGTACAAACTGGCCAATGTCAGTTCATCATGATCTGAAACCACTACTCGCATCATCTGTGGTGTAATCAGTGCGATGTCAGGTAACTGTGCATACACATGTTTTTGCACTTTATCCGTGAGGAAATCTAACTGAGTTGCATGAAATAATGTCCATTTCTGCGTAGTGGGTTCATAACGCGCAGAGCGTGCTGACAAAATACGACGTAACTTGCCATGATCTAAATTATACTGTGTCACTTGCCCAATCATGTTGGCAGACAAACTTTTACCGACATACACAAAGTTGTTCTGGTTTTTTAGCCAAAGCGCTTGTGAGGTAAATAGTAAGGCACTTTGGTTTAAGGCAACCGTTTTATGCACACTTGCAACGTATTGCAGCTTGGGACCGACATAAGCGGTTAAGGCAAAACTCACACACATGACCAGCAATCCGGCCAATAGAACGCCACCCGCAATTTGCCGAATTGAAATCCCTGCAGCACGCATGGCAATCAATTCGCTGTTACCTGCCAACAGACCCAACCCCATTAAACTGCCGAGCAAACCAACCATAGGAATGACAATTTGTAAAAAACTAGGCAACTTGAGTAAGACATAGCTTAAGGCTTGCCAAGTACCATAATGGCCTTTGCCAATAGAACCGGATTCATGCACAAAACTAAAAATAATTTGAATACCACAGAGCGCGCCTGCCACGATAAAAATCGCCGCGGTAATGGTTAAGGCAATATAGATACGCAAACGCCACATTATGCACCTCCCAAACGCTGAGTTCGGAACCAACTATAGCCATCCGCACGCCATAGCATAAACAATGCAACAGCAGAAAAGCCTATATGCACCCACCATAGATTTAAGTACCAAGTCACCATGTTGTGATTAACCATCCACGAATGCACGACCGAAACCGCATTGAAATAGAGAATAAACACTAAAACAGCTGGTAAAACCTTGCCGTAACGTCCTTGGCGCGGTTGTACAAGACATAAATAAAGGCCCAGAAACAACAGTACAATCACCGCGAGCGGAAAAGTCAATCTCCATTGCAGTTCGATCATTTCTGGCTTACCGCCTCGACTTAAAAGTTCCCAGGTTGTCATCGTATTGATACGCTGACGATCTAATGTTGTTTGCTGAGGCAATAATTTGCTGGTGTAACGCTGAAAATGCACAATCCGGTAATCTGCCTGATTGGGATGGCCGGTATACTGATTGCCATTTTGCAAAACAATCGTCTGAATTTTATGTTGTTTTTCTGCCTTCAAGTAAGCCTGTGGTGCTGTAATGACACCGGGAGCTGTATGCGCATTGCCACGAAAAAAACCGAAAATATTCTGATAACCTGCCTCTGCATTGACTTTACCCACATATAAAACCCGTTGACCATTATCAAACGACACAAAACGACCAGGCTGAATCAAACCAATGGTTTCTTTGCGATTTGCATGCTCTTTTAAACTGTATTGATAAGCCATCATTTTAGGCACCAAGTACAGCGACAAAGTACCTACAAGCAGCATAATAATCAGTGCCGGCACACACATCATGCGCATAATGGCACGCCAACTAATACCACATGCAAACAAAATCAAGAGCTCATTATCGGCAAACAAACGCCCAAAACACAGAATAATGGACAAGAAAAAACAAACCGGCAATAACACGGCCAAGTATTGTGGCAAGGCCAGTCCCAGCAACGTAAAAATCAGATTACTGGACAAACCACCTTCTGCAGCATTAGCCAAAAACCGCACAAACATGTCACTGATGACAATCAAAAGCAGAATACCAATCAGGGCGAGCATCATGTGAAAAACTTCTCGACTCAGGTATCGGGTCGCTATCATCTATTTTGCACTGCTATTGCTTTATTTTTCAGGCTCACCATAATACAGGAACCTCAATTATTTGCGACTATCACTCACACCACATGACGCATTTTACTTGCCGTGAAACCACGTTAACAGATCATAAAACCGATTGTTTAATTCTCTGCTATTTTTCCGATTTTCCTTGCACTACTACACACCCAACACTCTCATCAGAACAGATTGATCATATTCAATATTTGCAACAGCATAATGATCTGCCTGAGCGTTGTGGTGATGTCAGGCTATCACTGCAAGCATTCGCAAATAGCCAAAGGATGTTGTTGCTGTGTCTGGGCAACTCGGATAGTTGTGGTATATCTGAGATACAGACGACTTTATCTCATGCTTGGAAAATTTTGCGCAAAACCGGCGCTCGGGATGCAGCGGTAGCACTGCCGCACAACACTGGCATTGATTTACCTATCAGCGCATGGGTACGCTTTATAACCGAAAGTTACCATTATCACCATTATTGTTACCTGAGCACTCAAACAACTGAAGAAGACCCATTGAATGCCCTGGATTTCATTGCTTGCCCTGCAGCGACTGTATCTGCAGCACAACAGCAATTGCACTATGCACAAGTCATTGGACGTGCCGTTAATGACGCACGCAAATTGGGTGACCGACCACCGAATCAATGCACACCAACTGATCTAGCGACACAGGCACAGCAAATAGCCCGTCAGCATCAATCTGTTACGGCAGAGGTGTTAGATGAAGCTACTTTGCATGAGTTGGGGTTACACGCCCTACTGTCGATTGGACAAGGCAGCCGAGAACCCAGTCATTTAATTGTCCTACGTTATCAAGGTCATCCGAACGCAGCTGAACCGCCTTATGCATTTATCGGCAAAGGCGTCACATTCGATACGGGCGGTATCAGCCTCAAAACACGCGTTGGCATGCGTGATATGAAAATGGACATGTGCGGCGCTGCAACTGTATTGTCAGCATTCCAAGCAGCAGCAGAGTTGGCTTTGCCCATCAACCTGGTCACGCTAGTGCCCACCGTTGAAAACATGCCAGGTGGTCATGCCGTGAAGGTCAGTGATGTGGTCACCAGCCTGTCGGGTAAGACGATTGAAATTCTCAATACTGACGCCGAAGGCCGTGTTATTTTGTGCGATGCCATCACGTATAGTCAGAGCTTTAATCCTAAGGTGGTGATTGATGTGGCAACCTTAACGGGCGCAATTGGAATTGCCTTGGGCCATAGTCGTTCAGGTCTATTCGCCAACCAGGCTGAACTGAGCCAAGCACTGATGCAAGCTGGTGAAGAAAGTTATGATATTGCTTGGCCCATGCCATTGGATAAGGTTTATCGTCAGGCGCTCAAAAGCACGGTAGCCGACCTGAAAAATATTTCCGAAAAACCACAAGCGGGAGCCATCACTGCAGCTACTTTCCTGTCTTGTTTTGCCGATGAACTCAACTGGGCCCATTTGGATATCGCTGGCACAGCTTCAGACCAACACAATAGCACTGGGCGTGGCACTGCATTGTTGGTGCAATATCTGATTAATGAAGTCTCTGAGACTATAACAGATGCAGGTTGATTTCTATATCTTACCAACGGGTGATCAACAACAATGGGAATTGTTTATTGGCCGACTGGTGCGTAAGGTTTACCGTTTGCAACAGTCCTTGGCCATACATGTACCTGACTTGGCAACAGCGCAACATTGGCAGGCGTTGCTGTGGTCTTTTGAGACCGATAGTTTTCTGCCTCATGGCATTGATCAGCCACAGCTGCCGATTAATCTGACAATGCAGCCTGCTGACGCATCGGTGTGTGTGAATCTGTGTAGCACCATTGCTGATGGTTTTGTTGGGCGTTGCTTGGAGGTGATTGATGGCAGTGCGGATGCCTTAGCGCAAGGGCGCCAAAAATTTAAATGCTATCAAGATGCCGGGCATGTGTTGAAGACGCATAAATTATAAGTGTGTCATGATCTAATGCTGCCAATATTGCAAAAAGTCCTGTATAGGCTGCGGGATGCTTTTGTCTCGAGTATTGTCGCAGTTTTTTCTACGTTTTCTGCAAGCCTAACCCGAAAATTTATCTAAGATCACTTTGCTCTACCGCTTTTAAAAATTATTGCATCCTATCAAAAGATCATCCCAAGCAGGTTGAGTTTGAGTCTTTCTATTAGAGTCTGTCCGAAAATGGGTATTTTTCTTGTTATGCATTCAAACAGATGCGGATTTTTGGGATGTGCAGGGTCATAATACCGATTTGTCACGTGATATGCAGCACACAAGCCATGGAAAAGGTATACCCGAGTGATTTG
>CAZIIK010000010.1:0-6232 GCA_964539235.1 uncultured Gammaproteobacteria bacterium | reverse complement strand
CTGCATGAAAATTAGTCTTTTTGGCTTGTGATGATCAAATTTGCATCAAAAATCCAAATGTAGAGTGCATTACGGTAGCATGCTGAAAAATGCCTTTAACAAAGGCTTGGCCGAAGGCAGAAGCTTCTCGGATACCCTCTTTGCATCGTTCACGTCCATAAGCCACTTGTTCTTTGGAAATATTAATGGACGTTAATTCAGCACCATAATGTTTAGCGGCATACTCAGCGAAACCACCCCAGCCACAACCCAATTCTAAAACTTTGTCGCCCGGCTTAAGGCCTATCTTACGGCAAATCAAATAGTGCTTATGATCCTGAGCCGTATCTAACTTCCGAGCTTTACGCCAATACGCACAGGTATAACTCATGCTTGGCCCTAGCATACGGCTATACAAATCATTATCGAGGTTGTAGTGAACATCGGCCACTTTCTGCGAACGGGTTTGATTCTGCAAATTAAACAGGCGTGCAGCAACTAAACTCATCATCAGCTTTGGGCTGCGTTTGACCTTGCCTTCAATGCCCGCAGCTAACAGGCGAAAAATGGTTTCATCCACGCACTAGCTGGACCACCAGCAGTCCATATAAGCTTCACCTAGCCCTAAAGAATGGTCCTTAATAATACGATCGTAGGTGCTCTCATCATGAATCTGCACATCCCATGGATTAGGGCCGTTGACCTCTATCCCTGCTAAACCAAATAACTCTGTACTTAATGCTTTCGTCCGACTCGACATCTTGAACACGGTGAGTTAGTCAAAATTGGCGCTCATTATGCCATAGCGACCTTTGTTGACAATTGGTGCATACATCAGCCTTGATAAAATTAGAATGGCGAATCTCTTACAAGCAAACCAGCCCAATCCTCTGTACAAAATGTGACGTTAACTGAGACAATGTAGTCGACATCAAGGAGCGAACTGTTCCGAAGTGTTCTTCTTTATATACTCCTCCTCAAAGCGGCCTTCGGGCTGCTTTTTTTACCCATCCATAGCCATTTGATATTGATAAACTGGTGCAGTTTGCACAGCAGGCACCGCATATGCTGCGCTGTATCCCATTGGCATGTCTAGAGTTTTCACTTGCCATTGACTTGCCAAAGACGGATCGGATAAACCTGCTCCTGGGGGAGCAATAACGGAAAACTTCTCTAGACCATACTGTAGGCCATCACCTAATGCTTTGACAAAAGCCTCTTTCTGTACCCAAATATGGAAAAAAGCTGCTGGCAACGCACTATCGGATAAGGTTAATAGTGCTTGGTATTCAGACTCAGAAAAAAATCGTTTAGCCAAACTTAGACAAGCTACTTCACGCCATGCTTCCACATCAATACCGACAGCATGTCCATGTGCAATAACAGCCAAGACCCAGTCACCTGCATGTGAAATATTGAACTGCACATCATGTTGCGGTAAGACCGGTTTACCATGATCTTTGTAGTCAAAAATCACATGATGCGGATGACAATTAAGATAGCGCGCCAAGAGATAACGCAATCCACCACGTGCAACGATATAACGATTAAGATCTGCTACAAACCGGAACCGCTGCGCCCGTGCAAACTCTGTCTCATGCAGAACACGAGCAAAAGCTTCTGGGTTCATGGCCACAACCGGCCAACGAAAAATACTTAAGCCCTGAGACTGCGGCTGAAAATTTTTAAAATCGTTCTGTATCCAAATAGCCAATGACAACCCCAACGATGACCTAAAGCAATATACTAGCGGATCAGGCAGGTGCTCAACAGGCCTAGATAGCGTGAGAGATAGTCTATTGCTTCAATATTGCCAAACCGCTATGATCCACGGCTTAGATTTTTTCAAAGACACATAACCCCACGTGAGTTATTGCACCTTAAAATCCTGTCTCAAAAAGGCATTTGACCCTAAATATAGCTGGACCCTTGGCGCATTGTTTTTCCTCATGGAATATTTCGTCCGCGTCTCCCCGGGTGTCATTAATAATCAACTGGCCACAGCCTTCCATGCCAATGCTCTGATGGTCGGCATCATTTCCGCAACCTTTTACTATGCCTACATCGTGATGCAAGTGCCAGCCGGAATTCTTTTAGACCGATTTTCCTGTTACAAGTTGATGCTAACCGCCATCCTACTGTGTGCCGCCAGCTTATTGTTATTTTCACTCACCCATAGTTATTTGTTGGCCATATTGGCACGATTTTTATCTGGATTTAGTGCAGCATTTGCTTTTATCGGTACCTTAAAACTGATTTCAAATAGCTTCCCACCTAAACATTTTGCACTGCTGACTGGAGTTACTCAGGCTATGGGCATGCTCGGCGCGGCAATTGGTGAGGCCCCTATGTCCGAAGCAGTTAGCCACTTTGGCTGGCGTCATACACATTTAGGAATTGCAATTTTATTTTTACTACTCGCCATCGTGTTTGCCTTGATGGCAAAAGGCATGACACAAAAACTCATACCCCATAAAAATGCAATGCAGACGGGTGTGTTGCAAGGCTTACGTATTGTACTGAGTAACAAACAAACTTGGATTAACAGCTGTTTCATTGGCATGCTGTATGGCCCTACAGCTGCCTTCGGTGGTATGTGGGGTACAACTTATATCAGTCTCTACTACCACGAAAATATTCACCATGCAGCACTACATGTAGGCTTGATATTTATTGGCATGGTCTTCGGCAACCCTTTATTTGGTTGGTGGTCAGACCGTTGGGGTAAGCGCCTGCCTGTGATGCGCATTTCGTGCATTAGCTCATTGATACTACTGACCCTCGCACTGTATGCACATGCCTGGTTTGTATCATCTCATCTGCTATATGGCATTTTATTCCTATACGGCGTATGCAATGCAGGCATTACACCATCATATGCCATGGCCAGCGAGTTCAACCCACATCGTTTTGTCGGCATTTCATTGGGCATTACCAATATGGCTTCGATTTTAATCGGTTCACTTTCCATTCCTTTGATTGGCTACTTGATTGACCTACAGCTGGCGAACCACCCCGCAGTCACACCGGCACTACAAATACACGCATTTCAAGTGACCTTTGCACTATTTTGCTTGTATTTTGTCGTGGCGTTTTTAGCTTCTTTCTGGATACGCGAAACCCATTGCCGCAGCACCAGTCTCTCACGTTAATTGAAAGGATTATCACAATGAGCCATACCTTCTACCAAAACTTAGATGATCAACTAAAAGCCATTCAAGCCAGTGGCATGTTCAAAAACGAACGTTATATTGCTTCCCCACAAGATGCTGAGATTACACTCAAAAATGGCGATAAAGTCTTAAATTTCTGCGCCAATAACTATCTAGGACTCTCCAATCACCCAAAGCTGGTTAAAGCTGCGGAAAAATTTATCCAACAATACGGCTATGGCATGTCTTCTGTGCGCTTTATTTGTGGCACACAAACAATTCACCGCGAATTGGAAGAAAAATTATCGGCCTTCTTAGGTATGGATGACACGATTCTGTACCCATCCTGTTTTGATGCAAATGGCGGATTATTCGAAGTACTACTCACAGCTGAAGACGCCATTATTTCTGACCAACTGAATCATGCCAGCATTATTGATGGTGTTCGCTTATGCAAAGCGAAACGCTATCGCTATAAGAACAATGATATGACAGACCTAGAAGCGCAGCTGAAACAGGCCGATGCCGATGGTGTAAGCTATAAAATGATTGCAACCGATGGTGTTTTTTCTATGGATGGCATTATTGCGGATCTTAAATCCATCTGTGATTTAGCATACCGTTATAATGCGTTGGTGATGGTAGATGATTCGCATGCCACTGGTTTTATTGGCAAGCATGGTAGTGGCACACCAGAATTTTGTGGTGTAGAAGGTCGCATTGATATTTTAACAGGCACATTAGGCAAAGGGCTTGGCGGTGCTTCCGGTGGATATACCGCCGCGAAAAAATCGATTGTTACCCTGCTAAAACAACGCTCCCGACCTTATCTGTTTTCCAACGCCGTCGCACCTGTGATTGCGGCCACCTCAATTACGGCACTTGAATTGATTGAAAGCTCTAACGATTTACGTGCACAACTACAATGCAATCAACAGCAATTTCGCACAGGTATGGCTGCAGCTGGTTTTGACTTAGTGCCCGGCGAACATCCAATTATTCCGGTGATGCTCTATGAAGAACGTGTCGCCGCAGAAATGGCCGAGAAACTCTTACAACATCAAATTTATGTGATTGCTTTTTCTTACCCTGTAGTGCCCAAAGGCTTAGCACGTATCCGCGTGCAAATGTCAGCGTCTCACACCCGTGAACAGATTGACCAAGCCATTGCCGCCTTTACCCAAGTCGGTCAAGAAATGGGAATCATTGCATAATGCAAGCCCTCTCGAAACTCAAAGCTGAACCCGGCATTTGGCTCACAGAAGCCCCCAAACCTGAAATTGGCCCGCAAGACCTACTGATTAAAATCCACAAAACAGCAATTTGCGGCACCGACCTGCATATTTACAAATGGGATGAATGGGCGCAGCACACCATTCCTGTACCGATGCATGTAGGCCACGAATTTGTTGGCGAAGTGGTTGAACTCGGCTCACAAGTGCTTGGCTATCAACTGGGTGACCGTGTCTCCGGTGAAGGCCATATCACCTGTGGCACCTGTCGTAATTGTCGTGGCGGAAAACGCCATTTATGCCGCAACACAGTGGGCGTAGGGGTTAATCGTCCTGGAGCTTTTGCTGAATACTTGGCAATCCCGGCTTTTAATGCATTTAAAGTACCTGCAGACATCAGCAGTGATTTAGTGGCCATGTTCGATCCTTTTGGCAATGCCGTGCATACCGCACTTTCTTTTGATTTAGTCGGAGAAGATGTTCTGATCACCGGCGCAGGACCGATTGGCATTATGGCAGCTGCAGTTTGTCGCCACGTGGGCGCACGCCATATCGTCATCACCGATGTCAATGATTACCGCCTGGAATTGGCTAAACAATTCGGTGTCACTCAAGCACTCAATGTGAGTGATTGCCCAACCCCTGAAAGCTTAGCGGAAAAACTAAACGATTGCATGAATGATATCGGCATGACCGAAGGCTTCGATGTTGGCCTGGAAGTTTCCGGTGTCGCCTCAGCCATCAATGGCATGATCGAACTGATGAACACCGGTGGCAAGCTTGCCTTACTGGGCCTCTCAGGCAAACCAGAGGTTGGCATCGACTGGGACAAAATGGTCTTTCGCGGTTTGACCATGAAAGGTATTTATGGCCGAGAAATGTTTGAAACCTGGTACAAAATGGTCAGCCTATTACAAAGCGGCCTCAATCTGGATGCATTAATCACCCACCGCTTTCCGTTCACGGAATACGCCAAGGGCTTTGAAATTATGCAATCAGGCCACTGCGGCAAGGTAATCCTGGATTGGCGGTAGCGTGCCATGATGCTTAATCTGCTCGCGAATCTCTACCAATGCGTTGACTAAACGATCGATTTCTTCATGCGTATGCAAACGATTAATTACCACACTTAAACGGGGAGAAGCCACGTGAGACACAGCAACCACCCAGATACGATACCGATACATCAACCACTGCGAGATCCTTTGCACCTGTTGAATATCTTTATTGAAAAAAATCGGAATGATATGCGTTTCACCAGATATTTTGAAATTTTGTGCAGCTAATTTTGCACGTGCATACCGAGTATTGGCTTGTAACTTCGCCACATAGTGCTGGCACCTCATCATTGTTTGGAGGGCACTGGTCGCAGATGCCAATAGCCCTGGCGACAAAGAAGTTGTATTGATGTAGAACATGCTCATTTGCATCAGCCTGTACAATGCTCGAGAGTGACTGCTAATCACAGCGCCCGCAGATGCTGCGCATTTTGATAGGGTTGATAATACAATCAAATCAATACCTTGTTGTTCAACATTATCAATACTCAGATTGAAGTGCTCCAATATACCTCGACCTGTTCTACCCAAATTAGCTGTTGCATGGGCGCTGTCCAGAATTAGCGTCACATCAGGAAAAGACGCCAACAGATCGATAATCTCAGGCAAAGGCAAAATATTGCCATCCATGGAAAAAACTGCATCTGCAATGAAAATAATGGAAGTAGTCTCCGAGTTATGATAATTTCTGGTGTATGACAGTGTGAGTGAAGCGGCGTATCCTGTTGTCTATTTTCAGCAAAAATAAGTCAACAAAAATAGGAGATACGCCACATGCAAAATGTTACAGGAAATTTGGCTGCTGAGCTAT
>CAZIIK010000009.1:0-20302 GCA_964539235.1 uncultured Gammaproteobacteria bacterium | reverse complement strand
GAATAACCCGATCAGCATTGCCATTTGAGTGTGCCATACGCGTTTTTAACCATCATTGTCATCAAATTCGCCGCGGATTTTAACAGCAAATTCTCTCTATAACCAATCAGCAACGCGACAGACGTGCGCAATTCGCGCAAGATTCTCTAACGACGCATTGTGCACATTTTCATTCACAGCTGCACACGCATCGGATAGCCGTTGGAAAATTTAGCAATATTTCACGTAATCCAAATTGCACCATAAATCGATATAAAATAAACTCCTGATTAAGATAAATTAAACCAGAACCCTAATGCGTCGCCCTTTACCTCCACTTAAAGCTCTGCCCATTTTCTTAGCTGCGGCTAAAACTGAAAGCTTTGGCAAAGCATCTGAACTACAACACATCACGCTGTCTGCCGTTAGCCAACAAATCAAACGCCTAGAAGAAGATTTAGCCTGCACACTCTTCCAACGCACCCATAATGGCGTGCAACTCACTGAACCAGGCCGACAATTTCTCCAAGATATCGAACCAGCTTTAGCACAACTGGAGCAGGCTAAAACGCGTTTAAATCCAGTTGAGAAATCACATATCACGATCAGTTTACTCAACTCATTAGCAACCTTTTGGTTGATTCCCCAGCTGCCAGACTTATATGCACAGTATCCTGATTTGGATGTTCGCATTTCAACTAACTGGTCTCTCGCTGCTGCGCTGCAATCAGATATAGACCTGATTATTGGCTATGGCCACGCAACTGACTGGCCGAATCATCATGTTGAACATCTGTGCTCAGATCGGCTGATTGCCGTATGCCATCCTGACTTAATACAGGATGATAGCGAACCGATGGAACACATACTTAAGCGCTATAAACTGCTTGGTATTCAAGATATCTCATTCAGACAAGAAAATTGGACAGCGTGGTGTGAAGCACATCAAATTAAGCAGCCTGATAGCCAACACTTCATGAGGTTTAGCTCTTCAGCACAGGCCATTCAAGCCTGTCTGAATCAAGTAGGCATCTTTGTAACCCACGAAATATTTGTCCACGCATTAATTCGCAGTGGTCAACTCAGACAACTCGGGCAAATCATTACTGAACCAGAACACGGTTATTATTTGATTTTCACGCATCCACAGCGCTACCCGACGTTAAAGCGTTTCTGTAAATGGTGCCATGAATCATTACACAATGAGACTTTTACGTCATGAACAAAATGCATGATTATGAACGCTGACGACGCAAACGCTTCAATAACCACCATAAAAAACCAAACACAAATACCGCACCGATCAGGCCAATCAGCACATAGCCACCCACATGTTCATACAGGCCTAATGTATGCAAAATGCGATTAAAGGCCTCGCCGAGAAAATAGCCCGCAAAGATAAAGGTACAAGACCAAAGTATGCCGCCGATTAGGTCAAAGAAAATAAAAACCCGCACGGAGATTTCACTCATGCCCAATACGGTTGGGATCATGGTGCGTAAACCATAGGCGTAGCGCAAACCAATAATCAAAATCACCCCATACTTTTCAAATAAGCGCAGCACTCGATCTGATTTTTGGGCCAACTTTGGCCACTTTTCCAGTATCTTGTGACCGGCTGTACGCCCTAAGAAAAAGAAAAAACAGTCATGCACGAAACTTCCCACCAGGGCTAATGCGATCAAACCTGGCAAATGCAAGATCACATGCTGCGCGGCGATACCACCCGCAACCAGAAAGGTTTCACCTTCAATAATGGCACCAAAGGCCATCAGCCAATATCCATAGACATGAATAAGGTGCTGTAACTCTGCCGTCATAACCAAGATTCTCCAGTAGCCTGCGCAATAAAATATTGTTTGAGCGGCATTAAATCATTCGCCTGGCGCACGCCAAAATGGCGCAGCGTTTTTACTACTGGATTTGTTTGCTTGAATAACGCATTAATCCCCGTCATCGCCTTGAGCATGGCCGCATTATGCCAACGCCGTTTACTTGCATAGCGTTGCAAATCACTCTGCAAACCCAGAGGACGCCGCTGTTCACGGGCAGCTTGCAAGGTGTCGACCAAAGCGAACACATCTAAAAACCCCAAGTTAACACCTTGGCCTGCCAACGGATGTATTGCATGCGCCGCATCACCAACCAACGCAAAATGTGGCTGTGTATAGCGAGCTGCATGTTGATGCTTCAACGGAAAACCAGCACGCTCAGTTAGCACATTGACCTGACCAAAACGTTGTTCAATGGCATCAGCCAAAGATGCTGAAAAATCATCGTCGGATAGTGTTTTCAGCACTTCTGCTTGCTCATCATCAACACTCCAGACAAATGAACACTGCTGCGCATCTGGCAATGGCAAAAATGCAACCGGACCTGTCGACAGGAATCGCTGCCAGGCTGTTTTGTCATGCGAGCGTTCCATCCTAACCACACCGACAAAAGCCGTTTGTTGATATAGGGTCGGTTCGCATGTAATTCCCATGCGTGCGCGTAATGGTGATTGCACACCATCCGCAGCAACCAATAAACCTGCTTGAATTGATTGACCTGAAGCTAATTCAACCTGACAACCAGTGGCAGTCCGTTGCACCTGCGCCACGGTGTCTGGCAGAAAACATGGCATTTCATTGGCTTGCGCACAGGCATATAACGCCTGCTGTATACGACGATTTTCAATGATATGCCCCAAATAAGGACGATGAACATGCGCGGCAGACAAAGTAATCTCTGTAGGTGTCGCTGCATCCCAGACAAACATATCCTCATAAGGCGCTGCGTGCTGCTGAATTTCATCCCATGCACCTATCGTGCTGAATAATTGCTGAGACGCCAAGCTGATGGCGCTGACACGTAAGGGCAATACAGCAGCGGAAATCTTCTCAGGTGGTGGATCTTTCTCGATCAGCGCAACCCTAAAGCCTGCTTGATGCAAATGATTCGCCAAGGCTAAGCCCACCATACCGGCACCGACAATACACACATCGACCTTCATGATTTTAATCCTCTGGCAAGCCGACTGGCTGGTATGCGATACCCCATCATGCGTTGCTGCAGCTTCTGCTTGAGAGATGGGCTGCGCTCTGCAACGGCTAGACCTAAGGCACGCAAGATAGACCAGCCACAATAGGCGTTGGAAAAACCAGTCACCAATTGATCCACGGTATGGCGAGTGGATGTTGCATCTGCCTGCATTTTCTCAACAGCAAATGCTAGAAAAGCCAAATCGCGCCAATCCCCTGCTGTTTTTTGTTGCTGCTGCAGGGCTTCCATCAATGTAGCCGCTTCACGCACACAGAGATTAAAACCCTGTCCGGCAATCGGGTGTAGTGTATGTGCCGCATTGCCAAAAAACAGTACGCGACCTTCTTGGATTTCTGGCAACCAGATGCTATTCAGCGGAAACGTTTGCCTTGGTGTGGTGGCAATAAAGCGCCCTGCACGATAACCAAAGGCTGTTTGCAATATTGACAAAAATGCTTGATCCCCTTCTTCCAGCAAGGCTTGTGCACGCGCTTCCTGCATACACCAGATCAGTGAAAAAGTCCGCGGCGCAATTGGCAACAAAGCAATTGGGCCCTCTATCGTAAAACGCTCATAAGCGATATGTGCATGATCACGCTTGACGGTAATATTACTGACGATAGCGACCTGAACATAGGATTTTTGTTCTGATTTCATCGCCAACAACTGGGCGACATTTGACACTGCGCCATCGGCAGCAATCACCCAGGGTGCCGAAAAATCCACCGCTGCTTGATCCGGCGTTGCTGCAGTGATAGTCACTTGATTATCTGCCTCAATAAGCGCAGTCACTCGATGTTCTGGATAAACCTGTACTTTTTGATGCAAATCTTGGGCAATTAAGCGCTGTAAATCTTCGATATTGAGCACATGGCCCAAAGATTCAACCTGGGCGTGCTGAGCACTCAATCGTACCTGACCAAAGGTGCCCTGCTGACACACATGCACACGATTGATCGCCACACCCATTGGTTCGGCTAATGGCCACAGTCCTAAACCTTGCAGAATATTCAAACTCGCCCGAGATAAAGCAATTGCCCGTTGATCGCCTATTTTTTTAGGCGTATCAGACGGCATGATATCGGCCTTAGCATCAATCAACGCAACCGATAACTGGCAACGAGACAATATATGAGCCAATAAAGCACCGACAATTCCGGCACCTAAGACCACAACATCGAATTTCTGTGTCGATCGCGTTGGGTCAGTGCTGTGTGTCATTGCCAGTTACTGCCCACTTTTGATTGCGCTGCAATACATAGTCATGCACCAATACAACGGCAACACGTGCAAATTCAACCAACTCAACAAATGCTGCTTCGATTTCTTCATCACCATCTTGTTCGTCATCATGCGCCAAACAGGCCATTTTAGTTAGGTCTTGCAAAGCTTCTTTGACATCCGGGCTGTCAACGGCACCTTCGTTGATATGCATAATGTTCAAGCCTGACAAAAACCCTTGGCACCACTCTGCTAATGCCTCAATGCGCAGCGCAATCGGCTCTTCATCTTCCGGGAGTAATAACTGAAATGATAAGGTATCGTCTTCTTTAAAATAACGCACAGCGGCATCAAATAGGCTTAATAATGTTGCTTGCGATTCTTGTGCCGAAACATCGCCTTTCTGAAAATTTGTGGTCAATAACGAATCCACCCAGGCTTGACGACGCAGTGATACATTGCCCGCCAATAATGCGGCCAACAAACCATGCGCTTCTGCCGCTTGGCTACGCACTTTGAGATACGATAAAGCTCGCATCACTGCAGTAAAATCAGGTAAAGCTATTTTTTCCGGTACCGACATGGATAACTCTCATGCATACAAGCTGCGCGCATGGTAGCACAGGGTATATTGTGAGTCATGCAAAGGTCTTGATTAAAAAGTGCGGTGCGCAACTGGATGAACAGACTGAAAACCAACCAATGTATTATGCGTACTTTTGACCATTGAATGTAATCGTACACCTGGCTTTGATTTTGGTTTTTTTTGACCACCAACGGTATTTAAATAATCATCTAATTTTTGGTCAATAAAACCAGCAAGAATAGGTGCAGCAATCAACCCGACCACACCAAGCACTTCTGCTTTATTGGCAACAAAACCGATTCTTTCAAGGCCGATTGAAAGCCCATAACCCAAAGAAATCAACAGACCAGCCAGCAGTAAGGTCGAGGATAACCACACCGCCATCTCAATAAAAACCTTAACTGGTTTCGCCATATGGCCAGAGGGGTCATAATTTTTAATGGGATTGTTGTTCGCAAAAAGATAGCCATTGAGACCACCTTTATCGAATGGTGATAATGAATCTCGCGACATAAATCGATGAACAATTGGATTATATGTACGACATCCCTTGCCTAGGAACTGCTGACCCGAGGATGACTCAGTGAGCTGATTATCAAATCCAAAAAGCTGAATGGATTTAGAAACAATAAAGTGATGTTCAACTGGTCGATGTTGCAGTCTTGCAGACACTAAAGGTTGTGCTGCCCAAACAGGTGAATAAATATACTGGAAAAATACTGCTGCAACACACAACAAAACGATACTCACTTTGACCATCATTTGTGTGATATAGGGCCAACGCATAGCACCCTCTGACTGATATCGATTACCATCCTTGGTCATCATCAATTACCACTCGCATCGTCATAACATTTTAATCATTTAACCAGGATAGCGCTGTATGACAATACGTAGTTTTTGGATGATTTCTTTAAACATCCACGGCTATTGCCAAGTCAGACTAACATGTTATAGTGAACCCGTGGCGTCTCTTCTGTGTTGCAGGCCAGTCTTAATAAACTTGAGCCATGTCTATACGAACGGGAACCAACTTCTGATGCTGCTAGCGAGTCGGCCCAATGGCCTAGCCAAAGGGAAACCCAAAGCAGTTCGGTAGTTCCCACTTAGTCCTTGAGGTTCAAGGGCTATGTAAGACAGCGGTAACACGGTAGACACCATCTCTTTCAGATTTTCCAATTTATTCGCACATGACCCCAACCGAGCACATTCGCGCAACCTTACGCCAACAACGCAGAACGCTGCCATTAGACGCGCAGAAAAATGCGACTCATGCACTCTGCACACACTTTCAAACCCAAAATTTTCCAGATACCTATTTTCAAGCCGTCGGCCTTTACTTAGCTATCAACGGCGAAATGGATTTGACACCATTGATCGAGTATTTCCAGCGGCAAAATATTGCGTGTTACCTACCGATTTTGCACCCCGTGCTACCGCATGCACTTTGGTTTGCACCCTATGCGGCTAACTGCGAACTGCGCCGCAATCGATATGGCATCTTAGAAACTAAGTTTGAAATTGAAACACTACTGGCACCCTGGGAACTATCCTTAGTACTCACACCCTTGGTTGCTTTTGACACCGCGGGTCACCGCATTGGCATGGGTGGTGGCTATTACGATTACAGCTTTCAATTTCGCCAAGCGCCCAATTGCACCACGCCTGTGTTATTAGGTTGTGCATATGAGTGGCAAAAATGGCATCATGCGTTACCAACAGAAACTTGGGATGTAACACTCGATGGCATTATCACCGATGTGGCACTCCACTCAATTAGACCTTTGACGTAACGCTATGTTTTCTACACTTATTATTCTGGTTTTAATCTTGCTATTACTGGCCTTTTGGTTCGACAGCATGAAAAGCAAAGAAGCTGCCGTAGCGACCGCTAAAATGCACTTCGAACGTGAAACTGTTCTGTTACTGGACGACACCGTTGCGCTGAAAAAACTGCGCCTGACTCGCAACACAGAAGGTCGTGTGTGCTTGAAACGCTTTTATACCTTTGAATACAGCTTATCTAATCAACAGCGCTATAGTGGACGGGTTATTGTCGCCGGCCGCGAAACCTTAGAATGCACACTGACCATTACACCCACCCATCTGGATCAGGCAACATCTCACCAGGCGCCGATAGAAAATACTGCAGATGACGATAATGTCATTGTGTTTAAGCGCCGCCAGAAATAAAAATCCAAATGACAAAACTTGCCTAATTGTGTATACTCATTGTGTGGACAAATCAATAATCAATCGCCATGAATGTACAGCCCAGAAAAACTCCAACAACCATTAATATCCGCGCCAAGTATCAACAACGCCATTTAATTGATTTGGCTGCTGAATCACTGGGCAGAACGCGATCCGAATTCATGCTTGATGCCGCCTGTCGCGAAGCAGAATCTGTTTTACTCGATCAAGCATTTTTCTCTGTTTCACCTGAAACCTTCGCACAACTACAAGCACTGATTGAAAAACCTTTACCCCCCACAGATGAGCTCCGCCGACTTCTCAACACGAAATCACCATGGGATGACGAATAAGCATGGCATTATTCAAACCGCCAGAACTCCTAAATATCCACCATCATATCAACACGTTTGATTGTGGAGAGCCCAGCCTCAACCAATGGTTAAAGCGGCATGCATTGAGAAACCAAATGAAAAAAGCATCGCGCTGCTTTGTGGTCTGCTCTAAAGACACACAAACGGTGAAGGCATATTACACTCTATCTGCCGGCGCTATTGCACAACAAATTTCAACCAAGCCTATGCGACGCAACATGCCAGACCCATTGCCTGTACTACTATTAGGTCGCCTAGCCGTTGATTTGCATGCCCAATCTCAAGGCATCGGCACCGCACTATTGAAAGATGCGCTACTCCGCGCCTTATCAATTTCCAATGATGCTGGCGTATTTGCCCTACTGGTACATGCGCTTTCGAGCGAAGCCAAAGCATTTTACTTATCCCATGGGTTTGTGGCATCACCCATACAACCGATGACACTGATGTTGACGCTGAAAACGGCTCAACACATATTGCTTAACGGTTAATCGCTACCAGTGCGCCGTTGAATCCGTTCAATCTTGACTGCTGCTTCACCCTGGTCATTTAGTGTGGCTCGGTCGCGATCCTCTGCTTTCCAAGCTTGTCCATAAATAATCTCAAAACTGGCTGGATAGATGCCCTCTCGCTGTGGATATGCTGCACATAATGCTGCATAACGCGCACGCGACAATACATGGCGCATGCGTTCAACATAACAAAACCCAGCACCTTGGCCCTTCAGATCTGCAAAGAGCGTTTTCAGTGCGCGATACTCAACCGTCAACGTCTCATTAAACAAAACAGGATCAGCAAACCCTGCTGCCAGCACTGCATCACCTAAATCATGCATATCATCAAAATTTTGCACATGGGCATGCGTATCAACTGCACGCCAAGCCTGTTTTAATTCTTGCAATGTCTGCAATCCAAAGGTGGTAAACAACAATAAACCACCCGGCGCTAAGATGGACTGAACACGTGACAACAAAGCTGGCATATCATCAACCCAGTGCCAATATAAATTCGCAATCACCAGATCAACCGTACCCGGTGCTTGATCAATTGCATCCGGTGTTATTTGCAGCTTATAGGTTTGCTGTGCGGTATTTTTCGGCAACCGCTCTGCTGAAATATCGCAGCCAATATAGGTTGATAACCCTGGATAATGGGCGCATAACTGTTCTGCCAAACGACCAGTCGAACAGCCCAATTCCAACAAGGTTTTGGGTTGATGACGAATAAACTGCAATTGGTCCAACAAACGCGCTTCAACTTCTTGCTGAATCACGTCGTGCTCCAAACAACTATCAGCCGTTTGATTTCGCATTGCAATACATCGGGGTAGATCAATCATGATGACTTATTCTGGCGACTTTAACGGCGGCGGATTGTAACACACTTACAAATTGACTTCTGTGTTACATAGCGCAAAATAGATCAAGAAAAGATCAATAGGCCATGCATACATTACTGCCTCACCTTTGCTTATTGTGCCTACAGCGCTGCAATGCGCAGGATATTATCTGCTCAGATTGCGTGGCAAGCCTGCCTAAACCTGAGCATACCTGCATGCAATGCGGCCAAGCTTTAACAGTCAGCGCTGAAGCGTGTTGCCAATGCCTAAAAAAACCACCTCAGTCTGATGAAACAATTGCAGGATTTAGTTACGCAGGAGCCATTGCAAAATTGGTGATTGGTTTTAAATTTCACCATCAATTTCATGCCGGTCGTTTCCTTGCGCAGCACTTGGCAGACTGCATACAAACAGCCTATGCCACCAGGCAACAACCCCAGGTCTTGATTCCGATACCACTACACTGGAGCCGCCAACTACAACGTGGCTACAACCAAAGCATTTGGATTGCACGCCGATTGAGTCAAGCCCTAGACATTCCCATTGACAACCATTGCTGCCGACGGCAGAAAGCCACACGCCGACAGAGCGACTTGACCTATGCTGCACGCAAAAAAAATGTGGCTCAAGCCTTTGAGCTAAAGCCCATTACTTATCAGCATGTTGCGGTTATTGATGATGTCGTCACCACCGGACATACGGTAAATGCACTCGCAACATTACTCAAAAGACAAGGCGTCGAACATGTTGCTGTATGGTGCTTGGCGCGTGCTTAGGTCATATCAGCCGACAAGGCACTGACTAAAGCCAAATGGCTACAATCGCCATTAACAAGAAACCCATTAATACGTAAGCATACTGGTACAAGTTACAGCAGCCCTTTTGTGTCAGTACTTTTTTAAAACCATGCAATGTGCCTAGGTAAATAAACGTGCCCGCAGCAATGGAAGAGAAAATAGGCTGAAGTAGTTGATTGACTAAATAATGCTGATGTAACAAGCCCCCAAAACAGATGCCTAAAGGCACCATCAAACTGAAAACAACAAACATTGCCAGACGATTGCTAAGCCTTAAACTGGCTTTATTAATGTAGACCGCAAGTGAAAAGCTTGCGGCCCATTTATGCGCAATAATGGCAAAGAATAAGACGATGGTTAAGCCTAAACTACTGGTGACACCTAATGCAGCACCGGTAAAAAAACTATGGATTGACAACATAATCGTAGATGCCACTGCAATAAAAAGCGATTGGTGCTTATGATGTTCTTTGACAAAAAAACCAACATGTTCTGAGAGCAAGAATAATAAAAAGGTTGCCCCACAAATAACAAAAGCCCACGGGTATTCAATACCTAATTTCGAGAATCCATCAGCAGCATCTGAGAGCATATGCACAAGCCCAGCCCCCAGAAAAAAACCATTGGCCAGTGCTTCACCAATCGGAAAATCAAATTTATCAGGGTTTTTTAATTTGAGTACAAATGGAATAGCACCCGAAATCATAGTAATTAAAAAGATAGCAACTGCCATCAATAAATCTGTAGTGTTTGCATCCATATCAGTTTATGTCTCCATCTCATGTTCTGTTTTAAACCAGTTTGGAAAAGGGTCATGAAGCGCGTGATACTTGGCCTGATCTTGCCAATAATCTTGGATTAAGCATTGATCAAGCTCAGCCTTAATAGCATTGATATCCATTGTGTCTTTGAAACCGATAAAAACAATCTCTTGACGTTTATCGCCACTTTTTTCATCCCAGTGCTTGGCCAACATATGTTCAAACTCTGGATTATCGGGCCATTCATCCCTATCAACCGAAGCCCACCAGACACCTAACCCTTGATGCCGGATTAAACTACCGGCTTGCGAAACATCACCAATATAATCTGGCCGTGTAGATAACCAAAAAAACCTTTAGCACGCACAACACCGGGCCATTCGACCTCATTGAGAAAATGCATGAATTGATCTGGATTGAACGGCAACTTAGCACGATAGACAAAGGAGTTAATGCCATATTCATCGGTTTCTGGTGCATGGTTTTCGAAATCGTATAGCTCTTTACTCCACAACGGGTGATTATGAGCTTTATCTAGGTCAAAACGCTGCGTATTGACTATTTCATCTAAAGGCACATCACTGTAATCAGCAGATATGATCTTTGCATCCGCATTAAGACCTCTAATAATCGATTGAATCGTTACCAGGTCTTCGGCGGAACAGTCAGATACTTTGTTCAAAACAATCGTACTTGCAAACTCAATTTGCTCAACCATTAAATCAATAATGGCGCGCTCATCTTGATCACCCAGGCTTTCACCTGTATGCCTTAAATATTCAGTTGAACTGTAATTGGCAAGAAAATTTACGGCATCAACCACTGTTACCATATTATCAATATAAGCAACATCCGCGAGACTTTCAACGTTTTCATCACGGAAGTCAAAAGTAGCAGCCACTGGCAAGGGTTCAGAGATGCCTGTGCTTTCAATAACCAGGTAATCATATTTACCTTCAGCTGCAAGCTTTTTAACTTCTAGTAACAAGTCTTCTCGTAAAGTGCAGCAAATACACCCATTACTGAGCTCCACCATTTTTTCCTCAGTAGCCGATAAATGCCCTTGTGTCTTATTGAGGAACTCAGCATCAATATTAACTTCACTCATATCATTAACGATGACGGCAATCTTCAGTTGATCCCGATTATTCAGGATTCGATTGAGCAAGGTTGTTTTCCCAGAGCCTAGGAACCCTGACAAAACTGTCGTCGGCAATCTATTCATTTATAATTTCCTTTCACTGCACCAAATCAAAAAAGTGTTACAATGTAACAGTTCAGAAAGACGGAATCCAATAAAAAAATGAGCAAAAAATCCATCCTCATCCACAGAGCAGAGAGATTTTGTGAAACGCATAAATACCGAATGACTGAGCCAAGGGCTCGTGTTTTATCAGCCCTGGCCAAGGACAAACAGCCCATGGGGGCATATCAAATTATAAATTTATTGTCCTCACAGACAGAAAAAGTTAGCCCACCCACTATCTATAGAGCTATTGAATTTTGGCATAAGCATGGATTCATTCACAGGATTGAAAGCATGAATGCCTATGTTGCTTGCTGTGAACATCAACATCATGAAAATTTCTGCATATTCATCTGCAGCAATTGCAATACAACACAAGAACTCAACATGAAATGCCTGCCTGGGCCCGTGACTCACGACATCAAAAACAGACACCTCACTATCACCAACTCAGTCACAGAAATCCGTGGAAAATGCAGTCAATGCAGCTAGCACCTTCACTCAAAAACAACTGCTTATGGTGCACCTTGGACAACAACCGGAATACCGGCAATTTTACGTTGCCATAATGCTGGACCTGACTTATGTACAGAGCCACCCGTACTATCCACAGCAACAGTGACTGGCATATCAACGACTTCAAACTCGTAAATAGCCTCCATACCCAAATCCTCAAAAGCCACGCAGCGCGCGTGCTTAATCGCCTTAGAAACCAAATAAGCTGCGCCACCAACTGCCATCAAATACACGCTTTGATGCTTTTGAATCGATGCAATTGCTGCATCACCACGCTCAGCTTTGCCAATCATACCCCAAACACCCACATCGTCAGATAGCATGAAATCGGTAAACTTATCCATACGAGTTGCCGTAGTTGGGCCAGCAGGACCAACAATTTCATCACCCACGGCTGGCACTGGACCCACGTAGTAAATAAAGCGGCCTTTTAAATCAACAGGCAACGGCCCACCTTCTGCTGCTAAATCTTGTAAACGTTTATGCGCCGCATCACGACCAGTCAGAATCCTCCCTGTGAGCAATACAGTCTCACCGGCTTTTAAGTCTAATAATTCTGTTTCAGTAACTTGATCAACATTCAGTTTTCGAATGTTTGGCCCAGCGGCGTCCCAATGAATATCTGGCCAATGCGACAGTGCCGGCGGATCGAACTCAGCTGGGCCGCTGCCGTCTAACGTAAAATGTGCATGACGTGTCGATGCACAGTTGGGAATCAGCGCGACTGGCAAGGTTGCCGCATGTGTGGGATAGTCTGAAATCTTTACATCTAGCACTGTGGTTAAACCGCCTAGACCTTGAGCGCCAATACCCAGTGCATTCACCTTTTCATACAACTCGATGCGCAGTTCTTCAACACGATTACTGGGCCCTTTTCGCAATAAATCTTGCATATCGATAGGCTCGTTCAATGCTGATTTTGCTAATAGCATGGCTTTTTCAGCCGTACCACCGACACCAATGCCTAAAATACCCGGCGGACACCAACCAGCACCCATGGTTGGAACCACATCTAATACCCACTGCACCAAGTCATCATTTGGGTTTAATACTTTAAATTTACTCTTAAATTCAGAGCCGCCGCCTTTGGCCGCAATTTCGACAGACGCCTGATCGCCTGGCACTAGCTCGACATGCACGACAGCCGGTGTATTATCCCGGGTGTTTTTGCGCGCACCGACAGGGTCTTGCAACACGGAAGCCCGCAATGGATTATTCGGATCCAAATAAGCTCGACGCGCGCCTTCATCAACCATCTGCTGCACGGTTAAGTCAGTGTTATCCCAACATACATCCATGCCAACCCTAACAAAAGCACAGACAATCCCCGTATCCTGACAGATCGGGCGATGCCCCATCGCTGCCATTCTTGAGTTAATCAAAATTTGCGCCATGGCATCCTTAGCCGCAGTCGATTCTTCGCGCTCATAAGCTGCCGCCATGGCTTGAATAAAATCAGTCGGATGGTAATAAGAAATATACTGCAATGCAGCTTCAACACTTTGAATAAAGTCAGCTTGTTGTATTACGGAAGTCATTAGAAAGTCCCATTGGCACATAATCGCGGCGTATCATAGCACGAAGGGTTTGCGCCGTCCTAACATAGGCCGAACGCTCAATATTTTAGATATTTTTGCATGGGCAGATATTACTTCACCAAACGCAATTTGAGCTTAGATGAAGACGCAACCGTATCCTGCGGTGATGGGTCTAAATCATCTTCTGATTGCCCCTCATTCACCAGCATGCCAATACCTGTCTCACGTGCATAAATCCCTTGCGTGGTCTGACTGGAATACATAGCTAATACCGCATCTACCGGTGCAAATATAGAACACAATTGACCTGAAAAAGTTGCCTCAAAAGCAATATGACCAGGTGTGATTTCTAAATTTTGTACAGCCCCGACAGAGATGTCCAACACAATTTTGCCATCTTCTATATATTGCGATGGCACCTGAGCATCTGGATGATCTGCATCAATCAGAACGTAAGGTGTCATGTCATATTCAGCCAACCATTCATAGGTTGCTTTAAGGAGATAGCCGCGCAAACGTGCCATGAGGATTAGTCTTCTTCAACCGTTTCGCGAATTTCACGCTCATCATCTGTCAGACTATCTTGAAAAGACGAACGATCAAACAAACGCTGCGCATAGTTCAAAATAGGACGCCCTGCTTTCTCTGGCAGGTCAATGCCAAACATGGGCAGACGCCACAACAATGCAGCCAAACTACAGTCAACCAAAGTAAACTCCTCGCTGAGGAAACAAGGAGAATCCTCAAAAACAGGCGCAACGGATAAGAGACTGTCACGCAAGTCAGTACGGGCAGCTTCCGCTTCTGCTTTGGGTGCAGTCAGGATTTTATCAGCTAATGAATACCAGTCACGATCAACACGGGTCATCATCAGACGATTACGACCGCGCGCCACAGGGTATACCGGCATCAAAGGCGGGTGTGGAAAACGCTCTTCCAGGTATTCCAAAATAATATTGGTTTCATACAGAACCAAGTCACGGTCTACCAAAGTTGGCAAAGCGCCATAAGGATTGAGATCCAACAAATCTTCTGAAGGTTTCTCCGGGTCAATTTCAATCAACTCAGCGACAACCCCTTTCTCTGCCAGAGCAATGCGCACACAATGACAATACGGGCACATTTTATTGATGTACAACGTCATAACAGTTCGTTTATTCGTCAACGTGTTCATATCGCATTCCTTACCTTGAAACCCCACCTAATAAAAAAGCTTCCTATTTAAATAGAAAGCCTTAGCCAATCAATACGAAAAAGTAGATATTAACGTTTGGAGAACTGTGGACGTTTTCTGGATTTATGTAAACCAATTTTCTTACGCTCCACACGACGCGCATCACGCGTTACGAACCCTGCTTGACGCAAAGGTGCACGCAATGTTTCGTCATAAGCCATTAAAGCCCGTGTAATTCCATGGCGAATCGCACCCGCTTGACCTGTGCTACCACCGCCATTCACATTCACTTTAATGTCGAAGTTTTCTAACATTTCGACCAACGCCAAAGGTTGTTTGACGACCATAGTCGCAGTCCGACGAGAAAAATATTTTTCTAAAGGCAGGCCATTCACGACAATCTCGCCTTTACCAGCTTTTAGGAAAACCCGTGCTGTAGAAGATTTACGGCGACCCACGCCATGAAAATAATCGTTAGACATCTGAACCACCCACTCGTTTTGTCATCTGTTTAGGTTGCTGCGCTTCATGAGGATGATCATCACCCGCATACACTTTGAGCTTTTTAAACATCGCACGACCCAACGGGTTTTTTGGCAACATCCCTTTCACAGTTAATTCAAATAATTTTTCTGGAGATTTCTCCATCATCTGCTCGAAATTCGCAGACTTAAGACCGCCAATGTAACCCGTATGGCGATGATACATTTTATCCGTACGCTTATTACCTGTTACACGAATCTTATCGGCATTCACAACAACCACGAAATCACCTGTATCAACATTCGGTGTATACTCTGGTTTATGTTTGCCGCGTAAATGCGTAGCAACCTCAGTTGCTAACCGACCAAGCACCTTGTCAGTGGCATCAACAACATACCAATCACGCTTGATTTCATCGGCTTTTGCGCTGAAAGTTTTCATCTATTTTTTATACCTCTGTCTGAGCGACAACGCATAATACAAGAAGGTATTTTAACTTACAAGCCTTTTGTAGCATTTGTTTCAGCAGGATTATTCGAGCCAGGAAAACCCGTAAATACACACAAACTAGATGTTGGTCAAACCGATTTCTAATACAGAATTTAGCGTAATACACAGAATTTTAATGAATATCATTCCTAGAGATAGACAACACTTTATTCTGGAGACATAGGTAACACTTTTGGTATTTGTAGGAGAATGCAAATGCCTTGGAAGGAATGTAATCAGATGTCCCGCCTGTAGCGTCATAATGTGCCTATGATGATCACAGACATTCCCGCAAAATTTACGCGGAAGTTTTGGTCAATAAGCTTGCCAAATGTTTATATCAGTGTCATTTCTAATTTGTGTTTACGTTTTATCCAGTCTGGCATCACACTGTCGAGCAACTGGTAAAATGCTGCACTATGATTCTGATGAAATAAATGACAAATCTCATGCATAATGACATATTCAATACATACAGCTGGGGTTTGGATTAGACACAGATTCAATGTCAATTGCCCGCTTTTTGACAAACTTCCCCATCGTGTTTTCATTTTTTGGATTTTTAAAGCAGGTTTCGTCAAATTGTCTTTACTAAATCTCGCCCATCAGTCGTCAAAAATTTTGAAAAAGTAAATCGCAGCTTTTTTTCGATACCAAGCATCAAGCAGTTTTTTGATATATGACGGCGTACTACTTTGACATTCCACAATGAAGAAACCTCCTTTTAACGACACACACTCTTGACTTGATGGCTGAATTTTGAGCCTATACTGACGCCCAAGGTAAAGATGACTCTCTCCACCAACATATTGTCCGGTAGGTTTCCTCGGATCAAACTGACTAAAGTATTCAATCTGTCGCCTTATCCATCGCGCCCGTTTTTTTACTCGTGTGTTAATTGCTTCAAACGATGAAGTTAGTGGTGATTTAACCACCACGCTTTTATCTGGGTGCACAGCGATTTCCATTGTTTTACGCTTCACCAATAAAAGTTTAAATTCAATCTGCGATTGACCGTATTCAATGCTACAGGCAAGGCTTTCCACTAGGCTCGCCTCCGGCTTTTGGCGATTTTCATAGCTTTGCCGATAATTTCGTCCATGTGCTCAAGGCTCAGCGATACCTTAAGCCTTGCTTTGAGCTCATCATGAAGATAGTCATCAATATCATTGATTACCGCCTTTTGCGCATCTTCATCTGACCAAAAATCCACTTTCCAGTGCGTATTGATAATCTGGTGTATCGCTAATGCGATTTCAGCTGCAGCCGCACCCACTCGACTTGATTTAATATCTTATTGCTCAAGGCAGTGGTTAGCTATGCCATAATAAGCACATGCCTCATCGTTATCACGAATGGCTTTAGGCACATCATCATGTTGTTTGGCAGTCACCTTGTTTCTGATGTCATTCACTCGGTCAAGATAATCTCGATCAGAAAGCCGTTGTGCCCTAAAATCATCAATGGCCTGTTGGATCAATTTTGAAAATTTTTCATAAAAGGCCGGATCTTCATCCATTCTTTCGGTAATCGTTTTCTTCGTCGCATGGGCTATCGTATCAGCTTGCGCGGCAGTAGATTGACTTTCATATACGGCCCAGTCTTCATTGGCGACCAAATAGTTTGACTCAAATACGTTAGTGGGCTTGTACAGTTGTACCACTTCGTTAGCTTGGATATGGGTATCCAGCAGCTTTTTGATCCTAGGTTCATAATCACGATACTCAATGGTTTCCGCATATCGTTGTTTTACAGAGGTTCTTAGATGCTGAAAGCGCTTTAAGTCATGTTTGTAACGGTTGAGCGTAGCCTCATCAGTTTCCATGATAAATTTTTCAGTGGATAAGGCGATGCTAAGTGTTCTACTGTATTTGGATAGGCAGTTATAAAAGTCTTCGCGCAACGCATCATCAGCTAATAACCGTTCAAACGCTTCAATATCTTGCTTGTTTTTAACCCCGCGAAAAATATCCCACAGGTCAGAATAGCGTTGAGGTAGTTGCTTCACCTCTTTATTAATTGACATCAATGCGCCTGTCAAATCAGCTTCATCAAACCCAGCAAGGGCATCATACATTGTCAGCGCTTTATCAAGCTCCCCCAAAACGCTGGCATAGTCGACGATATAACCAAAATCCTTGCCTTCATGTAAGCGGTTCACCCTGGCAATAGCTTGCAAGAGCGTATGTTCTTTTAGTGTTCGGCACAAATAAAGCACCGTATTACGTGGTGCGTCAAAGCCTGTCAGCAACTTATCAACCACAATCAAAACCTCAGGCTCCCCACCATACTTAAACTGATTGATAATCTGTTTGGTATACTCGCCTTCTGAGCCATAACGCTTCATCATTTTATCCCAGAATTTGTGTACAGCATCAGTCGGCCCATCGTCGACTTCTTCATGGCCCTCACGGGCATCTGGAGCTGAAATGATGACTTCAGAACTGACAATACCGATTTCCTTTAAATCTTCATGGTATTTAAGTGCAGCTGTTTTACCAGGTGCAACGAGCTGTGCTTTAAAACCCGTGCCTTGCCAGTTTTCGCGATAGTGTTCACTAATATCAAAAGCCCGCATATAAATGACCTGGTCGGACTTGTTCAGCATTTCTGCCCGTGCATATTTTCGTTTAAGGTCTGCCTGTTGCTCGCGTGTTAAACCAGACGTGTGGCGCTCAAACCACAAATCAATGGCCGCTTGGTTCTGTTCCATTTCAACATGGCGGCCTTCATAGAGTAACGGCAGCACCGCTTTATCCTCAACCGCTTGGGCAATCGAATAATGGGGCTAGATAAGCCCGCCGAACTTTGCAAAATTGTTTTTTCTTTTTTCAAAAGAGGTGTACCAGTAAACCCCAGGTAACACGCATTCGGTAACATTTGCCGCATTCTAGCAGCCAGTGGGCCGAAATTAGTCCGATGGCTTTCATCGACCAGCACAAATATATTGGATGAGTCATCCACAAACTTTTCTGCAGCCCAGCCTTTATCAAATTTATGGATGAGTGTTGTGATAATACCCACTTTATTTCGAAGATGTGTGACCAGGTTGCGCCCGGAAGTAGCACACTCTTTGCTTAAACCACATGCAGCAAACGTGTTGCCTAACTGCTTATCCAGATCATCCCGATCTGTTACTAAAATAATACGCGGGTTTGTCATCTCACTATCTAACGCCAGACTACGCAATAACATGACCATGGTTAACGATTTGCCTGAACCCTGTGTGTGCCAAATAATACCACCAGGACGCCGAGAAAAGTGATCTACTTTGTTGTCACCTCGTTCGCCATCCTCATGTATTGATTCATACACTCCGGTTGCTCGCTCACTGACGCCGCGCATTTCACCTTTTCTCGGCACCCTGCTTGCCTGTGTGTTAGCTTTAATACGCCGCAAAGTCGAACGAACCACAAAAAATTGCTGATAACGGGCAATTTTTTTGATGCCAGCATCAACCAACGTGAAACGATAGGCTAACTCTAATAAGCGCTCAGGTAGGCACAAACTCACAATCGCTTTATCTTGCTTTGTCAGCAAACGCTCACCTGCTGATTCAAGTTGATCGAAGTAACATCTTGCCGAAGCAAATTCTCCAGTAAACAATTGAGTTGTTTGGGCATCACTTAGGGGCTTGTTAATTCGATGACTGAGCTTGTCGAAGTCATCTTCTAACTAACGCCACACACCCCAGAATTTTTTTGCTGTACCCGCCGTGGCATACCGTGCTGCGTTTTTGTTAACACCTAAAACCTGTTGGACATAAGTAAATAGCTTAGGGGCGTAGTCATCCCCTTGATTGCGAACCATCTGAGATACTGCCTGTTCGACTGCTTCTTTCGGTGATTTACATTCAATCACTGACAACGGGATACCGTTAACAAACAAAACGATATCAGGGCGAATCGTCTCAGTCGAACGACTACGCTCGACAACAAATTCGGGCACCACATGAAAGACATTATTGTGCCAATTACGCCAATCAATATAATTCAGATCAAAACTTCTGGAGTTGCCCTCAAGCGTTTGTTCAAGCGATATGCCTAGCGTTATCAAATCGTAAACCGCCTCGTTGGTCTTTTGCAGCCCATCGTATTTGATATTTTTCAACTTCTGGATCGCTTCCTGGATATTGGCTTCAGAGAAATGATAATCACTGCCTTTATACTGAATACGATTCAGCTTTTTAAGCTGTTCATACAGTACCTTTTCAAGCAACACATTACTTGTGCGCCCACCACGTTCTTGTAGCGCCTGTTCTGGTGACAGATAGGTGTAACCGATTTGCATTAACAGTTGCAGTGCTGGGATTTGTGAGAGGTGTTTTTCGGTGAAGTTGAAGGTGGTCATGATAAGCCCTATCGACTTTTATTGTAAGGGTTATAACTTGGGTTTTGGCCGAGATGGTTTTTCAGGTAGTAAAGGGCAGATTGTGAATACCTCGAGTTATGATAATTTCTGGTGTATGACAGTGTGAGTGAAGCGGCGTATCCTGTTGTCTATTTTCAGCAAAAATAAGTCAACAAAAATAGGAGATACGCCACATGCAAAATGTTACAGGAAATTTGGCTGCTGAGCTATC
>CAZIIK010000008.1:0-12173 GCA_964539235.1 uncultured Gammaproteobacteria bacterium | reverse complement strand
CCTATTTTTGTTAACTTATTTTTGCTAAAAATAGACAACAGGATACGCCGCTTCACTCACACTGTCATACACCAGAAATTATCATAACTCACAAATGATGGGCATAGCCATTCCGGTCATTTACTGCCTGCTCAAACAGTGGTGTGGCGTTGGGCTGTAATATTTGCTATGCGCTCATCGGTAGATCTCCGTCGACATTTTTTTATGGTGACGCGAGATCAATTAACACGTGTGAAGTTTAAGGCGTTAGTGCGTGTTGTCAGGAAAATGGCCTAATGGGTTGGGGTGTGTTTTAAGTGCATTTGACAGGTTTCGGTAACCCGGCAATCCGTGCGGCCTGTTTAGCGGCGCCTTTGGGAAACAGTGTCTGTAAATACAAACTATTACCTTTTGCTGGGCCGAGGCGATTTTTCAGTAACTTCACCACGGCACGAATGGCCGGGCTGGTATGAAATTCTGCATAAAACGCACGCATGATGTCGATCACTTCCCAGTGGTCCGGTGTTAAGGCCAGTTCATCTTGCTCGGCAAGGGCATTTGCTACGTCCCGATTCCATTGAGAACGGTCGCTTAAGAAGCCTTGTGAATCGAGCGTGATGGAGTGTAATAGGGAAGAATTTCGGGCTTGCATTGTGAAGTAGGCTTTCTATACTGACGTGATTGTTTTTCGGGAGTGAATGTTACATGAAACCAACGATTAAAAAAATGTCCAAAGGATTGCGTAAAGTCGGTTACGGCGTCACGCTGAGTTTCGTGATGGCGAATATCTGTTTTGCCTCAGAAGCCGGCGGCAATATGCCGTGGGAAGGCCCTTTGCAAAAAATTATGGATTCTATTTCAGGTCCAGTGGCTAAAACCTTAGGCGTAATCGTTATTGTGATCGCAGGTCTTGGAATTGCTTTTGGTGAATCCGGTAGCGGTGTGCGCAAGATTTTTCAGGTTGTTTTAGGCTTGGCGATTGCGTTCTCAGCGGCTTCAATTATTGCAAGCTTGTATCACCCATCGGTTGGAGTCGCTTTCTAAGATGTCGACACCGGGTTACAACGTCACGATTCATAATGCACTGACCTCGCCAATCTTGATTGGCGTTGTGCCGCGCCAACTGGCTATTTTGAATGGCACGTTTTGCGCAGCTGTGACCTTTGGTTTGCATTCCCTGCTGGCGATTCCAGTTTGCTTTCTAGTGCATGTAGCCGCAGTGTTCATGGCTAAGCGTGACCCGTATTTTTTTCAAGTTGGACTGCGTCATGTCCGGCAGAAATCCTATTATAAAGTCTGATCATGTTTAACATCCTGGAGTACAAAAAACGTTCCGACCGCCTGACAGATCTCCTGCCGTGGGCAGCGCTTGTCGCACCTGGTGTCGTACTCAATAAGGATGGTTCTTTTCAGCGCACCTTAAAATTTCGCGGTCCAGACCTAGAATCGAGTACCCCAGCACAATTGGTATCCGCCACGGCACGCTTAAACAACGCCTTGAAACGTCTAGGTTCTGGTTGGGCAATTTTTGTCGAAGCGCGACGTCGACCTGCATTGGCCTATCCAGAAGAGGGTGCTTTTCCTGATCCGCTTAGCTGGTTAATCGATGCAGAACGGCGTGACCTGTTCGAGCGCGAATCAGAGCATTACGAAAGTGTCTATTACCTGACTTTTCAATATCTGCCGCCGCGCGAAACAGCCAGCAAGGTTAACCAATTAATGGTGACCGGTCAGAAAGGTTCCGGCGAGCAAAACTACCAGAAAGTCCTGCGGTTTTTTGAAACTACCTTACTGCGGTTATACGACATCCTGCGCGATTTTATGTTTGAGCTGACACTGTTAGATGATGCTGAAACCTTAACCTATTTGCACAGCTGTATTTCTGAACGTGAGCATCCGATTGCTGTACCAGAAGTGCCAATGTACTTGGATGCAGTATTGGCGGATACGCCTTTGTTGGGTGGTTTAGAACCGCGGCTCGGCAAGCAACATATTCGCACGATTACGGTCATGGGTTTTCCGTCTACATCAGTGCCGGCGATTTTGGATCAATTGAACTATCTGCCGCTTGAGTATCGTTGGGTGACGCGTTATCTGCCATTAGATAAAGTCGAAGCTGAAAAAATTCTGCGTAATTACAAGCGCCAATGGTTTGCTAAACGTAAAGGGCTGTTGACGTTATTGTCAGAAACCGTGTCGAAAAGTGAAAGCGCAATGGTCGACAGTGCGGCGATGCGTAAATCACAAGATGCTGACCAAGCCTTGCAAGAATTGGCCGATGACCATGTGTCATTTGGCTATTACACGGCGACAGTCACCGTCTGGGATGAAGATGCCAAAGTCGTGTATGAAAAACAGCGTGAGATTGAACGCGTAATCAATGGTTTGGGTTTCGCCACTATTGCTGAGCGTGTTAATGCCGTTGAAGCTTGGTTGTCTTCTCTGCCCGGTCATGCCAATGCCAATGTGCGCATGCCGTTGTTACACAGTTTAAACCTGGCGCATTTGATGCCATTTTCGGCGCCTTGGGCTGGACCTGAGTCCAACAAGCATTTGAATGCACCGCCATTGTTGTATGCACGTACAGTCGGCAATACCCCATTTCGTTTGTCGAATCATATTGGTGATGTGGGCCATGAAATGGTGATTGGTCCAACCGGTGCAGGTAAGTCAGTCTTAATGAATCTGATGGCCTTGCAATTCTTGCGCTATCAGGACGCCCAAGTGTTTATTTTCGACAAAGGCGGCAGTTTTTTAGCTTCCACGTTAGGCGTGGGTGGGGTTTACTACGATGTTGGTTCACATAAGAACAATGGCTTGGTTTTTCAGCCGCTGGCACGTGTGGATGAAATCGAAGAACGTACATGGGCTGCGGATTGGATTGCTGGTTTACTGGTCAATGAAAACCTAGAAATCTCACCTGAAATTAAAGAAGTGATTTGGAATGCGTTAACCGGTTTGGCGCAAGTGCCACCGGAGCAACGGACGTTAACCGGTTTGAAAGCCTTATTGCAAGACACCCGCGTGCGTTTAGCCATTGAAACTTATTCTTTGGGTGGACCTTACGGTGATATTCTTGATGCTGACCATGAAGCATTTGATGCACATCAATGGTTATGCTTTGAGATGGAAGAGGTAATGAATATGCCGGAAGTTGTTGCGCCTGTGTTAAGTTATTTATTCCACGTATTGGAACAACGGTTCGACGGCCGCCCAACCTTAATGGTCCTGGACGAAGCCTGGTTATTCCTAGATCACCCAGTCTTTGCTTCCAAAATTCGTGAATGGTTGAAAACCCTGCGTAAATTGAATGTTTCGGTATTGTTTGCCACGCAGTCAGTTGATGACTTATTGAATTCGAATATTGCCTCGGCATTGATCGAATCCTGTCCTTCACGCATCTTTCTACCGAATGATCGCGCTTTAGAGCCTCAAGTTGAGCAGGCCTACCAATCATTAGGGCTAAACGAACGTCAAATTCAAATTTTGGCGATGGCATTTCCAAAATGCCAATACTATTACGAATCCCAGAAAGGCAATGCATTGTTCGAACTTGGTTTGGGTCAACTGGCTTTAGCTTTCTGTGGTGTCAGCCGACCGGAAGAGAAAAGCCGTATTCGTGATCTGTGGAATCGTCAAGGCCCGCAACAGTTCTTAGTCGAATATCTAGCGTCTGTTGGTTTGGATTGGGCGGTTAACGTCATCAAAGATCGAGTGCAAGATGGCCAATCTACAGAACGCTAAGGACATCAAACACTACAACTATGGTCCAGTGGTCACGCCCTACCAACTGCCGGTGCAGCAATGGGATCATCCTTTGGGTCGTTATCGTGTGTCAGCCGCTAAATGGCGCTTGGCGTCAATTTTGAGCATGAGCGTCGCAGTATTATTGCTGCTGGTATTTATCTTGTTGCTGTCGATGCCAAAGCAGCAAGTATTTGCCGTGCAGACCACGAAAACAGGGTTTGTCAGTGGGGTGTATCAACTGGATCAGCACTACCACATTCCAGAAACTTTATATACGCAATTTGTCACCCATTATGTGCAAGCGGCTCTGTCCGTTACGTTAAGTGTGCCGCATGACCGTCGCAATCAGCTGTATGCAGAATGGTTTGGTGACAAAACTGTGCTGCACACTTTATGGGATCAAAAGCCACCGTTTAAATTACCACCAGGTGTGCGTCAAATCGTTCATATTGAGTCGATGCAGTTGTTGAATGTCAGTCCAACCAGTCGACACTATCAGGTGACTTGGAAACAAGGGCGTTTACAAGCTGGCGTAGGTCATCCTAAGCAGTTGCGACAGAAGGTGGCAGTCTTTACAATTGTGCGTCGCCAACCAGAACAAGCGCGCCAGATAGTGGTTAATCCGTTTGGGTTTTACATCGCGCATATGCAAGATTCAACGCACGCAGTGGCTTCGCCAAAGGGTGCAGTAGTGGGAAGCCAATAGCATGAAACAGAAAGCCTCACAGGATACCGAACAGAATCGTTATCAACGTGCCTATGAAGAATGGGAAGCGCGCATCGGTTCGGCAAAAACACAAATGCGTAACTGGCGATTGGCCTGTCTATTGAGCCTTGTGCTGGGTGTACTGTTGTTGGTGGCCATTATTATGGTGCTCACAGCACAGAAAAATTATGTGTATGTGGCGGAAGTGAAGCCAGGGCACAATATCGTCAATGTGCGTTCGATGGAAAAAAGCTATGTGCCAACGCAAGCACAAGAAGAATATTTCGTCGCACGTTTTATTCGTAACATTATGTCAGTGTCTTTAGACCCCGTGGTATTGCGGCGTAACTGGTTGAATGCGTATAGCTTCATTGCCGGTAAAGCAAAAGCCCAGTTGAACGATTATGCCCGTGAGAATAATCCTTTTGCTCAAGTTGGCCAGGTGACCAAAACTGTGCATATTAAGAATTATCACCCGATTGGCAACCACAGCTACGAATTCACCTGGACACAAACGACCTATAGCCAAAATGGCAAGGCGCAGCAGGTTGGTTTATATGACGGAATTTTTACAGTGGTTCAAGGTGAAAAACCGAAGACAGCTCGGCAGATGCTGATGAATCCATTAGGTTTACGTGTGGTATATTTTTCCTTTTCGAGTCAAACACCCAATGAATCCCATGCTTCATAAGTGCTTGATAAAGAGACTAAACACACTCGTATGGACCATTAATAACGCTTTAGATGTGAGCAAGGTAACAAAATGAAACAGTTTTATCGTGCAATTGTTTTGGTGTCGGCCAGTATTTTACTTGCTGCGTGTTCGTCGCATGATTTGAGCAGCAGTTCGCAGTCAGTGTCACACTTGAATAGCGATCATGGTACCTATAGCAAAGTATTGCCAGACAGCGCAGTGCGTCGTGAAGTGGTGACCAAATACGTGCCAGTGCCGATTCCAGGTCAATTGATGCCAATGCCAAACGTGGCCGAAACACCTGATTTAGGCAGTAAAAAGCATGTGCAGAAGGGCTTTTTAACGAAACAAGCAGCTGTGGCTTATGCCAATCAGCATGCGACACAACAACCGTCATCACATGATTTCTTTAATGCGATGATGCGTTATGGCTATATGCATGGCGCGATGTACACAGTCTATTGTGCGCCGATGAAAATTACCGATTTGGCTTTCCAACCCGGCGAACGTATTGTCTCAACCGCTGCAGGTGATACCTTGCGGTGGCAGTTGTCGCAAACATACAGTGGTGAAGGCGCGAATATGGTGCAACATATTTTGGTGAAACCTAATTCAGGTGATTTGCAAAATACTTTGGTGGTGACGACCAATCGTCGCGTCTATCACATTTTATTAGATTCCACCAAAGACTGTACCTACATGGTGTCAGTGAAATGGTATTACCCGAAGAGCATGGTGTCGTATTCGGGTTATAACGGCCCAAATGGTCCGGCTAATGCACCTGACGCAACAGCCTCTGTTTCTACAGGTACAGCTGGTTCACCGTATGCCTTAGATTTGGAAAAGCTCGATTTTAATTATAAATTTGGCATGCTGAAAGGCAGTAAGCCAGCCTGGTATCCTGTGCGTGTTTTCAATAATGGTCGCCAAACATTCATTGAATTTCCAAAGCGCTTTTATGCGCAAAATACGCCTGTGTTATTTGTACAAAATGACAATGACAAGTATGGCACCATGGTCAATTCGCGGATGAAAGGGCGTTATTTGATTGTCGATTCTTTATTCAAGCGTGCACGCTTGCAGACCGGTGTGAAATCACAAGGTGGACAAACCATTGTGCAGATTGTGATAACCTAAGCGATGAAACCCAAGAAACCGTCACAGAAAAAAAGACCTGCTTTTTTCCCCGATCTTTCTACCCATGCCACACGTTTGAATGGTCGGGTGATTATGACTTTGGCTGGTGTATTGGCTGTGGTCATCTTATTGATCATTTTAATGTCTTTCAGTGGGGACAATCGTCAACCCGCAACGGATGACAATGGCGCGATCAATACGGCGAGAACCGTGACGACTAAAGACAAAGGTGCATTGAATAAATTGCCGGCTGGTTATCAGGATGCTGCCGCCATTGATCGACTGTTGCATCGGAACCAAAAGCCGGCGCAACCGACGTATCAGATTCCTGCCTCGGTGCAACAGGAATTGTCTTCGCTGCGGAGTCAGCAAGCTGCGTTGCAATCCCAATTAGCTTTATTAAAGCAGCAAGGTCAACAGCAGCCAGTACAGCAACCAGTGCAGCAGCCGAAAACATTATCACCACTAGATCGAGAGGCCATGACCAGCGCGATTTTCTTTTCCTGTGGTGCGCCGCGGCCTATTCAGAAAAATGCGAATAATTCAAATACACAGAATAGCAAAAAATCAACAATTGCTGCCGGTAAGAGTAGTGGCAAGCAAGATAAATATGCTTCGCAAAATATGCAGGCGGAAAAGCTTGATTTCATGACGTCGAAGCCGTCAAAAGATATTTATAACAAGAACACCATCCAATATCCGGTGTCCAAATATATCTTGCAGGCTGGTTCGGTTATCCCGGCAATTTTAGAAACCCAAATTGTCTCCAGCTTGCCAGGTACGATCACCGCTTTAGTGACGCAAAATGTTTATGACTCAATCACCGGCAATTATTTATTGATTCCCAAAGGTTCCAAACTGATTGGCGAATACAATTCCAAAATTTCCTATGGTCAAGATCAATTGCAAGCGAAGTTTACACGTTTGATTCGTCCGAATGGCACCTCAATTGTCTTGCCGTCGAAATCCAGTGGCGTGAACCCCATGGGTGTATCGGGTTTTGAAGATGAGGTTGATAATCACTGGTGGAAAATTATTGGCAGCGCTGCCTTGGCAACTATGTTCAATATTCCAGCTGTGGTAGCGACCAGTCAGTCGAGCAGTTATGGCACTATTGATCCTAGAACAGGACAATATTTGCCGGTCAATGCTGGTACACAGGCATCTAATGCAGCATGGCAGAGTATTGGGCAAACGGCCTCACAAGTGGGCAGTCAGCTGACGCAGCGCAGTTTAAATATTCAACCCACTATTTTGATTCATGCGGGCTATGAATTTTCGGTGATGGTGACGAAAGATATTGTCTTGCCGCCGTATCACTCTAAGTTCTACCATATTCCTGAGACGGGGCAGTGATGCGACGTGTGTTGACGCTTTTGCTGGTTTTATGCAGCTTGGGTGCTGTGTGTGCCGTGGCGCAAGCCGATGAAACGTATACTGATCCACCGAATTATGGCAATAAGACCACAACAACGACCAACAGTAATAACAATAATAATCTGACCCAGGAAATGGCCAAGAAAACCGCGGCGGCGTTGAAAGTATTTAATAACGTTAATTACAAAAACATGTCTTATGACAAAGAATCGTTCTTTGATTCAGATGACAATCCTTACACCGATGAGGGCAGTCAGCAGAAAACGTTCAAGATCGATCACTCTGATCAATCAGCGTGGAGTTGTTCCTGATGTCGACTGCATTAAACCCTCATATCTTGACGGTCATTCAAAATAGTTTTGTGAGCAAACTGGCGGGTGCATTTACCACGATTGATCATTATGCCATCAGTCTATTTTGCATTGTTGCTGGCCTAGAATTAGTGCTGTTTGGTCTGGCTTGGGCGTTGCGCCAGGAAGAAGCGCTCGGTGTTTTTCTCTTTAAAGTCTTAAAACTGGGTGTGATCTTTTTTGTGATCACCAGTTACCCTTATTTATTGCAAGCATTGATCAATGGTTTTACCAGCAGTGCATTTCATCTAAGTATCGATACGACGTCAGGTTTCTTCTTCAATCCGGCGAAACTGTGGCAGTACGGCTTTGATGCCGGGATTTCAATGCTGAAGTTATCGGTGGATTATGGCACGGCCAATATGGGCATGAGTTTGATTTATATTCTGTTAGGATTTGGCACTTTATTGTTATTTGCCCTGATTGGTGCACAAGTGATTCTCGTCGTCGTTGGATTTTATATTGCCGCATTATTAGCTTTACTGATGATTCCTTTGGGCGCATTTACTTTGGCTAAGAATCTGTTTGAAAAAGCGATTCAAGGTGTGATGCAAGCCGGCGCGTGTGTGTTTGTGTTAATTCTAATTTTAGGCGTTGCGGTAACGGTTTGGGATCAATATACCCTGAAGTCAGTGAGTAAAACGATGACTTTGGATAAGCCATTAGGGTTGTTTTTTGCGACATTAGTTTTTTGGTTGCTCTGCGCTAAATTGCCGGGCATGACGTCGAAATTAGTCGGTCGCCTCGGGGGCAGTTTATTTGCCGATATGCAGGTGCAAACCAGTGCAACTGTTGCTGCCTTATCGATTGCTATGCCAACTGTGAACAACACCGTCGGCAGTTCCAGTACAGAAGGTACTGCTAGCTCTCAGGCTAACATGATCGCAGCGACATCTGTTTCCGGCACCGGTGTGCAAGTTTCTGGCAGTTCTGCAAACAGTGGGACGCAACAAAACAGTGCGGCGACAACTGTTGCTGCCAATGTGAATGCTACAAGTGGTGGCGGTGCACAGTCTGCGGGTGCGGCCTTGAGTGCGGGTGCCAAACAACAGAAAATGCAGCAAAGCGTCAGTATGCAAGACGGCATTTCGGCGAAAACATTGGGAAAATTGAAGGCAACCTTTAAGGAGGCCCTGCATGAATCACATCATAAAAACTCATAAAACTGTGTCAGCACGACGGGTGCGTGTATTGGTTTATTGTCTCTTGCCTGTGCTGGTGCTATTAATCGTTGGTATGGTGGTCAAACAATCCGGTTATGGCATTAGCTATCAGTTCAGCCAAAGCATGCCAGAAGGCTTGTATGTCTATCACCCAATCCATGCGCATTTGCATCATGATGAAACGGTTTTATTTGTGCCACCTACTTGGGCTGAGGCTTATTTGCTTGAGCATGGTTGGTTGCATCCCAGCATGTACATGATGAAACAATTGATGGGTGTGCCGGGTGATCGGTTCTGTGTGCGTGATCATGCGGTTTATATCAATCAGCACCGCATCGCACCCGTGTTAGACAATTATGCGCCCGGTAAACCGTTGCCTCATTTGCACTATTGTCAGACTTTGCCGAAGGATCAGTATGTGCTGATGAGTACCCACATCGAACGTTCTTTTGATGCCCGTTATTTTGGTCCAGTGGCGCGTCAGAATATTGTCGATCAAGCGCAGCCTTTGGTGGTGTTTTCCTAACGCACGCTAGCGTTAGTGAGTGTTTAGTTTGGAGATAAAATATGATTCAAGACGTTGCCCGTAATCGTTACCTTGAGATGCTGAAGACAGCGTTTGGGCAAGACATTATGGATTATATGGAGCAGAAAGATGTCATTGAAATTATGCTCAATCCCAATGGGCAATTGTTTATCGAAACCCTGTCTGGCAAGCAAGAAACCGGCATTGAAATACCGGCTGATCGCAGTGAAAACATCGTTAAATTGGTCGCGGCGTATAAGAATGATGTGGCCGATGTGAAATCGCCTTCTGTGTCGACAGAACTGCCGTTTCATGGCGAGCGCTTTCAAGGTTGGTTGCCACCGGTGGTCAATAAACCAACTTTTGCAATTCGCAAACGTGCCTTACATATCTTTACGTTATCTGATTATGTGACCTCAGATGCATTGACTGAATCTTGTGCAGAATTACTGCGTCAGGCCGTCAAAGCCCGTAAAAACATTGTTGTTGTCGGCGGCACAGGTTCAGGTAAAACGACCTTCGCGAATGCATTACTCACAGAGCTTAAGGATTCACAAGATCGTTTGTTGGTGTTAGAAGATTTGCCAGAATTACAGGTGGAAACACCGGATTGCGTCACGCTGTCGACGACACCTGATGTCACCATGCGGGATTTGGTGAAAGGCTCATTACGCATGCGTCCAGATCGGATCATCATTGGCGAAGTACGCGATGGTGCGGCATTAGAGCTGCTAAAAGCTTGGAATACCGGACACCCTGGTGGAATTTGTACCATTCATGCTAACGGTGCAGAAAGCACACCGGCGCGTTTAGAAGATTTGATTCAAGAAGTTGTGGTGACGGTGCCACGGAATTTGATTCTACAAGCAGTTGACTTAATTATTTATATTGAGCGTGATCGCAGTGGTCAACGTCGTGTGCAAGATGTTGTGGAATTGGTGGGCTACGATAAAACCGGCTATCAGTTCCAATCTTTAGGCTGACAATGCCATTTGGCTATATGTTGCCAATCATTGAATTGTGTAAAGGCATATCTATTGTATCATGGCAGGGTTTTGTTTATTTTTTAGTCCATTTTAATTTTAAAGACTGTTGCATCACTTCAGTCTTTTTATACATTGAGACGGGATATTTCCAAGGATGATGGAAGCCAAGGCAGTCGAATTTCCAGCAGAGGATTGGGTGATAAATAAGAGCTTTGAGGGGGGGCTCCATACAGGATATTCTTTTCAGCGTGATATTACTTTCCCAGGTACAGGGCCAGTAAAATGCCAACTGAGAGTGCTGGGTTGCGCTAATAATCATGAGCGTACGGTCGCCATTTTTCGAGTGTGTCCACACGATGATTCTCCAACGTTTATCTTGAAATTCCAACGTAACAAAACAGCAAAACTTAAACCATTGAAAGTCGAGGTGCAGCAGACTAAGCAACTGCATCCCCGTTTAGATGTGCGTTGGGTTAATCTCTCATTTTCCAGTGGTGGCGATCAAGTTTATGGTGTGGCGAAATTGCCAGATATGGGCCCAGATTGGCTAAGTATTAAGAAAATGTTTCGCGCGGCGGTGAGTCGTGAACAGTTTTGGTCCATTATCCTCAAGGTGATTCTAGAACTGATGCATGTGCACGAAGTTTTGAACAGTGTGCACTTTGATATTAAGCCAGAGAATTATTTGACGGGTGCAGATGGGTTGCCTTGGTTAATGGATTTGGGGTTTTTCTCTCCATTGACAGAGGCTAAGTTCTTTATGAATACCAGCCGTTGTACGCCGAATCATGCCGCGCCGGAGTTATTACATCGTGTGTGCAGTGCGCAGGCTGATTGGTATAGTCTAGGCGTAACCTTATTAACGTGGGTGGCACCGGGTCTTGTTGCTGCGACCTTTAGGTTTTTTGAAAATTGTGAGGATCAAAAAAAGCCAGAGTTGATGCCCAAGGTATTGCGTGCCAATGCCAGTATTTTTGGGCTGGACCTGATCTTAGAACAGTTTGGTTTTTTAAAGCGACACCCCAAAGACCTAGCCTGCTTAAGGTCTTTGTTGGCAGGCTTTCTAACCGAAGAACCAGGTTTGCGCCTAACGGGTGAAGATGCTTTGCGGCGTTTATTTATGCAATTACCAGAACTGATGCGATCGTTAAATTTTGCCCCCCGAGCGACTGCAGCGTTAAGACCGGCTTCAGCTGCGGGTGATTTTAATATTGCGCTGCGCTTAAATGATTTGCGTACACGTGCTTTTAATCGTCTGGTTGCCGTCGCCGGAGAGTTATGGAAGAGAAAACGTAACGCTACAAATTTGTGTGGACATTGGCTCTGCCTGGATGGGCCGCGTTATCCGGACAAGGACACAGCGTATTGGTATCGAGTTAATGTCAAATCTGGTGTATGGGATGGTTAAGCGGCCTTCCTGTTTATCTGTTCACTAACCAATTCTCCATCTTTGAATTCTACATTGTCGGCGACCAATGTTAAAAACTTAAATCCCCTGATTTTTCTCC
>CAZIIK010000007.1:0-15261 GCA_964539235.1 uncultured Gammaproteobacteria bacterium | reverse complement strand
GCTGGAGAAAAATCAGGGGATTTAAGTTGTTAACATTGGTCGCCGACAATGTAGAATTCAAAGATGGAGAATTGGTTAGTGAACAGATAAACAGGAAGGCCGCTTAACCATCCCATACACCAGATTTGACATTAACTCTAGTTGTTTGGATAGTGCTCCATAACACGAATTTATTTTTAATCACCTGACCGTTCGGTGCTAGCAAAGGCGTACAGGTACCCCCCCCATTAAACAGCCCGAACTCAATTTAGTTGCTGCTGAATTATAATAGCGATCGAAAAAGGCATAGGAGACATTGTGCTGTACAAACAGACGATTATTTTTTTCTTGCAACAATGCTTCGTCTGTTTTCCCCAGAACATTTGCATTACCTGAAAACTGATACACCAGTGGCAGTGGCTGAGTACCTTTGAAATTATTAATGTAATGATTCAATGCCAAAATGGGTGTTGTCCGTGTCGGCAAAGTTTTAGTAGAAGTATTCGGTAAAGGCTGCGCCGGCGGCACATAATTTTGCCCAACGTTTAGTACCAGATAAGGTGGCGTTGTATTTAAATAGGTATACGTATTCAGGGTACAATCTGCAGTATAACCTGAAGCTATTTTTTTCAGATTAGTAATAGTGACAATACCACCGTTGTAGGCACTAAATTTAATACCGCCATATTTCACATAAGGCTGCGTTGCACAGGTGATTTCATTTTTAGTTTGATGCTGTTGGGCCTTCGATAAACTAACACATAAATCACTTTGTTGAGACAACGGCGTTGTCGGACCAGAACCCACATAAAAATGTGTTTCCACATCGACTGATTGCACATGAGCAGGAAATAGAGAACCATCTAAATTCCAATGCAATGGCTGTTCCTCTTGCTGCATTGCACCAGAAAAAACAGGGCAAAACATTGGATTCGAAGGATGCAAATGTTTGGGGTTAGGCAAACTCCCTTGCGTTAGGAATACTGAAGTACCAGTATTATTAATGACTTTAGCAGTAAAAAGTGTTGGCTTAACTGAACCGTAAGAAACGGAAAATATGCTTAAAGTTGCGCCGGCAAACAATATAGAAAAATAACGATTCATAATCGATATCACCTTCAATTTGAAATGGTATAAAACACCCTATCGAGCGAGTATAGAGATCTAATATATGAGGTCAAACCTGAAAGGTTACTGCGCATATAAAAAAAGCCGGAAAACCGGCTTTTCAAAAAAATGTCTCAGTCAAAAGATTATTTATCTTTTACATCTGCCGCCTGATCGGTTGGTGCATCTTGCAACTGAGGTGCCACATCAGCTACGGGCTCCGCGTCCAATACTACCGGAGCAGCAGAAGGCTCGGCAGGTGCAGCAGACGCTACGTCTTCAACCAGATCAACGTCATCAACCAATGGAAGATCCATCAGTTCTACATAAGCCATTGGCGCAGCATCACCATGACGAAAGCCACACTTCAACAGACGTAGATAACCACCTGGACGTTGCTGGTAGCGAGGTCCTAAATCTTCAAATAACTTAGCAACAGCCGCCTTGCTACCCAAACGCGAAAATGCCAAACGACGGTTGGCAACAGAGTCAGTCTTTGCCAAGGTAATCAACGGCTCAACCACACGGCGCAATTCCTTTGCCTTAGGGAGTGTTGTTTTGATCAACTCATGCTCAAACAGAGAGATTGTCATATTGCGGAACATCGCTTTGCGATGACTGCTATCACGTCCAAACTTTCGTCCACTCTTACGATGGCGCATTGTCTTTTTCCTTCTTAAATCAAACTTTTACAAAAACCACATTAAGCCCTATAGGTTTTCAGGCGGCCAATTTTCCAAGCGCATATCCAAACCTAAACCTTTCTCAGTCAGGATATCTTTAATTTCATTCAAAGATTTTTTGCCTAAATTAGGCGTTTTCAAAAGCTCTGTTTCCGTACATTGAACCAAGTCACCGATATAACAGATATCTTCAGCTTTTAAGCAATTAGCAGACCGAACAGTTAATTCTAAATCATCGACAGAACGCAATAAAATAGGATCGATTTCAGGCGAATCAGTTGATAAAGACTTAGTTGTAGGCACTTTCAAGTCAACAAATACAGAAATTTGCTCATGCAAAAATGTCGCTGCTTTACGCACTGCTTGTTCTGGGTCAACCGAACCATCTGTTTTGATATCTAGAATCAATTTGTCCATATCTGTTCTTTGTTCAACCCGCGCATTTTCGACTTCGAAAGTCACACGTTGAATTGGACTAAAAGATGCATCTAAAAGAATCGATCCCACACCTGTGGCCATCTCTTCAGTAGCAACGGTGTTAACTGGAACGTAACCGCGACCATAAACAACTTTCATGCTTACATCCAAGGAAGCATCATCAGCTGTTAGATGCGCAATAACTTTCTCTGGATTCGCAATATGTGCAACACCTTCTGGACATTGAATATCAGCAGCCAATACTGGGCCTTGGCCTTTTTTATGGATTTCCAGTGTTGCTTCTGTATGACCCTCATCCATTGTGATGGCTAAATCTTTCACATTCAGCAGAATTTCAACAACATCCTCTTTAACACCTTCAATGGAAGAGTACTCATGCAAAACACCATCAATGGCAACTTCCGTCACCGCACAACCAGAAATGGAAGATAGCAAGATACGGCGCAACGCATTCCCCAAGGTATGACCAAAACCACGTTCTAATGGCTCTAGCACAACGCGATAATGATTATTCCCTCGATCTGAGACCTCTACTGTTCTTGGTTTGAGCAACTCATCTACTGCTGTAGTCATAATACTTTTCTCTCCAAAATAGAAGGATTACTTAGAATAAAGTTCAACAATCAATTGTTCATTGATCTCAGATGGCAAATCGGAACGCTCAGGCAACGCTTTTAATGTACCCACCAGCTTAGTTTCATCCATTTCCACCCATTCACAAGGAGTTCTTTGCTTCGACATTTCTAAAGCAAATTGGATACGCGCCAAATTTTTCGCTTTCTCACGAACAGAGATGACATCACCTGGCTTTAATGGGTAGGAAGGTATGTTCACAACTTTTTCATTCACTAAAATCAACTTATGTGAAACCAACTGACGCGCATCTGCACGTGTAGAACCCAACCCCAAACGATAAACAACGTTATCTAGACGCCCTTCAAGTAGGGTTAATAAATTTTCGCCTGTAGAGCCTTTACGACGTGCAGCTTCTTTGTAATAGCGACGGAATTGATTCTCTAACAGGCCATACAATCTTTTAACTTTTTGCTTCTCACGCAGCTGCACACCATAGTCGGAAAGACGACCACGTTTATTTCCGTGCATGCCAGGTGCAGCAGTTGCATTACATTTTGCATCAAGCGCTTTAACACCACTTTTGAGAAAAAGATCTGTTCCCTCGCGACGAGACAGTTTACATTTTGGTCCAATATATCTAGCCATGACTACTTAATCCCTACACACGACGTTTTTTAGGTGGCCGGCAACCATTATGTGGTAACGGCGTTACGTCAGTTATACTCAAAATTTTCAAACCTTTAGCATGAAGCGCGCGGACAGCAGATTCACGTCCTGGCCCTGGTCCTTTAACCATCACTTCTAGCGTCTTCACACCATAATCAGCAACCATGTCAGCCACTCGCTCCGAAGCAACCTGAGCAGCAAAAGGCGTACTTTTACGTGAACCTCGGAAACCACTACCGCCAGCAGTAGCCCAAGCAAGTGCATTACCTTGACGATCAGTGATAGAAACAATTGTATTATTAAAGGTTGCATAGATATGTGCGATCGCATCAACTACAACGCGTTTTACCTTTTTTCGTGTCGACTTTACGGCCATTTGCTCAATAATCCTTGTTGTGCTAACTAACGTATTGGTTTACGAGGACCTTTACGAGTACGCGCATTTGTTTTTGTGCGCTGTCCTCTTAAAGGCAAACCCCGACGATGACGAATACCGCGAAAAGAGCCTAGATCGACCAAACGCTTAATATTCATGGAAATTTCACGTCGCAAGTCACCTTCAATCGTGTACTTTGCAACTTCTCCCCGAATTGTCTCCAGCTCAGCTTCAGATAAGTCATGAATTTTTTTCTGAGGACTTACGCCACTTGCCTGACAAATTTGGTTTGCACGGACACGACCAATACCATAAATAGCGGTTAAGCCAATTTCTGCATGTTTGTGATCCGGTACATTAATCCCTGCTATACGGGCCATTCATTCTGCTCCTAACTTACTTGCCAACAATACGTGGCCTCAAACACCCTTATTTTAAGGCGCCATAGGATAGCGCGCACCTCCCTGAAAATCAAGCATCCAAAGAAGCGCTTTAAGGGGCTATTTTTTTAACCTTGACGTTGTTTATGACGCTTATCTTTACAGATCACACGAACAACACCCTTACGGCGAATTGTCTTACAGTTACGACAAATCTTTTTCACTGATGCACGTACTTTCATGACGTTTAATCCCTACTCAATTATTTCAATAATCCGCCCATATTCGCAGCACCACCTTTAAGACTAGCTTTCTTCAACAAAGAGTCATAGCGGGTCGACATAAGGTGTGACTGAATTTGGGCAATAAAATCCATGATGACAACAACGATGATCAACAAGGAAGTGCCACCAAAATAAAACGGAACATTCCAAGCAGTCATCATCAAAAGCGGCAGCAAGCATACCAAAGTTACATATAAAGAGCCAACTAAAGTTAAGCGCGACATCACACCATCAATATATTTAGCAGTTTGCTCTCCTGGGCGAATACCTGGGATAAACGCACCCGATTTTTTTAAATTATCAGCCGTATCTTTTGGATTGAATACTAACGCGGTATAGAAGAAACAAAAGAAGATAACAGCCGCTGAAAAAACAACTAAATACAAAGGTTGCCCAGGTGAAATCGCTAACCCCACATCACTTAACCAACCAAAGCCTTTTGCTGTCGAAAACCACTGACTTAGTGTGGAAGGAAATAATAAAATACTCGAAGCAAAAATGGCTGGGATTACACCAGACATATTAATCTTCAATGGCAGATGACTCGATTGAGCCGCATACATTTTTCTACCCTGCTGGCGCTTGGCATAATTAACTGTAATCAGTCTTTGGGCCCTTTCTACAAAAACAACAAAAGCTGTCACTGCCAAAATAATCAAAACAATCAGGAGCAGCAAAACTAAACTCAAATTACCCTGACGCGCTTGTTCTAATGTATGCATAATAGCCGTCGGAATACCCGAAATAATACTGGCCGTAATGATCAAAGAGATACCATTACCAATTCCACGTTCAGTCATTTGCTCGCCTAACCACATCAAAAACATGGTCCCAGCTGTTAGCGTTACCACAGCCGTAATGTAAAAATTAATTGAAGGGTAATAAACCAATCCCTCTGCAGCGACGTAGCGTGTCATGGCAAAAGACTGAAATATAGAAAGAACCAAAGTCAGGTAACGCGTGTACTGCTTAATCTTACGTTGCCCAGATTCCCCCTCCTTTTTCAGTTCTTCTAATTTTGGCATTACGGCCGTCAATAACTGAATGATAATAGAGGCAGAGATATAGGGCATAATACCTAACGCGAAGACGGTCAGACGCGACAATGCCCCACCAGAAAACATGTTGAACATACCCAAAATCCCATTGCTATGTGCATGGAAAAATTGGGCCAGCTTTAAAGGGTTGATACCTGGAATTGGAATATAAGCACCAAGGCGATATATGATAATACCAAAGCAAACAAACAATAAGCGTCTTTTTAACTCGGCTAGACCACCTGAACTTTGTGATGGCATTGATGGTTTAGCACGTTTGCCCATGATTAAGCCTCTACCTTGCCACCCGCAGCTTCAATTGCTTTACGTGCACCCGCTGTTAAAGAAATTTCAGCCTTAACAGTAAAAGCACGTGTCACATCGCCCGATAGCATGATCTTAACGTAGCGCATATTTTTAGTGATAATCCCGCTATTCTTCAGGCTATCAACACTAATAATATCTTCTTTTAGCTTCGCCAATTCACTGGTACTAACTTCTCGTGAGACCAAGCTCTTACGGGAAGTAAAACCGAATTTCGGCAGACGTCTATGCAATGGCATTTGTCCACCCTCGAAACCAACACGGTGATAACCACCTGAACGTGCTTTTTGGCCTTTGTGACCACGACCACAAGTTTTACCTAAACCCGAGCCAATACCTCGGCCACGACGTTTCGCCGCTTTTGTAGAGCCCTCTGCCGGACTTAAAGTATTTAAGCGCATGTCTTATTCCTCAACCTTCACCATGTAGGAAATTTTATTAATCATACCGCGTGTACAAGGTGTATCTTCCACTGCAACGGTTTGATGCATCTTTCTCAAACCCAAACCAGAAGCACAAGCTTTATGATCTTTTAAGCGACCAATTAAGCTTCTCGTCAAGGTAACTTGAATCATTTTATTTGCCACAACCTTTACTCCATGATTTCTGTAACAGGTTTGCCACGCTTTGCAGCCACAGATTCAGGTGACATAGCACTTTGTAAACCACCAATAGTTGCATAGACAACGTTGGCAGGATTTGTAGAGCCATAAGCTTTAGCTAAAACGTTATGTACGCCTAATACTTCAAAGACCGCGCGCATAGCACCGCCAGCAATAATACCGGTACCGGCAGAGGCTGGCTGCATATAAACCTTCGACGCAGAAAATTTATGTGTAATAGGGTGCCATAGCGTGTCACCATTCAGATCAATTTCAACCATGTTTTTACGTGCGTTTTCCATCGCCTTCTGAATCGCAACAGGCACTTCACGTGATTTTCCTCGACCCACGCCAATGCGCCCTTGGCCATCACCTACGACAGTTAAAGCAGAAAAACTAAAAATTCGGCCACCCTTTACAACTTTAGCATTACGGTTCACTTGAACTAACTTTTCAATAAAACCGTCGCCTTTCTGCAGTTCATTAGTACTCATTTCTTCTGCATTCCCTTATTAAAATTTTAGACCGTGCTTACGAGCAGATTCAGCCAGTGCTTTAACCCGGCCATGATAGGCAAATCCAGAGCGATCAAAGGCCACTTCAGAAACGCCCTGTTCTTTTGCCCGTAATGCAATTGCTTCGCCAATTGCTTCAGCTGCTGCGATATTCCCAGTGAATGAGAGCTTCTCAGTTAGCGCTTTCTCAACAGTTGAAGCGGCTGCAATAATTGTATCTGCATCTTCTGAAATCACTTGCGCATAAATATGCTTAGGTGTTCTATGCACGCAAAGACGAATTTTTCTCTGAGTTAGCATATGCATTCTGGCTTTTTTCCCGCGGCGTATCCGCGACTGTTTCTTATCCATCGTCACTACCTATCTATTTTTTCTTAGCTTCTTTCAGACTAATGTGCTCATCTGCATAGCGCACACCTTTACCCTTGTATGGCTCTGGCGGACGATAAGCCCGAATTTCGGAAGCAACCTGACCTAATAGTTGTTTATCAATACCTTTTAAAACAATCTCTGTCTGAGAAGGTGTCTCAGCTATAACGCCTTCCGGCAGCGGATGATTAATTTCGTGGGAATAACCTAAAACTAAATTAATGCTATTTCCCTGAACTTTTGCACGATAACCCACACCAATTAGCTGCAACTTGCGTTCGAATCCTTGACTAACACCCGCCACTAAATTTTTCAGCAATGCGCTGGTTGTGCCCAATTGAGCTTTCGCATTTTTACTACTATCCAACGCGCTACAGTTCAACATATTTTCTGAATGTTCAACTTTCACAAGCGGATGCACACGGTGCGCCAGCGTCCCTTTACTGCCTTTTGCGTGGACAGCGCCATCTACAAAAGAGATTTCAACACCTGTCGGAACAATAATCGGTTTTTTAGCCAATCTAGACATATCTAATTCTTCCTTTACTAGGCCACACAGCCAATGATTTCACCACCGAAACCTGCTTTAGCTGCTGCACCGCCAGTCATGACACCTTGAGAAGTTGAAACGATAACAACACCCAATCCACCAAATACTTTTGGCAAGTCGGCACATGCTTTATAAACACGCAAGCCTGGACGACTAATCCTTTTGATGAGTTCAATTACAGGAGATCCTTGGTGATACTTCAGCCTAATACTCAATACAGGCAAATTCCCTTCGGAAACTCCATGGGACTCAATATAGCCTTCTGCTTCGAGCAATCCTGCAATCGCAATTTTCAGCTTAGAAGCCGGCATTTCAACCAGGGTCTTACCCACACGTTGTGCATTGCGTACTCTAGTAAACATATCTGCAATAGGGTCTTGCATACTCATTTCAATTTAATCCTTCTTTACCAGCTTGCTTTTTTCAAACCAGGAACATGTCCTTGCATCGCAACTTTTCTCAGGTGATTACGCCCCAGGCCAAATTTACGATATACGCCATGAGGACGACCCGTGACACGACAACGATGTGTCAGACGAACAGGACTAGAATCTCTTGGCAATTTTTGTAAAGCTTCTTGAGCCTGCCATTTTTCCTCGGGTGTCGCACTGCCATCCAGCATGATTGCTTTAAGACGCGCACGCTTCTCCGCATGCTGCTTAATCAATTTCATGCGTTTCTTTTCACGCTCCACCATACAAGACTTTGCCATATCTCTTATCCTTTCAATGGAAAATTAAACGCTTTCAACAGTGCTTTACATTCTTCATCTGTCTGAGCAGTTGTTGTGATACAGATATCCAACCCTCGAATACGATCAATCTTATCGTACTCAATTTCAGGGAACACAATCTGCTCTTTGATACCCATACTGTAGTTGCCACGGCCATCGAAAGCACGTGCATTCAGACCACGAAAATCACGCACACGTGGTATCGCAATATTCACTAACCGATCTAAAAACTCATACATACGCTTACCACGCAAAGTAACCTTACAACCAATCGGCCATCCATCACGAATTTTAAAGCCGGCGATTGACTTACGTGCTTTAGTTACCAAGGGTTTTTGACCTGAAATCGCCGTCATATCACGAACTGCAAATTCCATGACCTTCTTGTCTTTTGCTGCTTCGCCAACACCCATATTGAGCGTTATCTTCTCCAGCGCCGGTACCTGCATGATATTTTCATATTTAAACTGCTCTTGCAGTTCTTTAATCACTTGGTTCTTATAGTGTTCTTGCAACCTTGCCATGTCTACTTACCCAACTCTATACGTCTATTACTTCTTTAGTGGATTTAAAAAAGCGTACTTTTTTTCCGTCTTCTAAAAACTTAAATCCGACCCGATCTGCCTTTTTGGCATTCGGGTTATAAATCGCCACATTAGAAATATGCAGGGCCGCCTCACGTGGCACGATGCCACCTTCTGTGCCTTGATGCGGATTAGGCTTAACATGCTTTTTCACCATGTTTACACCTTCAACAACCACGCGATCTTTAGTTCTTAAAACGCGCAGCACTGTGCCTGTCGCGCCTTTGTTCTTACCAGCGATGACAATAACTTGATCACCTGCTTTGATCTTCCACATAACCCAATTCTCTTTATAAAATCTACAAAACTTCTGAGGCCAAAGAGACAATCTTCATAAACTGCTCTGTCCTAAGTTCCCGTGTTACCGGACCAAAAATCCGTGTGCCAATTGGCTGCTTAGTCGCATTCAATAAAACAACTGCATTAGAATCGAAGCGAATCAAAGATCCATCGGTTCTCCGTACACCTTTTTTAGTACGTACGACAACCGCAAAAACTACATCACCTTTTTTCACACGTCCCCGGGGAATTGCTTCTTTAACAGTGACTTTAATCACATCACCAATACCAGCATAACGGCGCTTAGAGCCGCCTAATACTTTAATACATTCAACTTTTCTTGCGCCGCTGTTGTCCGCAACAGCTAGCTCGCTCTGCATTTGAATCATTGTTTTACTCCAAACCCCGGATTCAAAAGGGGCATCATTATAGCACCCAAATTACAAATGAAAAGCGCTTGGCCCAGCGGGCCTAAGCACCGTTCTATTTAGCTTTTTCGATGACTTCAACCAGTTCCCACGCCTTAGTCTTTGCACGAGGACGACCTTCCTTGATGGAAACCGTATCACCAACTCCGCATTGGTTGCTTTCATCATGCACATGCAACTTGGTAGAGCGTTTCATGAACTTACCATACTTAGGATGGCGAACACGGCGTTCCACTAAAACTGTAATGGTTTTATCCATTTTATCGCTCACAACTCGACCCTTTAATGTCCGCTGAATAGCTGTTGTTACATTATCTGTTGTTGCACTCATGATTCACCGCCTGCCGATCCAGTTTTTTCTTGCTTCTTTTCTGTCAGTATTGTTTCAATACGCGCAACATTGCGTCTTGAGTCACGCAACAAATGCTTCTGATTCAACTGACCAGAGCCCCGTTGCATGCGCAGATTGAAATTCTCACGCAAGATATCCAATTTGAGTGTTTCCAATTCTGTAACACTCTTTTCTCTTAATTCCTTTGTATTCATCACAACACCGTTCTTTTCACAAAAGTAGTGGAAACTGGTAATTTAGCCGCTGCTAAACGAAATGCCTCACGAGCTGTTTCTTCATTAACACCTTCGATTTCATACAACATTTTCCCAGGTTGAATTTGAGCAACCCAGTACTCAACGTTACCCTTACCTTTACCCATACGAACTTCTAATGGTTTTTTAGTAATCGGCTTATCTGGAAAAATACGAATCCAAATTTTCCCGCCACGGCGAATGTAACGGCTAATCGCACGACGCGCAGATTCAATTTGACGCGCTGTAATACGACCACGTCCTGTGGATTTCAAACCAAACCCACCAAAGCTAACACGAGCACCACGCGTCGCTTCACCGCGATTACGCATTTTATGTTGTTTTCTAAACTTTGTTCTTCTTGGCTGTAACATTACCCTTTACCTCCCTTACGATCAGAGGCCTCTTTAGCTGCACGAGGAGCCGTATTAGATTCTTTTTTAAGACCAGGTTTTACCTCACCCTTAAAAATCCAAACTTTGATCCCAATGATTCCATAAGTTGTCAATGCTTCAGAAGTTGCATAGTCAACATCAGCACGCAGTGTATGCAAAGGCACTCGACCCTCACGATAATATTCAGTACGTGCAATCTCAGCGCCACCGACCCGACCACTAACAGAAACCTTAATGCCCTTCGCACCTGCTTTTAAGGCATTTTGCACGGCACGTTTCATAGCCCGGCGAAACATAATACGTTTCTCAAGTTGCTGGGCAACACCATCTGCTACCAACTGAGCATCAATCTCAGGTTTACGCACTTCTTCAATGCTAATGCGAACTGGAACACCCATCATCTGTGTTAGTTCTTTCTTCAGCACCTCAACATCACCACCTTTTTTACCAATGACGATCCCGGGGCGTGCCGTATGAATAATAACACGCGCATTGTTAGCTGGACGCTCAATTTTAATTCGGCTAACCGATGCTTTTTCCAATTTTTTCTGTAGAAAATCACGAACTTGAAGATCTGTATTCAACATATCGGCATACGACTTCTTATCTGCATACCATACCGAATCCCATTCTTTGGTATAGCCCAGACGAATACCTGTTGGGTGTACTTTTTGTCCCATTATTGAACCTCTCTTACCTTGACCGTGATATGGCAAGTACGCTTTAGCACACGTGTACCACGCCCTTTTGCTCTCGCACGAAACCGTTTCATTGTTGGGCCTTCATCCACGAAAATGGTTGAAACCTCTAACTCATCAATATCTAAGCCTTCGTTATGCTCGGCATTAGCAATTGCCGACGTCAAAACAGTCCGAATCAAACCCGCCACCTTTTTTTGACTAAACATCAACAGGTCCAATGCCGCTTCAACCGGCAATCCTCTGACCTGATTCGCCACCAAGCGACACTTCTGGGCAGATATTTTTGCAAATTTATGTTTTGCTGAAACTTCCATCTTACTCTACCTTACTCGGTTATTTTTTTGCCTTCTTATCAGCGGCATGGCCACGATAAGTACGGGTCAATGCAAACTCGCCTAACTTATGGCCAATCATGTTTTCCGTAACCAGAACTGGAACATGTTGACGACCATTATGTACCGCAATGGTCAAACCAATCATGTTAGGGATAATCATGGACCGACGAGACCAAGTCTTAATTGGTTTACGACTTTTTTCTTCTATTGCAACCTGCACTTTTTTGAGCAAGTGATGATCAACAAAAGGTCCTTTCTTCAATGAACGTGGCACGACTTTATCCCCTTACTACTTCTTATTACGAAGCTGCATAATCAGCTTGTCTGTACGTTTATTCTTACGTGTTTTATAACCCTTGGTTGGCACACCCCAAGGCGTCACAGGATGACGACCACCTGAAGTTTTACCTTCACCACCACCATGTGGGTGATCAACGGGGTTCATTGCAACACCACGAACAGTCGGACGACGACCCAACCAACGAGAAGCACCGGCTTTACCCAAAGAACGTAGGCTGTGCTCAGAATTAGAAACAACCCCAATCGTTGCTCGACAATCCACCAACACCTTACGCATCTCACCGGAACGCAAACGTAAAATAGCGTACATGCCTTCTCGAGAAACCAAACGAACAGACGTTCCCGCACTTCTTGCAAGTTGAGCACCTTTACCTGGCTTCAACTCAACGCAGTGGACAACCGTACCAATTGGAATATTACGGAGTGTCAAACAGTTACCTGGCTTAATAGGCGCTTCAGACCCTGAAATTACAGTATCACCCGCATGTAAATCCTTAGGCGCAATAATATAACGGCGCTCACCATCTTGATCCACAATCAAGGCAATATGAGCACTGCGGTTTGGATCATATTCCAAACGCTCTACACGCCCTGGAACACCTTCTTTATTACGCTTGAAATCGATAATGCGATAATGACGTTTATGCCCACCACCACGGTGACGAACTGTAATACGACCATCGCTATTTCGGCCTGCACGTTGGTGCTTAGGCGCCAATAACGGTGCATGAGGCTTACCTTTATACAGTTCAGGGTTGACAACTTTAATAACAAATCGTCTTCCTGGAGAGGTTGGTTTTAACTTAACAGTAGCCATTCTAATCCCCTACTTTTCTGCTTCGATAAAGCTAATATCGTGACCAGGCTTCAATTTGACATAAGCCTTCTTCCAGTCTTTTGTACGGCCTTCAATTCTACCGAAACGACGAGACTTCCCTTTCATGTTCACTGTACGAACAGCGTCAACTTCTACCTCAAACAGCATTTCTACTGCATGCTTAACTTCTTGCTTAGTTGCCCATGTGGCAACCTTAAAAGCGACATGATTACTTTCATCACCCATGCGATATGCCTTATCTGAAACATGTGGCGAAACCAATACTTTCATTAATGTTGCTTTATTCATGCCAGACGCTCCTCAATAATCTTAATCGCACCTTTAGTGACAAGAACTTTTTTATAGGCAATCAAGCTAACAGGATCCAACTCAAAGGCATCCCGCACATCGACATTGATAATATTTCTCGCTGCCAGGTATAAATTCTCATTCACTTCTTCTGTCACAATCAGAACATCAGTCAACGAAAGTGCTTTCAGCTGTGCAGCCAATAATTTAGTTTTAGGTTGATCAAGCTCCATTTTCTCTACAACCATTAAACGTTCTTCACGAACCAACTCAGATAAAATTGAGCGCATTGCAGCACGATACATCTTACGATTAACTTTTTGTGCATAGCTAGTAGGCTTTGCAGCAAACGTTACGCCACCTTTACGCCAGATAGGGCTACGACTCGTTCCAGCACGCGCTCGGCCACTCCCTTTTTGACGCCATGGTTTAGCACCACCGCCCGACACTTCAGAACGCGTTTTCTGCGCTTTAGTGCCTTGGCGTGCATTCGCCATGTAAGCGACAACAACCTGATGAATCAAAGATTCGTTATAAGCTTGACCAAAAGTCACGTCGGCTAAAGAAACCACTTGTTTTGAAGCCGCACCTTTCTGTGTTGTTAATGCTAATTCCATTACGCGTTACCTCCCTGCACAACTTTTACAGCAGGCTTGACGATTAAATCGCCGTTAATAGCACCTGGAACACCACCTTTTACCAGCAGCAACCCTTTCTCTAGATCAACACGTACAACTTCGATTGACTGAATAGTCTTACGCACATTACCCATCTGGCCCGCCATTTTCTTACCTTTAAAAACGCGACCTGGCGTTTGGTTTTGACCGATAGAACCAGGCGCACGGTGCGAAACAGAGTTACCATGTGTTGCATCTTGCATCGAAAAGTTATGGCGCTTAATACCGCCAGCAAAACCTTTACCTTTACTGGTGCCAGAAACATCGACTTTCTGACCAACTTCAAATAATGATATATCAATCGCTTTACCTACCTGATGATCGTCTGAAATAGACTCAAGACGGAATTCCCATAAACCACGACCCGCTTCAACATTTGCCTTAGCAAAATGCCCAAGGGCAGGCTTATTGACTCGGGAACGCTTTTTTGACCCCGTTGTAACTTGGATCGCATTGTATCCATCAGAATCTAGCGTTTTGACTTGGACAATAGTATTAGGCTCAACCTGAATCACAGTCACAGGGACTGCACTACCGTCATCCATAAAGACACGCGTCATGCCACACTTGCGGCCGACTACACCTATCGTCATCTGTTTGTCCTCTATTAATGCAGTTTTCTACGCGTTGCCACATAAAAAAACCACGATGCCAATTACGATTGACTGACACCCTAAGAATGGCCCAAAAGGATCATCCCGTTTTTACCGCATAGCCCGAAAAATATAGCGATCAGGCCATACACCTAATTTAAAGCCGGCGTATTCTAGCGCAAACTAATGTTTACGTCTATACCTGCCGCCAGGTCTAATTTCATTAATGCATCAACTGTTGCTGCTGTTGCGATAATATCGATCAAACGCTTATGCGTACGGATCTCATATTGATCCCGCGCATCTTTATTCACATGCGGAGAAATCAACACAGTAAAACGCTCTTTACGCGTTGGCAAAGGAATGGGGCCAATAACTTGAGCCCCTGTTCTTTCAGCTGTATCAACAATCTCTGCTGTTGCCATATCAATCAAACGATAATCAAATGACTTCAAAAGGATGCGTATTTTTTGTTCTGACATCTGATTTCCTACCTATTCAAAGATCTTAGCGACGACGCCGGCACCGACAGTACGACCACCTTCACGGATCGCAAAGCGCAGACCTTCTTCCATCGCAATTGATGTGATCAGCTCAACTTTCATTTGAATGTTGTCACCAGGCATCACCATCTCTACG
>CAZIIK010000006.1:0-5902 GCA_964539235.1 uncultured Gammaproteobacteria bacterium | reverse complement strand
AATCACTCGGGTATACCTTTTCCATGGCTTGTGTGCTGCATATCACGTGACAAATCGGTATTATGACCCTGCACATCCCAAAAATCCGCATCTGTTTGAATGCATAACAAGAAAAATACCCCTTTTCGGACAGACTCTAAGTATTTTCAAAGCAGTCCAATACATCAGTGCTGTGTGGGTAAGGTGACTTGCTGCCGTTGTACAGGCAAAGCGACACGATCACCGGAAGCTTGTTATGGCCTGTCTGCAGATGCTGAGCCATCAAAGCAACGTTGTACTGTAAATTGCGAAAAGCCATCAGTTCATCAGGCGTCGATTGGTGCTCCAGTAAAAAATAAATGTAACTGCTCTTCTGATCGATTAGACACTTATACACGATATCAGACTGAATGCGTTTAAGGTGGGGTAGGATAAATTTATTATTGGTCGCCTCATTGAATCAAAAAGACCATTGCATAACCTCATTAACAGCGAACCTCATCGTTAAAATCTTCTTCAAAACCCTCAAATAGTTTATCTATGATCGGCTTTTTCATCAGATTTCGCCTTGAATTTCATATGTTACTGAAATTATGCAATAGCCTTTCAAATCAATGCGTTTCTGTAGCGCTGGGGACAAATGCGCTTGTAAAAAAGCTTTGGCCATTGCCTTTTCTTGCAGGCTGGCTTTAGCAAACCGGTCATGCGGCGTTGTCAGTGTATCTGACATCATTTCACCCCAATCAAGGAGATTTTTGCATGACTCAATTATTAACAATTTCAGATCTAAAATCAATCAAAATGATTAAATAATAATCAAAATATCCACTTCAAATCGCTGCCCGTTCACACAAAGCTGTCAGTTCCTGCCAAACACGCTCAGACGTAACACCCTCAAAACAAGGCGGCTGCACGGCATAATGGTCGCGGTCTGTGCGTTGGCAGCTGCGCTTCAAACATGGTGCACAATCGAGGTCAGCCTGCAGGTGGGTTTGATTTTGACCATATGCCGAGGTCAGTGTTGGACTGGTTGCGCCATATAACGATACACACGGTAATGACAAAGCAGCACATAAGTGGCCGAATCCTGTGTCGACGGCAACCGAACCGTGTGCCCGACTCAGTAGCTGTCCGACTTGCACGATCGATAGTCGGGGTAGCGCTTGTGCCACATCTAATTGCGCAGCCAAACGATCAGCGCGTGCTTTTTCAGTTGTATTACCGCTGGTAAACACCACTGAAAAACCTGCTTGGTTAGCACGCTGACCCAAAGCGACCCAATAGCTTTCTGGCCACAATTTTGTGTCCCAGGTAGTCGCATGTAAGAACACTAAATAAGGCTGCAGCGGTAATGACACTGGTAAATATAAAGGTTGCTGCAGCGCTGAAAAGTACGCTCGCACTCCGTAGTCTGGCAGGGTTTGAGGGACCGGATATTGCAGAATCTGCGCAAATAATTGACGCATACGTGTTACAGCGTGTTGTTGTTTGGCAACGTGAACCGTACGTTGGTAAAACCAGGTTGCTGGAAATTCACGCACTGACTGGCGATCGTATCCACAGCGTAGACCTCGAGCTAAGCGTGCGACCAAGGCACTTTGGCATAAGGCCTGCGCATCAATAATATAGTCGTAGTGTCGTGAAAGCAGTTGGCGGCGAAACTGACGAAACTCTGGGTTAAACCACATGCGTAGGGGTTGTTTACGCCACTGTCTTAATTTGACTGGAATAATCTGGTCAACCGCGGAATGCCAACCGGGCACTTCAGCAAAACTTTGTTCCACCACCCAGTCAAAGCGAATATCAGGGCAATGTTGCTGCGCATCTGTCAATGCCGGCAGCGTATGAATAATGTCACCCATTGAAGAGGTTTTGACAATCAATACGCGTGTCATGCAACCGTTACCAATTGATCGATAGCAGCTGCAACCTGTGTTGGCTGAATATCCCTCAAACACTGCAATTGAGCTTCTGGCAATTTAGCTTCTGGCAATGGACACTCGCGCTTGAAACACGGTCGACAAGTATGCTCGGTCTGCAGAATGCGTGTATGGAGCGATAACGGCGGTGTAAAATCCGGGGTGGTCGAACCGTAAATCGCAATAACCGGCTTTTGCAAACCGGCTGCTACATGCAATAAACCTGAATCATTACTCACCACCACACTGGCTAACGACAATAAATCAATCTTGTGCGCCAAGCTGACTTGACCACCTAAAATTTGACACCCTTGTTCGGCCTGCTGATTAATGGTCTGCAATAGGTCGGCTTCGGCTGGAGAACCTAATAACCACACCTGCCAACCTTCTGCTAATTTTTGCCGTGCTAACGTGGCGACATGCTCAACTGGCCAACGCTTAGCCGAACCATACGCAGCACCTGGACATATGGCCAAAACCGGTCGCTCAGGCGCAATTTTCAATGCATAGTGATCCACTATATCGGGAATAGCATCAGCCTGCGCGACCAGCTTAGGTGGCAGGATTTGATCAGGCGACCAATCTGATTGCTCATCATACCCAAGTGCGACAAAGCGCTGCACCATCAGAGGTAAAACATTGGGATCTAAGGGACGACGATCATTCAACACACCATAGCGACATTCACCATGCCAACCCGTTCGCCGCCGGATTTTAGCCCAGTAACTCACCAATGCTGATTTAAAAGTAATGGGCAATACAATGGCCCAGTCATAGGCTTCGGCGCGTAAAGATTTGCCCAAACGATAGCGCTTAAGCAAACCCAATTCTCCATGTTTCAACGGCGACACAATGGAACGGCGGACTTCAGGCATCCGCTCTGTCACAGCCAAACACCATGCCTGCGCTAAAATATCAATCAAACAATCAGGATACTGTTGACGTAAATGGCGACACAAAGCGTGCGCCATGGCCATATCGCCAACCCAGGAAGGTCCGGTAATGAGAATCTTCATCGCCGTGCTTTTTCGAGTAACTGTGTCGTTGAAATATCAGTACGATCATGTGCAATACGCTCAACCCGACCGCCATATGCAAAAACGATCGGTGCACCGACAATTTCATCGATTTGATAATCTGCACCCTTCACTAATACATTAGGTTGGAGTTCGTGCAATAGATTTTCTGGTGTGTCTTCATGAAAAGATACCGCCCAATCGACACAACCCAATGCTGCCAAAACATCCATGCGCGAATCCAAGGGCGAAATTGGTCGCTCAGGGCCTTTTAGGCGTTGGATTGAAGCATCATCATTCACCGCCACTACCAAGAAATCGCCTTGCTCTCGTGCTTTCTGTAGATAAGTCACATGGCCAGCATGCAACAAATCGAAACAACCATTGGTGAATACCACATCTTTGCCCAGCTGCTGCACTTCTTTCACGGCTTTGGCTAATTTCTCCCGCGTCGTGACGCCTTTGGGCAAATTACGCAAACTGGCATAGGCCGCTTGTAATTCCTGCAAAGAAACCGTCGATGTACCTAATTTTTCGACCACAATACCAGCCGCCAAATTGGCAAGATGCATGGATGCCAACGGTGTATATCCAGCCGCCATCGCCAAACCCAGTGTTGCAATCACAGTATCACCCGCGCCGGTGACATCGCTTAATTCTTTCGAAGTTGCTGGTACATGACGCACTAATTTATCGCGCTGTACCAACGTCATGCCTTGCGCCCCACGAGTGATCAATAAAGCCTCTAAGGACAATTCCTCCAACAATGCACGCGCTTTGCTTTCCAGCGTTTCATCATCAGAACATGACCCCACAATCGCTTCAAATTCAGCCAAATTCGGTTTGATTAAAGTCGCCCCCTGATAACGTGAAAAATCACGCCCTTTGGGATCAACCAAGGTCAGCACACCTTGCGCATTTGCCTCAGCAATCATAGTTTGGATATCAGCCAACGCACCTTTGGCATAATCAGAAAAAATCACCAAATCAGCTTCAGGTAGTTGCGCTGCAAAGTGTGTGAGCAACCCCCGCTTATCGACCGACTGACAATTCTCTTCAAAATCCAACCGAATCATCTGTTGCTGGTGACTCAAAACACGCAATTTAGTGGTCGTAGGTCGATCAGCTATTTCAACAAAATCATAAGCCACACTAGCTGCTGTTAAATCAGTTTTCAACACATCGCCCGCTTCATCCTGACCAATAACCGACAACACGTGGGTTTGGCCCGTCAAAGCTTGAATATTTAGGGCGACATTACCGCAGCCACCCACTCGATTTTCGATGTGTTTGACATCGACAATCGGCACAGGTGCTTCTGGTGATGTGCGTGACGTTTCTCCACGCCAGTAACGGTCTAACATGATGTCGCCAACGACCAAAATCTTTTTGTCTGCCAACGAATATAGCATAGCCAAATCTGCTTTCTTTCAACTGGCCGGTATCCTATCATGGTTGCCTTTCAAATCGTAGGTTGAGGACTGCAAATGCGCATGGACTGTGACATTGCGATCGTAGGAGCCGGTGTTGCTGGCCTCTGGTTAGCACGCGAGCTTTCGCAACAGGGTTACCACGTCTTACTCTTGGAAAAAACAGCAATTGGCGCCGGACAAACCTTACGTGCCCAAGGCATCATTCACGGCGGGACTAAATATGCTTTGAAAGGCAAGCTCACTCAGGCAGCACTCGGCGTTGCCGATATGCCCGCGGTATGGCGCGACTGTTTGCACGGCGAGGGCAGTATTGACATGCGCGCTGTCGATGTTTTGTCAGACACCCATTATTTATGGACTCGCGGCAAATTTACCTCTGCCTTAAAAAGTTTTGTCTCCCACAAAATGCTCAGCAGCCACAGTGCAGTGTTACAGGCAAATCAACTACCTGATTTTTTTAAAAACCCCGCTTTTGACGGCAATTTATGTGCCTTGTCCGAAACGGTATTGGCGGTGCGTTCTCTACTACAGGCACTGGCCAAACCCATACAACCCAATATCCTATGGGGTGAAGTTACAACGCAGCACACGTTGACAGGTGACATTGCCCACTTAAACATGCAACACGCTTCACGTTCAGCAGAAATCCATGCGCAACAATACATCTTCACCGCAGGCGCCGGTGCAGAACCATTGCTTGAAAACTATGCACCGACCTACTTACAAAAAAGACCTTTGCACATGGTGTGGCTGCGTTTTCCAGCAGGACACACACCACCACCCGTTTATATGCATTGTATTGAACAGGGCACCACGCCTGTGCTGACCGTAACGACACATCAAGACCAAAATGGCCAAACCATTTGGTATTTAGGCGGCGGACTGGCTGAGACTGGCGTGGAACGTGATACAGCAACGCAAATTCAAACCGCACAACACCTGCTACAACGCCTATTGCCTTGGGTTGATTTGACAGATTGCACCTGGTTCACCGATCGGGTCGATCGCGCAGAAGGTGCGCAAAGGCGTGGTAATCGCCCAGACGGCCCAGTCGCGACGAGCGTCAGCACCAACCTGATTACAGCGTGGCCAACCAAACTGGCACTGGCACCATTATTAGCCGAAAAAATCTGCTCATTATTAGGGGAAGCATTCATCACGCCTCAGGCAAAGCCAACAGAACACAACTGGCCATGCGCACCGATGGGCGAGTATATTTGGGATTAAATAACTCAAAATCTAGTATATACTTCGGAAAAACGGTGCAAATCCGAAGTTAACCCATGAAAAAACGAACAATAACACTCCCTAAAGACTACAGTTTCTTTCTGTTTGGTGCGAGAGGAACCGGGAAAAGCACGCTAATCAAAGAGCGATTTAAACATATCCCTCACCTGGCCATCGACCTATTACAGGTTAAACAAGAAGCACAATACCTTAGAGCCTGTCCGAAAATGGGTATTTTTCTTGTTATGCATTCAAACAGATGCGGATTTTTGGGATGTGCAGGGTCATAATACCGATTTGTCACGTGATATGCAGCACACAAGCCATG
>CAZIIK010000005.1:0-7504 GCA_964539235.1 uncultured Gammaproteobacteria bacterium | reverse complement strand
GCTGCATGAAAATTAGTCTTTTTGGCTTGTGATGATCAAATTTGCATCAAAAATCCAAATGTAGAGTGCATTACGGTAGCATGCTGAAAAATGCCTTTAACAAAGGCTTGGCCGAAGGCAGAAGCTTCTCGGGTACCCTCTTTGCATACTATTTTAAACGCTGGTGACACTCAGCTAATTTTGCTTCAACCTGCGCCAAGAAACCTTCAGGAACCACTGCCGAAACCGGTACCACCCAGACATTCTGGCATGGTAAAGCCTCACATTTCACCGCGTCTTTTTCGGTTAATAAAATCGGCAAACCGTCTTGAAACTGTATATCTTTTTCCCGATAGATATGGTGATCTTCAAACACATGTGGAATCACATCAATACCGTGTGCACATAGCGTATCGAAAAAACGCTGCGGATGCCCAATTCCGGCAACGGCATGCACGGTTTTGCCTGCAAAATCATCTAATGTCCGTGTCTCAGCATGTGACAATTGACGACACATTTGCACCACCAGAGCCATTTCATACTGTTCCAACTGCGCAAACTGTGGCAAACGCTTACCATTAACTACCACAAAATCCACCTGGGACAACCGCGCAACCGGCTCACGTAAAGGACCCGCTGGTAAACAATGACCATTGCCCACCGCACGCACACCGTCTAACACCGCAATTTCTATATCCCGCGCCAAACGGTAGTTTTGTAAACCATCATCACTGATAACCACATCGCAATCATGCCGCTCGATTAAACACCGCACCCCACGTGGACGCATAGTGTCAATCACCACCGGACATTGCGTAAGCTGCGCGATCAATTTAGGCTCATCACCGGAAAAATCCACTTCGGTCTTTTCCGTGACTTCCAAGGGAAAATGACGGTACACACTGCCATAGCCACGACTGATCAAGCCGGGCTTAAACCCTTGTTGCTTCAGATACTGCATGAGGGCGATCGACAAAGGCGTCTTACCGGTACCACCCACAGTAATATTGCCAACCACAATCACCGGCACGTTAAACGATTGCTTGGCGAAAATATTAAGATACGCTCGACGCACACGCACAATGCCTCGAAACAGCCAAGACAATGGCAACAAAATACTTAAATATACAGCATGTGAACGATACCAATTACTGACTATCTTCTGCTTCCAAGCCTGCATGGCTCACTCCTTCTGACAATCGGATTAAACTTGACACAGCGAGCGCACACAGTACCTTGACTTGCATCAAAAAACCACGAGAAAAATACGTGCCATACACCGACATCTTCCAACGCTACTACCAAGAGAATTTCTGGGGCAATGCCACCAGCAGCTCGGGTCCAAACAGCGACTACCGTTTCACGCCAAAACTGTGTCATGCGTTGGAAGCATTACTCAAAAGCTTTGCGCCTCAAAGCCTATTAGATGCCGGTTGTGGTGATGCCAATCTCCTGCATCACATCGATATCGGTGAAATCCCATACTACGGTTTAGATTGCGTCCCTGAATTAATTACAAAATGCCAACACGCCTTTGCCCATCGCCCCAACATGCATTTTGCCTTTGCAGATATTCTGACAGCTGAATTACCGCCAGCAGGATGGGTAATCTGCCGCGACGTGGTGCACTACTTACCCAATGACCTTATCTGGAAATTGTTAAAAAATATTCAACACAGTGGCGCCGAATAAGTATTAATCACACACAACACACACTGCAGCAGCAGTGCTAACGACGTGACTGAACTGGGCCAGTTTCGGCCAGTCAATCTGACATATGCGCCATTTAATTTCACAGCACCTGTCACCACCATTGCAGAAGATTTCCTCGCCAAAGAATTGGCTTTATGGAAAATTGCAGACTTAAAGTTATGGAACCGGCCGCATATGCGGGAACAGCAGCACTTCACGAATCGACGCCACATCAGCAAATAACATCACCAACCGGTCAATCCCAATACCTTCACCGGCAGTCGGCGGCAGACCATACTCCAAAGCTTCAACATAATCTGCATCGAATGGCATCGCTTCATCATCACCCGCCGCTTTAGCAGCCACCTGTTGCATGAAACGTTCACGTTGGTCATCGGGATCATTCAATTCCGAAAAACCATTTGCTAACTCACGACCACCGACAAAGAATTCAAAGCGATCAGTGATAAAAGGATCCGCATCATTGCGCCGCGCCAACGGTGAAACCTCAGCCGGATACTGGGTAATAAACGTAGGCTGAATCAAACGGTGCTCCGCAGTTTTTTCAAAAATTTCCAACTGAATTTTGCCCAGGCCATAGCTCGCATCCACATGCACATTTAAAAGCTCCGCCAAAGCCACCGCAGCTTCACGTGTCGACACATCGGCCAATGTCACGTCCGGGTTGTAATGCAAAATTGATTCAATCACACTCATGCGCGCAAACGGCTGTGCGAAATCAAACACCTCACCTTGATACGGCACCTGCAACGTACCCAATACATCTTCTGCCAAGCGGCGCATTAATTGTTCTGTCAGGTCCATTAAATCTTCATAATCAGCATAAGCCTGATAGAACTCCAACATGGTGAATTCCGGATTATGCCGAGTTGAAACACCTTCATTGCGGAAGTTACGATTAATCTCAAACACCCGCTCAAAACCGCCGACCACTAACCGCTTGAGATACAATTCCGGCGCGATCCGCAGAAACATATCCAAATCCAACGCATTATGATGTGTCTTAAAAGGCTTTGCTGCAGCACCACTGGCAATACTCTGCAACATCGGCGTTTCGACTTCCATAAACTGATGGTCAAGCAAAAACTGTCGCGCACCGGCGATCACTTGGCCGCGCACCTGAAAAATCCGTCGTGTATCGGCATTCATAATCAAATCGACATAGCGTTGGCGAAAACGCATCTCTTGGTCTGACAACCCATGAAATTTATCAGGCAATGGCCGTATGGCCTTGGTTAACAAACGAATATTGGTCGCATGCAACGACAATTCACCGGTATTGGTCTTAAATAAAGTGCCTTCAACACCAACAATATCGCCTAAATCCCACTGCTTAAACTGCTGATACACGCCTTCAGGCAGATCATTTTTCCGCACATAAGCCTGCAGCTGACCTGACATATCTTGCAAGGTCACAAAACTGGCTTTACCCATAATACGACGCAACATCATACGGCCGGCAATACGATACGATTGCGGTGACTCAATCGCGGCTAATTCATCCTTCGATTGCTCACCATATTGCTGATGCAAATCAGCAGCCACAGCATCACGCTTAAAATCATTCGGAAAAGCAAGCCCCTGCTCACGCAAATCAGCTAATTTTTGTTTCCGCAACTGAATCTGTGCATTTTCATCTAACTCAGGGGTGTCGGGCGTAGCAGAATGACTCATGAACTGTTCTCTCAAAATAATAGCGGCGCATTATATACCAGCTTTTAAACTGGCCTCAATAAATCGATTTAAATCACCATCTAATACCGCTTGAGTATTCGTATTTTCCACGCCGGTACGCAGATCCTTAATACGCGACTGGTCCAACACATAGGAACGAATCTGACTCCCCCAACCAATATCAACTTTACTGTCTTCCAATGCCTGTTTTTCTTGGTTACGTTTTTGCTGCTCTAATTCATATAACTTTGCTTGCAGCTGTTTCATGGCTTGATCTTTATTCTGATGCTGCGAACGGTTGTTCTGACACTGCACCACAATATTAGTGGGCACGTGAGTTAAACGCACCGCCGAATCGGTTTTATTGACATGCTGCCCACCCGCACCACTAGCGCGATAGGTGTCCACTCGAATATCGGCTGGGTTAATGTCGATTTCGATATTGTCATCAATCTCGGGTGAAACAAACACCGCAGAGAACGATGTATGCCGCCGATTACCCGAATCAAATGGCGATTTTCTGACCAAGCGATGCACACCGGTTTCGGTACGCAACCAGCCATAGGCATACTGACCCTCAACATAAATCGTTGCGCTTTTAATACCGGCGACTTCACCGGCCGATGCTTCCATCAGTGTCGCCTTAAAGCCATGGCTCTCAATCCATCGCAGATACATGCGCAATAACATCTCCGCCCAATCCTGTGCTTCTATTCCACCAGAACCTGACTGAATGTCCACGTAGGCACCATTGGCGTCCAACTCGCCAGAAAACATGCGCTGAAATTCCAACTGCGCCAACTGTTTTTCCGTATCTTCTAACGCTGTGGCAGTTTCAACTAATAAATCTTCTTCATCTGCTTCCAGCGCCAACTGCAATAAAGTCTCGGCATCGTCTAAACCCTGCGTCACACCATCAATCGTCCCAACAGCTGCTTTTAATTGCGCTTTTTGCTGACCTAAAGCCTGCGCACGTTCAGGCTGATTCCAGACTTCTGGCTGTTCGAGTTCTCGGCTGACTTCGACCAGCTGTTCAACTTTGTCGGCATAGTCAAAGATACCCCCGAAGCACAGTCAACCGGGTTTTCTGATCGGCAATTTGCGTGGTCAGGCTATTCGTTTCCATAAAGTTAATACTGCGGCAAACTGAAAGCGCGCACGGTAACACAAAAAGCTAAGCACCACATCATGGATGACGTGATCTAAGAATGCGAATGACAATTTGCCTACAGAAAACAAGGGCTATTTTACTGGCAAAAAATAGTAATTTTTTCTCATAAAAAGCTATGGTCTAATGCATTTGCTGGTAGCGGAATACATGCAAGGAAGCATGTCTTATATGCAGTAGCATGGATGCTCAGAGGACAATAGAGCCAAGGACGGCTCGTTCCGCTGCTTTACCAGCATCTACTCAAAATCTCGCATACGCGGCATCGCATTCAATCAAGCCCTGCACTATACTCCATCCTTCTAAAACAGTACAGATTCAATGGTTATGCTGATTCATCAACGCTTCGTACGCGACACGCTTAAAGACTCCTGGCAATTAGTCAAAGGCAGCAAATGGGCTTTCTTCATCTGCCTAATATTCCTCGGCGTGATTGGATACGTCGGTGGCGCAGGCATTGATAACTACAGCCGACACCTCAGCAGCTGGCAAAGCTTACACCTGCATTACCTCTACTGGCCTTTCATCTCCAATATTATTTCCGCGCCCTTTTTAGTCGGCGCATTCATGCTCGGTATCCGCCGCGCACGCCAAGAGAAACTGCGCTACTAAGACGGCCTGCGTTATTTTGCCTGGATCGTCAAAGCCGGCCTGTTGTCATTTGTCACCTATTTAATGGCCAATATTCTCAACATCGTGTTTTACTATTTGGCCTACCGCCACGCTTCACACGCAGTTTTATACACCACACAAGCCATTGCCATTGTCTACATGATCACCTTGGACATTTTACTGTTATTTTCCATACCACTGCTGGTCGACAAACAACTGCCGTTTTGGCAGTGCATTACGGTATCCATGCAAACCGTACGCCATCACTTTTGGCCCTGCCTACGCCTCATGATATGCATTTTCTTGCTGATCATCTGCGGCACATTACTACTGGGGATCAGCGTCATCTGGACCTTTCCCTGGTCTTTTATTGCACTGGGACAAACCTATAACACCTTATTTCCTTAGAACCTATCGCAGAGCTGTCAGCACAATCATTTAAACAAGCGCTGGCTGAGCCTTTATCGAAGGGTGGCCAACACTTAAACAAGCGCTGGCTGAGTTTGTCGAAGTCAAGCCTTCAAAAACAACACTAACGGCCCTTTTGTCAAAGGGTGAAGTCATACCTACCATAATAAGACTATTCACACATAAAAAAATAAAAATATTCCTTTAACAGCAAAATAATGATAAATTTATGTCAAAAATAACAATAAAGGATGATTAAAATGTTAGATTCACCGAGACCACCTTCTGGCGTAACAGTCATGACTGTTGGCCCAGACGGAAGATTACAACCAGGAGGAAGAGGAAAAGACTTATCAGCACAACTTGCAGCTTTTAAAGCATTTGCGAGCCGACAAGCAGGATCAGATGCACCTGTATCATGTACAGCCATAACCTCAGGCCGAAGTCCAGCAATGCAAATCGACACAACATGGATCCAACCCATTTCAAAAATGACTGCTACAGCAGTTGCAGAATTTACCACTGCATTAAATCCCCCAAAAAAAGTCGGGGTTAAAAATAGTAAGAAGCACAAAAAGGCCAAAGACAAGCCCAAACCACTCAACACGGATGAGATCCTGGAGCAATTAAAAGCAATTGGTCGAACTCGAATACCTACAGCAGAGGATGCGGTTGCTTTAACCCAGGACTGGTTAGCGGCACTGAACTGTATGCCAACTGGGAACCTTCCAAGACATAGTCGAACGAGCCCATAGAAAATTCGACCCCACCTGCGCAGTTGACATTACTGGCTTCAGGAGCTTAACGGATCAAATGCTATTAGGGACTAATTTTAATCTTATATTCGCAGGCTTCTATAAATACAAATCAGCAGCAGACCGCAAAACGTTTATGGCCAATCTTAAAGCACTCGCCAAAACTGTCTGGGTAAAACAGCTGGAACTCAATAAAGATTTTCTGCTACACCACCTTTGCGGCATGTACGAGTGGATACATCGGCGTGGAAATACAAGGGAACCAATCGGACTGCAGTTCGCAACACAACACAACACATGGCTGATCTGATCAGCGTGTTACCCCAAAAAACCGTTGCGCGCTATACACAGAAATATTTAATCAAAGCAGCTGAACTAGCACCCTACCCACGAGCAACCAACGCTGACATGGTCGCGAAGTACAGACCAGAAGCAGGTGCCGAGAGCGCACGGTAAGCAGCTAAATTGGCTCAACTAGCCACTGAAGCTAGGGCATTCAACACCAAGAAAGCAGACGAATTGAAGACTGTCAAAACAAGAAACCAGAAACCTGAAGGTCTTGTAGCACGACTGAGAAAAGAGAAGCAAACACTAGAGGCTAAACTTGAGCATGCACGGACTGATACCACTACAGCCTACCGAAAAATAATGAGTGAAGAATTCGCACCCGAGATAGCAATACTAGAAGGCAAATTACGAGATTCAGAGGCACAACGCCGAACCGCCAACTCAGAGACTCGTCAACTCCAACAACAGATTGCAGAACTTGAAGCAAAACTAACTGCTGAAACTGAAGCAGCATTAGAAAAATCCCAAGCTGAAATCACAGCACTGAACGCTGCAATGGCTGAACAGCAGCAAGCACAAGCAGCATTAACCGCCCAGCTGGAAAGAGACCTTGCAACAGCAAAAAACAAGGCAAAACAGCCAAGGCAGTACAAAAAAAATTAGAGGTCAACATGACACATTATGGGGTAGACTTCAAAGAAAAATACAACAAATTTAACAACTACAGACAGATGCACAACGTCAGCAACAAGCATTAAAAGATAAGCTTAGAGTCTGTCCGAAAAGGGGTATTTTTCTTGTTATGCATTCAAACAGATGCGGATTTTTGGGATGTGCAGGGTCATAATACCGATTTGTCACGTGATATGCAGCACACAAGCCATGGAAAAGGTATACCCGAGTGATT
>CAZIIK010000004.1:0-35122 GCA_964539235.1 uncultured Gammaproteobacteria bacterium | reverse complement strand
CAAATTTCGCATTAAATAGGCATGACTTTTCCGCTTTTTATTTCGGTCCAGAGGAATTGCGATTGGCATAGGACCCTGCTCTGTCTTGATTATCAATGCACTGGAATTTTTTGTTGCCTGCATCTGGCTCAGTTTGCCCAGAGCGGCGCCTGTCAGACTAACTGAGAAAGCAAAGTGATGGCAGGTACAATGGTGGGTTCGTGATACTGAAAACAATCTATCGGCTTGTACGGCATATCTATGGCGACTTGAAAGGCATAGGGTGCGCTTAGTTTTTGTTGATAATATGCTAATATGCTCGACAATTTAGTCCGACTAGACGATTTAACTTCTATCAATATCCACGGCGCTTGTTCTCTCGTGAGTAAAAAGTCGACTTCCTGTTGGTCCTTATCGCGTAGGAAAAATAATCCAAAATCTCCTAGGCCTGCATCATTCCAAAATGCAACGGCCTTTTTTAAATGTACTGCGATAAAGTTCTCAGCCCGGGCGCCACTGTCTTGTAGCATGGACCAATCCCATAAATAGCATTTGGGTTGTTTGATTAAAGCTCTTGGTAGATTTTTAGACCATGGATGAATTAAAAAGCTGTAGTAAAAATTTCCGAGGACACTGATCCAATCCTGTATGGTCGTAATGCTAACACGTATTTTTTTCGCCAGTTCTGAGAAGGTGATTAATTGTCCTGCTTGGTGTGTTAGAAAAGTGGCCAGTAGTTCCATCTTATCGATATGCATGATGCGGGTTAAGTCGCGCAAATCTTCACGGAATAACTGATTTCTCCTGGTTTTTGACCACACATGTGAAAATCGTTTTTGCCGCCTTAAAAAAGGATCAGGGAAGCCGCCATACAGCAGCAGTGCTTGATAATCTTGCCAGTCAAGTTCTTCGGGATCATGTAAAATGATTTCATCAAACTGGGTGTTCACACACTCTGCAACAGAAATGGGATAAACATGATAGGGGAAATAACGCCCCATTAAACTATCACCACCTCTCTGATAGATGTCCATTTTTGCGCTGCCTGCTGCTACGATTTGTGTCCTGCGCTTATACTTGTCAAAGAAACCTTTCAGAAAGTTTTTCCAGTCGGCGAATTTATGTATTTCATCAAACGTAATTCGCGTTTTAACACTGTCTGCTGTCGCCAAGTGACAATGTGCAGCAACTGCATCGACACCCTGCAATATAATGTCTCGGTCTGCATCATTATCCCAATCAAAGAAGCAAGCAGGTTTGTCTGCTGGGGAAGCATGTTGGCTAATCGTTGTTTTACCAACCTGCCTGGGACCCGATAAAAAAACCATTTGGTTATATCGTGCAAAATGATCTTCTATCAATTGGTTGTAAATTCGATCCATAAGCAAATAAATGACTATTTTTTATCCGACCATTATTAACCAAACTTAATAATAGTCAAGACCAAAATCCAGTATGGTTGATAATGGTCGGGCAATAAAGTGGGGGTTTTAATAGGGAATAGGACCTTGGTTTAGTGCTTTGAATCGTTTTCATTAATAAACAGTTGGTATGGCTTCAGTGAGTTCTGTAATCAGTTGAATTAAGAAGTCTCCCGTTGTGCGATCATCCTAGTATCCTGATAATGTTGAAAAAACCCATGCATAAGATTTGATGAAAATATTTAGCATTTTCCATGGTTTTATGGATCTCTTGATTAAAAATACAGAGCGTAACCCCAGCCAGATAGGCATATTTGGGTTTTTGTTATCTATTAACTATCCACTGTTTTATTTTCTGTGGAGTGTTTTAACACCAGATAATTACGAGAGTTTTTCATTACGTTTCGTGGCGACTGCTTTATGTGTGCCCCTAATGCTTTATAAAAAATGGCCGCGCTGTTTAGAAAAGTTTTTGCCTATTTACTGGCATGGTAGTGTGATTTTCTGTCTGCCATTCTTTTTTACATTTATGACATTGAAAAATCATTTGAATTTTCTTTGGCTGATGAATGATGTCACGATGTTTTTTATTGTGTTGCTGTTATTTGATGTTTTGGATGCTTTTTTTGTCTTGGTTTCAGGGTTACTGTTAGCCATAGGTGTATATTATTCTTTTGGCTTCTATAGCCCTTTTGGCATGTCTAAATTTTTGTTCAACAACAGTCAACTAATCGGCATTGCCGCTACTTTTATGGCTGCCATTATTATCGGTGGGTTGTTTTCAATTAATAATCGCCGCCAAGAGGAAATGCGTATTTCAACCATGCGGGCAGTGGGTGCCAGTATTGCGCATGAACTGAGAACACCTTTATTTGCCATTGGTTCATTAATTACGGGTTTGAAGCGGCTATTGCCAAGGTTAATTGCGACTTATCAGGTTGCTAGACAGCAGCATCTAGATGTTCCAAATATTTCTAATAGTCAGATTGAAGTTTTATCGGATAGTGCTGATGACATTGACACCATGGTCAAGTCAGGGTTGGTTTTTATCGACATGTTCAACAAAAAGGTCAATATGCTCAGGGTGCCGAGAGAAGATTTTACGACTCATTCTATTGCATCCTGTGTTGAAGAGGCCCTTAAGCTTTACCCGTTTAAATTGGATGAACTGGATAAAATTCATTGTCAATCTGGCGTCGATTTCCAATTTTGTGGTGATGATAAAATGTATGTTGAATGTGTTGTTTAATCTGCTCAAAAATGCGCTTTATTTTATTCAAGATGCACGCAAAGGTGATATCACGATTTGGACTGAATCATCGGAAAGCTTTAATAAATTACACTTTAGGGATACAGGCAAAGGCATTTCCAGTGCGACTTTACCTTATATTTTTGAATCTTTCTTTACCCAAACTCGTCATGGTACCGGGATTGGGTTGGCTTTCTGTCGCATGGTGATTAAAGAGATGGGAGGTGAAATCCGCTGCTTGTCAGAATTGGGAAAATATACCCATTTTATTGTTGAGCTGCCTATCGTGCGTGATGCGAAATGAATGAGGCGCTATACTATTTTTTTGTGATAAAAATTGTGTTTCAGAGGGTTATCGTATGAAAAGCTTAGGTATACCATGCTGTTTTCATCCAACGACAGTCGTTGCTGTTGATGATGATCCTGTTTTGCTCAAACAACTCGTGTTGAATTATGGCGATGTTAGTTTGTCGAAAAATTTTATGAATCCAGGTGATGCGATCGACTTTTTTCAGCAGTATCAGGCTCAAAATTTCACCCAATGCTGTGTATTGCGTGGAACGGGAGACGACTTTGAGCAAGGTGGTGTCACGGTTAATATTCAGAAAATTCATGAGCACATCTATAACCCCCAGCCGTTTTGATGAAGTAGCCGTTGTGCTGGTAGATTATGCAATGCCTGTCATGAGTGGAGTGGAGCTTTGCCGTCAGCTAGAACATTGCGATTTTTTTAAAATCATGTTGACTGGAGAGGCGAATGATGAAAATGGTTTAGAAGCCTTAAATAATAAGACCATCGACAAGTTTCACCGCAAAGGTGAACCAGGTATGTATCGAGATATCGTATCGCATATTCGGCAAAAGCAGGTTGCTTATTTTCAAGAGCTATCACGGATTATTATGCACAGTTTGCCACGGGAAAAATGCCCGCCAGTGTGTTTGACAGACCCACATATCGTGCAGCCTTTCTTTGATATGTTGGCACAAAATGATATCGCCGAGTATTACTTGTTCAGTAATGAAGGTTACTTTCTGGTAGCTGGCTATGATGGCGCACTTAAATGGTTAGTGCTCAAGAGTGAGTACGAAATGGATGTCTTGGTGCAATTGGCTGAAACTGTATCACATGATCCGATGACATCGACTGAGCAAGCAGTGTTGCAAGAAATCCGCGACAAGAAGGCAGTTCCTTTATTTGTTGATCCAAGTGATGCAGATTTGCACAGCGAACATTGGCTTGATTTTTATGCGGCCTGCTCATCATCTCATGAGTTAATCTGGTGGTCATTATTACTATGCTTGGTTTGACGGTGCGGATTTTCAGGTGCCGTCAAAGGCGCCCATCAAGTCGTTTTACTTATGTTGATCGTGCAATATTAAAAGCTGGGCGTCGCCACCAGATTAAAGGTGCCACTAGGTCCAATGTTATATCAGGTTGTAGTAGGGGTTTGTTTTGTTCGGGTTCAAGGCAAATCAGGCAATGCTTTTGCTTTTCAGCACTTCTTTCAATTTTACGCACTAGTATCTGAAGGCTATCAACTGGTTTGACCAGGCAAATTTGACCGATGGCACGGTGATAATCATCCGATTCTAGTTTCAGGCCAGCAACATGATCATCTTGCTTAAATAATGGATACATCGTGTTATCAATGACTTGATGGTGCACAATATCGAGATGGTGTTCCGACAAAAGCGTCAATTCTTGTTGGATTTTTTCCAGTTCAAATCTATTGCCTGCGGGCGTACCAATAATATCTCGTGTGCGATGTGGTGGATGACCTTTGCCGTGTAGCAGCCATTCTAATGTGCACATGACACCATGTTGTTTGAGTTTGTCGATGAGAGCAGCAGCCCTTTGCTCGTTAAATGTTTGGCTTTTACCCGTTTCCCAGCGATAAACGGTGTCATATTTTAGATCGGTATTATGGCAAAGTTCATGACGCGAAATGCCGGTATATTTTTGTATGTATCGTAATCTTTCTGACCGTTCCGTAACGACCTTTAGGCTTGCGGTTTTTGTTCTTGCCATTGTTTATTCATCCTGATTATTAACGATGGATACTATAATTTTCCGGATATAAGTGTAAAAAAATGCCCAAAAAACAACTTTTTCGGATTTTATATTAAAAATACGGATAAAATTATTGACAGTTAACTTATGATAGGCATAGACTGTTATAAGTTCAATCTGGTCTGTTTGAGTGGATTGAAATGATTCATATGGAAATGAAGTTAACATGTGAACCCGTTTTAGTGGTGAGCAGCATTTTCCTAGGAAGGCAGGTTAGGTAATTCGATATGGAGAAACCTGATATGCAGTTATTTCATTGCATATACATACTGATGAGTTTGCAAAGATATTCTTTGAAGCAAACTCTTTTTCAGCTGTTAGTGGCTATGGGCGTTTTGGGCCGTAGGATTCTGTCTTGATTGAATGGGTGTTGTTTGTTTGGGGTATTCTTAAGAGGAGGAAGACCTATGATTCAGTATACGCTTGTGGAAACGGAGAATTCTTTAGCTGTTACCGTTAATCTTTCTGAAAAAATGGTGCGTGATTTGTGTAAGTATTCCGAGTTTTATGGTCGAGATGTGCAAGTTGATATTCGTTTAAGGTTGGCACGTAGTTTAGAGCGCGATTGGATGCAAGAACAGATTCATAATCAATCAGGTATGGATGGCTTTAACTTTACCTTAAAAAAGTAGTTCATTACGTTATTTAAGTCTTATGCCATGTGGCATGAGTGGGCGTTTGCCCGATGATTAGCTCAGATAGTGGCGTCACGAGTTTATTTCTATTGCAAATAGGGTCTAATTGGCTAAAAAGGCTTGAATTCTCATAGCATAGAGTGGCTATGCCGCTTCGAATTCATGCCTTTTTATCTAAATTATTCCAATTTTCACAACGAAAAAACTCGTGTCGCCACTATCTAAGGTTCAGCTGCGTGGGGCTTGAGCCTTAGTGCTAACATTTTTAATGCATCGCAGAATTTCTCTCTGATTCCATGCCTACCCCAGCGATACTCTTGCATACTTGTGCTAGCATACCTGCCAATGTTTTGAGTGGCTTTAAATCATGATTGAAACCGATGAGATTCATGTTTCTGAAAATGGTCGTCAACCTGATATTTCCAGTACGGCCAGTGGTGAGGATGAGCGTGTAGATCGTGCGATTCGTCCAAAAAAATTAGTCGATTATGGTGGGCAGCCGGCTGTGCGTGAGCAGTTGGAAATTTTTATTGGTGCGGCACGGTTACGGGAAGAGCCGTTGGACCATACTTTAGTATTCGGCCCACCGGGTCTAGGGAAAACCACACTTGCCCATATCATTGCTAATGAAATGGGCGTTTCACTCAGGCAAACTTCTGGCCCTGTATTGGAAAAAGCCGGTGACTTAGCCGCTTTGCTGACCAATCTGAATGAAAATGATGTGTTGTTTGTTGATGAAATTCACCGCTTGAGTCCGGTGATTGAAGAAATTCTCTATCCGGCGATGGAAGATTATCAGTTGGATATTATGATCGGAGAAGGACCAGCCGCGCGTTCGATTAAACTGGATTTGCCGCCGTTTACCTTAGTCGGTGCAACGACACGTGCTGGGCTATTGACCGCTCCGTTGCGCGATCGCTTTGGCATTATCCAACGTTTGGAATTTTACTCGATAGAAGATTTGGCCAAAATTGTGCAGCGTTCTGCCCATCTTTTGGTATTAGAAATTGATTGGGACGGCTCCTTAGAAATTGCGCGGCGTTCGCGCGGTACACCGCGGATTGCTAATCGGTTATTACGCCGTGTACGCGATTATGCCCAGGTGAAATCCAGTGGTGTGATTGCAGCAGAAATAGCCGATCAAGCGCTATCGATGTTAAAGGTTGATCCATTAGGGCTCGATCTTATGGATCACAAGTTATTGACGACGATTATGCAGAATTTTGATGGGGGGCCAGTCGGTCTTGATAGTCTGGCAGCAGCCATTGGTGAAGAAAAAGGTACCATTGAAGAAGTATTAGAACCTTACTTGATTCAACAAGGATTTATTACGCGCACAGCACGTGGGCGTATGGCGACAAAACGTTGTTATGAGCATTTTGATTTGCCGGTTTCGGCCAGTATTCAACAGAATTTACTGTAACGCTTTATTTATCGGTAGTTTATTTTAATCATTAGCGCGTGAATGGCGCTTATTAAAAGGAAGACAATTTTGGACACACAACTTTCTATTTGGCACTTAATTGCAACAGCGGATCCTGTGGTGAAGTTTGTTATGTTGATTTTATTATTGGCATCGATTTGGTCTTGGACGGTGATTTTTCAACGGATCAGTTTGTTGAAACGCGCCAATCGCTTGATCCGAGCCTTTAATCAACGCTTTTGGCAAGGTGAGGAGATGGGCAAGCTTTATCAATCACTGCAAGCTGAGGGTTCGCATCAATACGGTGTAGGGCGGGTGTTTATATCAGGTTTCAAAGCTTTTCTGAAAGCCCGTGAGTCAGGTGTGATGTCACCTGAACGTCAGGTTGAAGTGATTGATCGCACCATGCGAGCGACAGTAATGCGTGAAGCTGATCGTTTGGAACATGGACTTTCCTTGTTGTCGACTATTGGTGCTGTGAGTCCTTATGTCGGTTTATTCGGTACTGTGTGGGGCATTATGGGATCTTTTAAAGCCTTAGGTAGTGTGCAACAAGCAACGCTTTCCATGGTGGCGCCTGGAATTTCTGAAGCACTGATTGCAACGGCAATGGGTTTGTTTGTGGCGATTCCTGCTGTGGTGGCCTATAACCGTTTTTCGTCACGTACTGAACAAATTCTAAGTGAAAGTGAAAGTTTTCAGGATGAGCTGATGGCATTGTTTGAGCGACAACTGCATCGTTCAGAGCAGGCATAGGGAGCTTGTAAGATGGCATTAAGAAGACGCCGTAAGCGCAGCCGCCGGCAAATTGCAGAAATTAATGTGGTGCCGTACATCGATGTGATGTTGGTATTGCTCATTATCTTTATGGTGACGACACCTTTGTTAACTCATGGAGTCAAGGTCAACTTGCCACAGGCTGCAGCAAAAACCTTACCACCGGAACAAAATCAGCCCATCATTGTGACGGTTAATCAGACCGGGCAGTATTTCATTAATATTTTACGCGATGGTAAAACGCCAGTTTCCAGTGTGGAAATAGAGCGTTTAGTGCACCAAGCGTTACAAAAAGCACCTAAGCGTAAGGTCTATGTGCGCGGTGATCGTTCGGTCAATTATGGCAAGGTCGTGCAAGCGATGGTGTTATTGCAGCAAGCTGGTGTACCCACAGTTGGCTTGATGACGCAAGATAAAGCACATCAAACTTCATGATTGAGTGGCGGCGCATGTTTCGAGTTGATTGGCGCCTTGCTCTGCGCCATTTGCGTTCACCATTCGGGTTTTCAATTATCTTGCATCTGCTGCTGATCATTGTGATTCTGATTGCCAGTGTACAGCAGCACCGTGTTTATCAAGTTGCCATTCAACGTGTACAGGACGCACAAACGACTAAGATCGTCCAGGCACAGGTGATCAGCCAGTCGGCCTATCAGCATCAGCAACGTGTGCGCCAGCAAAAAATTGCTGCACAACGTGCAGCAGAAAGGCGTGCAGAGCAGGCGCGTCAGCGAAAAAAAGCAGCGCATCGCCGTTATTTGAAACGCTTGGCTGAGCAGAAAAAAGCACGCCTGCAGGCACAAAAACGTCGCAAGGCTGCTTTAGCGCGCAAACGCGATGCAGAAAAGAAACAACAGCGCCTAGCAGCAGAGCGCTTGCGTCGGAAAAAACGTCAGGAACAACACGCACATAAACAGGCGGCGGAAAAACGGTCTGCGCGTGAATTGGCGCATAAGAAAAAAGCGATTGCTGACAAATTGCGTCAGCAGGCGTTAACGCGTTTAGGGCAGCAGATTACAGCAGATGAAAAAGCACAGGCAGCCGCACAAGCATTGCGTCAAATGCAACTTACGCAACGCGAAAAATATATTGGCTTAATTCAGCAAACGATTCGGGCTAATTGGATCAACCAGTTTTCGCAATCTCAAGCATTAACCGTTGTGTTAGGGATTACGTTAGACCTGCGTGGTCAGGTGCAATCTGTGCATGTATTGCGTTCTAGTGGGAATAACGCATTTGATCTTCAGGCGATTCTGGCCGTGCGTAAATCTTCGCCTTTACCCATGCCACCGGATAAGACGCTTGCAAAAGAGTTCGAACATATTAAGCTACCGTTCAGCAATATAGGTTGATCAGGTTTTGAACGAATGATACGTGCATGGTTTATCGGGTTTATTGGGATTTTTATCTGCTGCTCGGCATTTGCAAAATTGACCATTCAAATTACGCGTGGTGTCGATAAACCTTATCCAGTTGCCATTGTGCCCTTCGTGAAAACATCTGCTCAAGCAGTTGAGATGGGTCTGGATAAAGGGCTTGGCGGTGTGATCGCCGCAGACCTCAAAATGTCAGGTCGTTTTGCCTTAATGCCCACCCGTCAAATGCCAAATCAGCCACATGAATTAGCTAATTTTAGTTGGTCAACGTGGCATCATGCAGATCCTGATTTGGAATATGTGTTGTTAGGCCAAATTCAAGCAGGTCAAAAGCCCAAGACGTATACGGTTAAGTTCCAGTTGGTCAGTATGCTGGGGGGTCGGCCACTAATCGGCAAAATTTACCGTGATATCCCGGCACGTGAGCTGGTTGCATTAGCACACCACATCAGTGATCTGGTGTATCAAGCCATTACGGGTGTGCGGGGTGTTTTTTCGACACGTTTAGCTTATGTGGTGGTTTTGCATCCCGATTCGCGGAATCCGACTTATGAGTTGGTGATTTCGGGCGTGGATGGTTTGAATCGACATGTTTTGTTGGCGCAACAGGGCAGTCCGATTGCTTCGCCGGTGTGGTCGCCGGATGGTCGCCAATTGGCGTATGTGAGTTATCAATATAATCGTATGACGTCTACGCCATTACGCTTGCCACTGGAAAGCGTTCTTTCATTGCGCGTTTTCCTGGTATTAATAGTGCGCCGGCTTGGTCGCCTGATGGTAAAACCATGGCATTAGCATTATCGATGGGGCATTCCTCTCGGACCAACTTATATTTGATGAACTTAGCCACACATCAGCTGACCAAACTCACCAGCTTTGGCAATAATACTTCGCCGGTGTGGTCGCCAGATGGTCAGAATTTATTATTTAATTCTAATCGGGGCGGCAGTCCACAAATTTATCAATTGAATTTGAAAACACGTCAGGTATCGCGTATCACCTATCAAGGTGTGCAGAATTTCGATCCGGCCTATTTGCCGAATGGTCGCGAAGTGGTCGTCATGCATCAGAGTCATCATGGGGTACCTATCCGCATTGCAAAAATTAATTTATCAAATGATGAATTGCAGGTAATTACACCCGGAGAATTGGATAAATCGCCCAGTGTTTCACCGAACGGTCAAATGGTCATTTATGCCAACTATGATCGGCCGCATGGTATCTTGGCAGAGACTTCAATTGATGGCAGAATTCGCCTAACTTTGCCGGCGACGCAAGGTACGGTGCAATCACCCGCCTGGTCACCTTTCTTAACCTAAACGTCAACCTAATTTCAGTGTTGGCGTTAACCAGATTGTTTGGGAGTTGAATATGAAACAATGGCTATTATGGACTGCTTCAGTTGCCGCTGTATTGTCACTTGCCGGATGCGCAGGGCCAGAACCTGATGTAACGCATTCAGCGCCGATTGTTGATGGCAATGGTTATAGTAGTCAGTCTGGTCAAACAGGCGATGAAACACATGTCAGTGGTGTTAATAGTCAGCCAGGCTTTTCCGGTGAATCTCTTAATGGCGTGAATGAACAGCACGCAGATGGTGCAACACAGGGAGCGATGGGTGTAAATTCAGGTAAATCTGTTATTTATTTTGGCTTTGCGCAATACAGCTTAAATGCAGACAGCAAGACAGCAGCAAATCAAGCAATTAAATATCTTTTAAATCACCCTGATAAGACGGTTTTGTTAGCTGGTAATACGGACCAGCGCGGCAGCCAAGAATACAATTTTCATTTGGGTCAAAAACGGGCTAATGCAGTGAAACAATATTTTGCTGCACAAGGTGTGCCAGTGACGCAAATATGTACGGTTAGCTACGGGGAGTTGAAGCCAGCAGCGAGTCCAGCTGAATTTAAAGGCGATTGGAAAAAAGCGTATCGTTTAGATCGTCGGGTTGATATTGAATATGGCAAAACATGTGGCGGAGCGAAAACTGCATGAAGCATTTTGTAACGGCTGGCGCAGTCACCTGTGCATTAACCATGGTTTTTTCCATTGAGGCACACACGCCAACAGCGGTATTCCAGGCTCACCTTTCACAAGATTTAACAGTCAGTCAGCGCCTAACGCGTTTAGAAAACCAGGTGCAGCATTTGTCACAAAAGCCAGATCAAGCAGATACGATGCGCGAGCAACTTGCTGATTTGCGAGGTCGGGTTGAAACCAATCAACATGCTTTATCGGCTTTACAAAGTCAGGTTGCGTTATTGCAGAAGCAACAGGAAGAGTGGAGTGCTTCCCAGCGTTTACGTGCGGCAACTCCCAAAAAAGACATGCGCCTGTTAGTACAGAAACAAATACCATTGACGGGTAAAACTAAGGATGTGAAAGCCTATCAGCAGGCTTATCAGGACCTGTTGCAACGCCATTATCCGCAGGCAACCAAAGCTTTCGAATCTTTTTTAAAGGCATATCCCAAAAGTAAATTGGTGGCAGATGCCCAGTTTTGGCTGGGGGACTTATATTTGGCGCAAGGTCGTCCAGATAAAGCCACACAAGCTTTTCACAGGGTTGCCAATAACCCTCAAGCGATCAAAGCACCTGATGCGATGTATAAGCTGGGTATGATCTTCTTGGCCAATGGCGATATGGCACATGCCAAGGAAATGTTTACCAAAGTTGTCAAAAACTACCAAGGCACCGATGTTGCGAAATTGGCCACTAAACAATTGAAGAATATGCATTGAGTCATGCCTGTGAGTGAAATTGTGACTGACACAACGTTGCGTATTAGTGAGATTTTCCTTTCTTTGCAGGGTGAAAGTACCACGGTTGGTTTGCCAACGGTATTTGTGCGTCTGACCGGTTGTCCACTGCGTTGTACGTATTGCGATACCGCTTATGCCTTTTCAGGTGGGCAGAGGTACGCCTTGTCCGATATTATTGAACAAGTCATGCAGTATGGTGTTCAGCACGTTACAGTGACTGGCGGTGAGCCATTGGCACAAAAAAATTGTTTGGCATTACTGTCGAATTTGTGTGATCAGGGACTATCGGTTTCGTTAGAAACCAGCGGTGCTTTACCCATTGCAGCGGTCGACCAGCGTGTGATGGTTGTGATGGATTTGAAAACCCCGAGTTCCAATGAAGTTGCACGTAATGACTGGGAAAATCTGCCACATTTAAAGCCCTCAGACCAAATTAAATTTGTGATTGGTTATGAGGCTGACTACCTTTGGGCTAAGGCTCAGATTGATCAGCATGATTTGCCAGCGCGTTGTGCTGTATTATTTTCACCCAGTTATGAACAACTTAAAGCGCATATATTAGCCGATTGGATCGTGCGTGACCGTTTGCCCGTACGGTTTCAAATTCAGCTGCATAAGGTGTTGTGGGGAGACCTGCCTGGGGTTTGAGTGATCGCCCGTTATATCTTTGGTAAGTAGGCAAATTGTTTATCAACAGTGCGTTTGTTGGTCTTGTCAGTCCAATCTGGCTTAAGGTAGACAATACGCAAGAATCATAGGTGTTTGTTCTGTATTCGCTTGCAAATTGCGGCGTAATCCAGAAAATGGGCAGAATTTTCAGAAATATCCTAAGAAAATAAATGTTGTTCCGAGTTTTTTCTGTCCTACGTGCCGCGCCGATTCCCAATAGAATTCAAGATTCAACCAAAATTTCACAGCATTATCGCCACTTCCGTTGGCGGATTTTGTATAGCATGTTTTTTGGCTATGCAGTTTTTTACCTGACGCGTAAAAGTTTTACGTTTGCCATGCCTGAGATGCTGAAAACTTTACCGTATACCAAGGAAGAGCTCGGGATTTTAATCAGTGCATTCTATTTAAGTTATGGTGTGAGTAAGTTCATCAGTGGTATGTTATCAGATCGCGCAAACCCACGTTATTTTATGGCGATTGGTCTAATCATTACGGGTATTTTGAACTTATTATTTGGTGCTTCTTCATCGTTATGGGCATTCACCATTATTTGGATGCTGAATGGCTTTTTCCAAGGTTGGGGTTGGCCACCATGTGCCAAATTATTAACCTATTGGTATGCGCAATCTGAGCGCGGGCGTTGGTGGAGTGTGTGGAATACTTCACATAATGTGGGTGGCGCATTGATCCCTTTGATTGCAGCTGCGGCCATTGCATTTGGCAGTTGGCGTACTGCCATGTATGTGCCGGGTGTGATTGCCATCGTGATGGGTTTTTTCTTGATCAATCGTCTGCGTGATATTCCGGCATCAGAAGGTTTACCAACTGTTGAAGAATATCGGCAGGAAAAAATCGTTCAGCATGCGGATGATGCAGAAGTATTAGCTACCAGTCAGTGGAAAATTTTTGTGCGTTATGTGTTGCGTAATCCAGCTATTTGGTTATTAGCAGCTGCTTATGTCATGGTCTATTTCGCTCGCACTGCAGTCAGTGATTGGGGGGGTTATTTGACTGTGCAAGGCTATAGCATTCCAACGGCAGATGCCTGTTTAGCATTTTTTGAGATAGGTGGGCTGTTGGGGAGCCTGGTTGCTGGCTTTGCCTCGTATTTATTTTTTAAAGGGCAACGTGACCCTATTAATGTGATGTACAGCGTATTATTGGTTTTTGCCATTCTGGCGTTTTGGCTGGCGCGAACACATCTCTTTGTAGTGAGTGCAAGCTTAGTATTTTTAATGGGCTTTTTAGTTTATGGTCCACAAATGTTGATTGGTGTGGCTGCAGTCGAATTTTCTGACCGTCGTGCTGCCGGTACAGCGACAGGTTTCTTGGGCTTATTCGGTTATATCTGTGCTGCGTTATCAGGTTTCCCACTAGGCTGGGTGGTCCAACATTGCCAATGGCATGGGTTTTTTATCGTAACCCTGGTTTGTGCTAGTGTCAGTGTCATTTTTTTTGCCGGGCTTATGGGTCTATCGCACACGTTTTCTGCATCGAAATGCACAGCATTCTGTAGCAGTTTAAGCCGTCAACTTTTGCTATGATCCGCTTTTGGATTTTTGCGTTAAGGCGGTAAGCCATGTTCCCTTTGATGTTAACCATTGCCGGTAGCTTAGTTTTGGTTGCAATCTGTGTAGGTGCGTTTGTGATGCGCCGTGTGTGGCTGCGCTTGTCCTTACAGATGCAGCAAGCTGTCGACGCTCAGCGGCAGGATATTTTGGCGGAGCTTGCCAAGCAACATATTACCGTTCTGAAGGATGTGCAAGAAGGACTGCGGCTTGGGCGCACAGAAATGCAAAGTTACTTACGTGAAAATTTACAAGCGAGCAGCCAATTATTGGCACAACGTGTTGAAAAGCTCACGGAGGTAACCGAGCAGCGTTTAAAGGAAATTTCTGGTCAAGTTGAGCAGCGTTTGCAAAAGGGCTTTGAAAAGACCAATCAGACATTTGCGGATATTCAAAAACGTTTGGCATTGATCGATCAGGCGCAACAAAAGATTACCGAGCTATCCGGCAGTGTCTTGAGTTTGAAAGACCTCCTTGCGGATAAACGTGCCAGAGGGGCATTTGGCGAAGTGCAATTGGCCGCATTAATTCGCAACATGTTGCCGGAACGACACTTTGCTCTGCAGCATACGTTGGTCAGTGGCAAACGGGTTGATTGTCTGCTGTTTCTACCTGAACCCACGGGTAATTTGGCGATTGATGCTAAGTTTCCTTTAGAAAGCTATCAAAAATTAGTGGCTGATATTTCGGATGCTGAACGCCATGCGGCACAACAACAATTTCGCAAAGATATTAAAAAGCATATTCAAGACATTGCCGATAAATATATCGTTCCAGGAGAAACATCTGATGGGGCGATTATGTTTATTCCGGCAGAAGCTGTGTTTGCCGAAATTCATGCGCATTACCCAGAACTGGTGCAACTGTCCTATCAAAATAAAGTCTGGCTAACGTCACCCACCACTATGATGGCGGTTTTAACCACAATTCGTGCGGTGATCAAAGACGATGCGACTCGTCAACAAATGCACGTGATTCAGGAGCATTTGCAGGCATTGTCACTAGATTTTGGGCGTTTCCAAAAACGTATGGATGGCTTGCAACGCCACATTGAACTGGCGAATAAAGATGTCCAGGAGGTCAATGTATCTGCGCGTAAAATCACCGCTCGTTTCGATAAAATCGAACAGGTGGAATTGGTGGGGCAATCGGAAGAACCAGTATTGCAGGCAGTGGAAGTCAACAGCTAGTGACTAACCTTTAATACATCAGGTATGTACTAATGTTGTGTCTCAACAGCTTTCAAGATGCAAAATCTGTAACTGCAGTTCACGCGTATAGTAATGATTATCTTGCAGTGATACGACGCAACTGACTGCATCACCAACTGTATACGTTAGAGGGTTGTCCTCGCTACAACAGTTAAACCAAATGGCTGGATAAGCGTGCCCGGCAATATTGAGGGTTAATTTGGCATGGTTGGCGTCTTGTCCAATGGTCTTAACGGCAGTGAGTGTGGCGTTGAGCTCAAAGGTTGGACGATCAAATTCGCGTCCAAACGGTTCGAGTTGAATTAATTCATCGACCGTTTTCAGGTTTAATAAGTCAGGTGTTAATGGTCCATCGGTCCAGAGTGCAGGGCCAATCATGTCTGGCTTTAAACTGTTGCGTGCTGCAGTTTCAAATGCCTGTTGGAAATCAGTGAAACAGCTGGTGGGCAGTGTGATGCCTGCGGCGCCCCGGTGTCCACCAAAATGAATGCGTTCATCCTGAAGCCGTTCAACGGCATCTGCCATGCATTGGCGGATATCTAAGTCATCGATACTGCGTGCAGATCCAGTTAACAGTTCTGGGTGATTTTGTTTCTGCGAAAACAAAATGGTTGGTCGGCCGAAGTGGTCTTTAATACGGCTTGCAGCAATACCATGTACGCCAGCATGACCGTCCGGTAGTTGGATGACCAAGCTGTAATGACCTGCATTGACCAATTGCTCGGCGGTTTGCATGGCTTGTGCCACCAAGGACTTTTGAATCTGCTTGCGGGCTTGATTTTGTTGCCATAAGGTTTTCACCCAAGTGGTTGCTTGGGCAACGTCATCTGCTAACAGGAAGCTCACTGAGCCCAAGGCATCTGAGAGTCGCCCATCACTATTGAGCAGTGGTCCGATGGTGAAGCCCAGATCGTCACTGCTGATGCGTGGGTTCTTAATTAAAGGCCTAATCGCTTGCCAACAAGGTCTTTGGCTGTTCTGAATACGTTTGAGTCCATATTGCACCACGGCGCGATTATTCAAGCTGCGCGCCATGCTGACGCAGTCTGCGACTGTACCAACCGCGACAAAATCCAAGACATCTTGCATGGGCATACAAGTTTCGGGTAGCTGCCCAGTTTCAATCAGTGCACGACGCGTTGCAGCCATGAATAACCAAGCGACCATACAGCCGGCGATATAAGGGTCTGGGAATTGACAGTCTGTTCGTGTTGGATTGAGTACGGCAATGGCACTGGTTGGAATACCGGTTTCAGGAATTTGATGATGATCTGTGACAATGGTATCAATGCCAGCGGCTTTTAATTCAGCAATGCGTGGTTCATCAGTGCTGCCATTATCCGCAGTGATCACTAAAGTAGGGCGTGGTTCATGATCCAGGATGCGCTTTGCGAGTGCGTCCGATAGACCATAACCCTCTTCCAGTCGATGACCAATAAATGAGAGCGTCTTAGACTTAGGATACTGGAAGCACTGCGTTAAGGTGGTGAAAATGACGGCGTGTGAGGTTTGACCATCACAGTCATGGTCGGTTTCGATGCCAATAACTTCTCCGTGTTGGATAGCTTGTATTAATCGCGCAACAGCGGTGTCGATAGCAGCTAGCTGTTGCGGGTGGTCGAGCATTTTGAGGCTGGGCTGATAGAGTTTCTCAGGGTTTTTCGTGGTGGGTCGTGCTGCCAAAATGCGCGCGATCAGTGGGGAAACACCTTGTGCGATTAATGCTTGGTAGGTGGTTTGATCAATGGTACGTGGTCGGATTTTGATGGTTAGCATCCCTGGGTTACACTGTGCGGCGTTATTATCTATGATTCAGAAAGGCATGGTCAACGTCATTATCGATCAACCCGACAGTGATTTTTATATTAAGCATTACGAGCCAGGCAGCATCACGCTGAATACGGGTCGCCGTCTGGATGAAAATGTACTGGTTTTTGCGGATCAAGACCCTGAAGTTTGGGCGATTCATTCATTAAATGAGATTGAATGGTCGCCTGTGATTGCCTATCAGCCGGAATTGGTGGTGTTCGGTACCGGGGAACAGCAGATATTCCCTGAAGCCAAAGTTTTACTGCCTTTACATGAGCGACAGATTGGTTTGGAAATTATGCATAATCGTGCGGCGTGTCAGACGTTTAATTTGTTGATTGATGAAGGTCGTAAAGTTGTTTTAGCTTTGTGGTTAGGATAGTTGGAACAAGGCTTCAAGCACGCGGGTGGTGCGCTTGATACAAAGACTGCAGCCGTGCTTGCGCAATATGTGTATAGATCGTGGTAGTGCTGATGTCGCTATGGCCTAATAGTAATTGCACAACACGTAAATCAGCGCCGTGGTTGAGTAAATGGGTGGCAAAGGCATGCCGCAGTGTGTGAGGTGACAAGTTGGTTTGAATGCCAGCAGTGAGCGCGTACTGTTTAATCCGGTGCCAGAATGTTTGCCGCGTCATCATTTTGCCTTGTTGACTGAGGAATAGGACTTGTTGAGGTTTGCCTTTTAACAACTCTGGACGAGCATTATCGATATAACGCCTCAGCCAATCAGTGGCTTCTTCGCCCATCGGGACCAGGCGTTCCTTTTGACCTTTGCCCACCACGCGGATAATACCTTGTTTGAGATTCAGCGCGGGCATATCGAGTTGAACCAGTTCAGTAATTCTAAGACCGCAAGCATAGAGCAATTCAAGCATGGCGCGGTCACGCAGGCCAAGTGTTGTCGACAGGTCAGGCATGCTCATAAGTGTGTCGACATCTTGCTCCGTTAAGAGCTTGGGTAAATTGCGTGGGAGTTTTGGATTTTCGATATTCAGGGTTGGATCTTGATCGATCAGTTGAGACTGTAGCAACCAACGATAAAAGCGACGTAGGCAGGATAATGCGCGTGACGTTGAACGTGGGTGTCGACCTATGCGGTGTCGGTAAGCAAGATAATCCAGTAGGTTTTGTCGAGATGCGTTTAGCAGTGTTGTTTTGGGCCGGCCTTCTGTTGTCAGCCACTGACTAAAATGCGCGAGGTCTTTCCGATAAGCAGATAAGGTGTTCTGGCTTAAGCCATGTTCTAGGAGCATGGCTTCTAAGAACAGCGGGATAGATGGGTCAATCGGCGGTTTCAAGGGATGCGGTGCAGTTTGGCTTTTTGCTTTGTGGCCTAGTATAGCGTGGCTTTGGCCTACGGCCAGTGAGTCGATAGAAATAGTCGTTAATGGGGCGGGTGTTGCACTATTTTATAGATAAATGTGACTAAAAAATAAACCTTTGACAGTGATTATTTATTGACCTAATATGCCGATATTGTAAGTATTTTTAAAGAAATTATTCATGCCTTTGATGAGTGCTCATACAGGCATTGAACGCTTAGTGGCAGACGTGATTTGTATGATTAAACGCAAGGTGGAGGAGAAAGAGTTTACAGAATCTAAGGAGTGGATACATGTTTTAGAAGCGTTAGAGCGCATTCGCCAAGCCAGTGTTCAATCGCAAGAACTAGACCACAAGCAGTGGATGCAATTGATTATGTATGGGAAATTCCCGGATTTTCGTCATAAACGACGTAAGTCTTAGTTATTTTCAGGCGCGTTGCGCCGTCCCACACAGCAGCTCCGGGCAGAGCTGTTGTGCTTGCATGGATGCAAAGCTGAGCAAGATATAGTGTGTTTCCATGTGCAACTATATTTTGCGTAACCGGCTATACCTACGGCGCTGCTGATAGCGGAGCCGGTTTTTTTGTATATACCTTTTGTGTTGTTTGGCGAGATATAAAAATATTTTAATATATAAATATAATATATTTATTTACTTTTTATGTATTTTTGTTAGAATAGACATGTGATTGAGGTTGGCTTTCTGAGACACGGATGTTTCATGGTTGGTCCTTAAAGTGCTTCAGGATGATAAGCCGCCAAAATCAATCAAAAGCGGCATTTGGAGCATGGTACAAGTTCCGCTTTATCTTTTATTGTATACCTGAATACAGCATTTTAGGAATGGTGAATTATCTGGAAATAATTTGCCATCAGTCGGTTGAAAGCGCGAATCCAATTGAGGTAAGTCTTCACTGGGTAAGATATTGATGCTGCCGCCAGGTGTGTTGTGAAACATGCGTAATCCAACTTCATTTTTTAAAGGTTCCAGTAGGGTCGATTTATTGGCCAGTTTTCCAGATTGCAAAGTATTTAAATGTTTTTGCGCGATGAGATATACCTCATCAAGCAGGTTGATATAGCTCATTTGTGCCGTGGGGTCACAAAAGCGGAAATCACCGTATACCGGGTGTAATGGCGAATAATAAACAGGTGAATGATTTTGCATGCCAAAATAAGTGGGTTGTAATAGCAATGGTGCATATTTGGGGAGCTCGTAGATGTCATGATAGACATTCGTCAGCAGAGAGGCTGGCAGAAATTGATCATTTTCTGCGGGTGCAAAACCCAGCATAGAGCCTGTTGCAATCGAGAGCAGATTTTTGACGATCTTAGTTAAATCTAATTGGGCAGGCTTAAGTTGTGCATATTTATTAATCTTTAAGAATGTTAGGTTCCATGAAAAATGGTTGCGCCAGAATGCGGTGAGTGAGCGTTCTGTGCGGTAGAGATACAGCCATAAGGCCTGCCAGGCAGGATCGTGACGATGTTCAAACCAAGCACGTGAGAATAATAAAATCTCTGATTGCCACTCGGGTGTTTGTTCAATATGAACAGCACCTGTATAGATTTCACGGAAAACTTGCCAGTGGTAGTTTAATGCTTTAGGTACATCGGAAGATACTGAAAAATGTTTTTTTAATTTGTTATGGCAATTTGAGCGGGAAATTTTGCAGCCCATGAAACAAGAGCGCACACCGGAACTAATATTCCAGTTAAATGGATTATTAGCTATACATACATCTGTTACGTCTAATACACGGGATAAGCCGAGCAGTTCACCTGGTTGAAATACATGAAAAGGAATTATGTGGTCCGAAAACTGGGTGTATATTTCCAAGCCTTTCTCTAATAACAAGGAAACGGGTGTGCAACCTAGGTTATAGTCAAGATCTGCACGTACACTTTCAGGTATGCGTTTATCAGATAACAAGACAGGATTCCCATGCTCATCAGGCAAATGAAACAAGCCATTTTCTAGCAGGTTAAAGCCAAAGGGGTATTTAACTCGATACAGTGGGTATTCAGTGTCTGGTGAAATCTGATCGATAATATTGGCTAATTCAGGCGCAATGTCGTTAACAGAATTTCGAGCAGCTTCCCAACTCAATTTTTCAATAGGCAAGTGTTGTGTCATCAGGGTGCATGGTGTATGACAGCAATGAGATTCACCATATATGAATCGAACGCTTGGCGTCAATCTTCTTCTGTCTTACTGCTAGGTGAGATATCCGCGCCACCTCATATGAGATGGCGCAGACATATTACTTCAATCCCAAACCTTTACGAAATTCATGGGTATATTCGTATGGATATTGGTCAACACCAGAACAACTGGGGTCTGCACTTGTTGCACCGCAATTGCCATTAATATTGTTGTTGCGATCAATGTCCATAGACCAGAATGCAGCACCAGCCATATCTTTTGCTTTCACAAAACTGCCGACAATCTCCGCGCCTTGTGTCTTAAAAACACTGCCATCATAGTCAATGCCCAGTTTGGGTGTGACGCGGATCGTTTTCCAGATTTGTGCATCAGATAGATCGGGGAAGATGGATTTTAATTGTTCAAATCCCTTCTGAGCACTGATTTCGACGTTCTTTGCAATGGATACATTGGGATCTTTTTGTGCATACCACGCCATGGTCATCATATTGTACTCATAGATATTCACACCCATGGCTTTCGCTTGCTGAATTAAAGTAACAGCCTGATGGCCAAAGCCATCGATATTAGCCGGTAGGGTGAGCGATATTTTTAGGCTAGTATCTTGGGTTTGCAAGGCTTTTAATACTTCAAAGCGCTTAGCATTGGCAGCAGTATCGCCTAGTGCGCCACCTTCGATATCAAAATCAATATAGCTGGGTTTATACGTTGAGATAACCGCTTTGTATGCATATTCCAGCTGCGATTGCGTACATTTAGCGGCAAGTGTTGTGCCATTTTCACCGCAGAATGAGATCGCAATATGACCGCCTTCTTGGTGTAAGGTATTAATATCATTTAGATACAATTTTTTGCTCACGGCGAGTGAAGGTGAGCCGCCCCAGGCAGGTGAGCAGCTGCTAGCCAAAGCATCTTGGGTCACAAAAGCCAAAGTGTAATCTTTTTGGCCAGATGCTTTGACCATTTCCAGTGGGTTAGAGCGTGGCGGGTTAGCCGACCAATTCATGTTAAATGTCATGTCTTTAAATGGCATCAGTGGAAAATCCATTACCGGAATAGGTTTGCCATGAAACAGGATATTGATCCGATTATCACCAGGTTTAATAGTAACGGGTTGAGCTGTCGTGGAATATTGTTGTTGCGCATGAGTGACAGTGTCAGCGCTGAGTTGGTAAGACCCACTGGGTAGTTCATAAGCTTGAGCATTAGTACCATTGCCGACTTGGGTAAAGGTATATGTTTTGCCAGTACTATCTTTCGGTACAAAGTGTAAGTTGGTTTTAATGCCTTTTGGTAGGCCTGAGACACTCACAAAAGTGTCATAAGTAGTCACTGCATGACCTTGTGCAGTAATTGTGACCGCATAAGTCTGCTGATTAGGGGTTGCCGTAATCGTTTGTGGTGAGAAGCTAAATTGATAGCTTTGCTGATCACCCATCACATCCTGTGCCGAGAATTGATACTGATGTTTAGGGATTAAATGTGTGAATTCTGCGGTTTTTCCCCAGGGTATGGTCATGGGATGTGTACTGTGATCTGCGGCGTCGGTAACATCGACGGTAATATTTTTCGAAGTGCCACTGGGTTGGGTATGGGGTAGTTTGAACGTGATGTGGCCTTGGTGCTTTTGGTAATTTAGGTTGAGTGTCGTACCAGGGTGTTGAGCGGTGAGCTCAATTGTGGCTGGGCTTACTTGGATAGACTCAGTTTTATCACCATTTTGAATCGATGCGGCTACGGTATATTGACCATAATTAACGTCAAACTGGTGGGTGCTGGACCATTTTAGGGTGTAGTGCTGTCCAGTTGATTCAGGCGTTAAAGTCACGCGTGCTGTACTGGGAATAGGTTGGCTGCTGGTGGCTTGTCGTAAAGTGACTTTGCCTTGTTGCACAGGTGGTTGGTTGCCAACTTGAAACTTTGAGAGCGAGAAATTATCTGTGCTGGGTGAAAAAGAAACGGTGAGTGGCTGGTTGGCAGGTAATACATAAGGCTCAACTGGATACCACATGTTAACAGCTTTTAAGGTGACAGTACGGCCTGATTGGGTGGTGCTAATCGGTGCGTTTGGACCACCCCAGGCTGAACCAATTGTGCCTGTAGAGATATCAAATTGGATAGGATTTTCAGTTAGATTTGTCGCTGCATTACAGTGAAACGTTAAACTGCTTGTCCAGTCGGTGTGATAACTGTCTAGATAGCAGGGGGGGCAGCGTGGCTAGCAGTTGCAATTGACAATAATTTTGCTGCAGATAGGAGTGATTTGAGTGCCATGGTCGTCATCCTTGAAGTTATGGTTGGGTCTCAAGGTATTAGACTAGGCGATCTCAAATAAATTTTCAATTATATATTTAAATCATTCGTATTATTTCATATATAAGTTAAGATTTATCGATTTTCTGCGTGAGGCATAACGACCTAAATGCAGTCGTTATGCCCAGTGGTGGCAAAATAGATCGACTTAGCATTTTACATAATGGTGCACATGCATTCTTTTTCAGCTGCTGCTGATCGTCTATTGAGCCCTAGTCGGTGTGCTGTGTGCATAGGTCCTGTCGGTTGAATCATGGCGGCTCTTACTGCATCTGAAGCTAATGGTCTGCGAAAATCTTCCGCTTTGGGTGGCTTGTCTCTAAATGGTGTGGCAATGCCGAGAATTTGTTCAATTTTACTGTCTAAGGTTATAACTTCCAGTGTGTAAATATCCCTGCGGGCGTGGGGTCTTGCGTGTGGATAATGCTCATTACAGCCCTCTCCCCAGGAGGTATGCGCGCGTTTATAGTCTTCAGGTTTTTCACATAGAATGGCAGCTGTAGTAGAGTAAGCGCCTGCTTCATCCTTATCCCAGCCTGGTGATACGATGGCGGTGCAGTCGTCACCTGATAGATCTGTTTCCAGCTGAAAGTAAGTCAGAATATTTGCTTTTTCAAGGCTTTTAAGCTTTTCATTTGGCTTGTTTAGTGACTCAACCGAAGGTTTTTCTTCCCGTAATCCTGATAGGTTGATTTCAGTGAATAAGTATTGTTTTTTGCGGCGTGGTTCTGCTCCGATTTTCGACTTGGCTTTTAATTCATCTAGAGATCTTGCGTCAGCAGGCTCTGCTAATTTCTGATGGCCTTTCTCTGCTTTCGTGCCTGACATGTATTTAATTCCTCCTTGGATATTACATGTGACACATTATATTTTTTGTATATTAGTCCATCATTAATAGTATATTAAAATAAAATTAAGTGACGTTTTATTAGTTGTTTTTGGGTGGAAGAAATGCGACACAGATCGTAACTGGTGCAATTGGTGCATGTGTTAGATAGCGGAATTTTTGCGGTGTTAGATATTCAACGCCAGGATATTGTCGGGCAATATTATTGGGTAGTTTGCCGCAAGGTGCCAGCCAGGCAAAGATTGCGCCTTGTTTGCGCATATCAGCTGGATTGATCCAAGCGCTTTGTGAGGTGCTCCATTCAAAAAATGGTTTGGGGTGGTCAGGTGAAAAGACCGCAGTGTTTTCTACATAATAGCGCGCGCCAGCTACGTAGGGCACGGGGCGATGGTAGCGCTGATGCCATAAATCCGTTAGGCGTTCTGCCATGATTTGGCCTGGAAATTGGTTGAGAAATGTTTTGCCGGTGAAATAAGGCCAGTAAGCGACCGCAATAAAGCGTACGCTGACAGTGAGTACCATGATGAAACCGGCAATGCCGATAAAGCTATGCAAGCGTTTGCGGGTGACAATAGGCTGATGCCAGGCGGTCCAGAAAATGCCAAGCAATGAAAATAAGGGGAAAGCCCATAAAGCATGTAGCCATGCACCGAGTACAGCGGAAAATAATAAAATGCAGCATGACGGGCCCAAGGCCATGTAATATAAGGAGCGTTTATCAAACTTGTTTAAGGCGTAACGCTGGCGTTGAGCGGTGTAAAATGGAATATAAAACAGCAGCATAGGCGCTAACGCACCCAATTGTTCCAGCGTGAAATTGAATGGATGGATAATGCGATCGAGCACATGTGACCAAAGGCCCAGATTATCTTGGTCGATACGATGATCAGCATAAGTGACCGCGATAAAATGATGATGAAATAGCCAGATTAAATTGGGCAAGAAAATCAGGAATCCGACTATGATCGCGCCATATAACCCGATTTTTTTAAAGCTTTGACGACCTTGTGGTGTCACCAGCAAGGTGAACAGCATCGCGCCGTATAACAGGCCAGATTCGTATTTGGCCATCATCGCTAACCCGGCAAAAACCCCGACGCCGAACCAATAACGCCAGCGTTGCGTCAGCAGGGCATGATAAAAGCAGAGGATAGTCAAAGCCCAGAGGCCCAGCATGGGGACATTTGGATTAAATTGCGGACTGGCGACTGTGTAATAGTAAATGCCTTCGAGCATCACGATGCCGATAAACGTATGTACAGGTTGTAGAAAACGGTTGCCCAGCTTCCAGACGGCCCAAAAACAGGCAAGCACGGATATTTGGCTGAGTAGATAAACTGGCCAGCCAACGGTGCCAAAAAAATTGGTGAAGGCAGTGGTTAACCAGGCAGATAAGGGTGGATGCTTGTTATAACCGAGTTGCCACATGTGGCCCCAAGTTAATGCCTCAAGCGAATCAACGCGTAAGTTCTGCCGTACCAAGCTCGGTACCAAAAACCACAGTAAAAAATGGAAGCTACAAAATGCATAAAACCATTTTTGGATTGTACGAGTGGGTATCGGTTGTGTTGTATCCCGCGTTGCCGCGGGATGGTCTGGCTGGCTCATGTATTAGCGCTGATCAATCGGTGGGAATGGGCGCTCAGAATGGCCTGAATATAATTGACGCGGACGAACCAATGGTGATTTAGGATCACTGATCATTTCATGCCAGTTAGAAATCCAGCCAACATTGCGTGCCAGCGCAAAAATTACGGTGAACATATTGCTAGGAATACCGATGGCGTCCATCACGATGCCCGAATAGAAATCAACATTCGGGTAGAGTTTCTTCTCTAAGAAATACTCGTCCCGCGCGGCAATATCCTGCAGCTCCATGGCGATTTCTAACACTGGATCATCTTGTTTGCCCAGTTCTTTCAACACTTCCTGGCAGGTGCTTTTCATCACTGCAGCACGTGGGTCATATCTTTTGTATACGCGGTGACCGAAGCCCATCAGTCGAAAAGGATCATTACGATCTTTAGCTTTAGCAACGAATTTATTGATGTTTTTAGGGTCGCCAATTTGACGTAGAATGTTCAATGCCGCTTCATTGGCGCCGCCATGTTTGGGGCCCCACAGTGCAGAGATACCAGCAGAAATGCAGGCAAATGGGTTGGCGCCAGTCGAGCCGGCTAAGCGTACAGTCGATGTTGATGCATTTTGCTCATGGTCAGCATGTAGGGTGAAAATGCGATCCATCGCGCGTGCAAACACAGGGTTAGGGCGCGTTGATTCGCACGGTGTGCTGAACATCATGTGTAAAAAGTTTTCCGCATAGGACATGTCATTGCGTGGATACACAAATGGTTGGCCGTTGGCATATTTGTAACACATGGCTGCAATAGTCGGCATTTTGGCAATCAGTCGGTGTGCCGCTAATAGGCGACTTTCGGTGCTGTGGATGTCGAGTTTTTCATGATAAAAAGCCGATAAAGCCCCAACGACACCAACCATAATGGCCATCGGGTGCGCGTCTCGACGGAAGCCACGGAAGAATAAAACGATTTGTTCATGAATCATCGTGTGGTAAGTCACGCTATCTTCGAATGCTTTCTTTTGTTGTTTATTGGGCAGTTCACCGTAAAGCAGTAAATGGCAGACTTCTAAGTAATCTGCATTTTCCGCCAAGTCTTTGATTGGGTAGCCGCGATACAACAGTACGCCGTTTTGACCGTCGATATAAGTGATCTTTGATTCGCAAGAAGCAGTGGATAAAAATCCAGGGTCCAATGTAAAAACACCTTGTTTAGCAAGGCTGGAAACGTTAATGACATCAGCACCTTCAGTACCGGAGTGTACGGGGAGTTCATGGGTCTCGCCATCGGGGAGTTTTAACGTCGCAACTTTCTCAGACATGGTGGGAAAATCCTATTTCCGGGGAAAAAACTGGCACTATTATATGGTTGCGCAATAAAACCGCAAGGCAGAATGTTGGATGATATTTCTGTGCCGAGGTGATTGTTAGGCCATGTCTTGTTTTGCAGTGAGATTTTTAAGAGATCAATCTGTGCGTTATTTGTTCAGCATGTCCACTTCCGCATGACCGGCTTTATGCTAGAATACGCCCCGAATTCTACTCACCTAATGGAGCGTGTCATGGCACATTCAGGCCCTCGCAATATTGGGATTGGTCATTTGTTACGTTACCGATTTCCAATCACTGCGATTGCTTCAATTTTTCACCGGATCTCAGGCATTATTTTGTTCTTGTTTATTCCGGCTTTGCTATGGGTTTTATCCATTTCCTTACATTCCGGACGTTGCTTTGCCTATTTGGCGTGGGTGTTTCAAGGCGGCGTAGTCCGCTTTTTTTTATGGCTGTTTTTGTCAGCTTTGTTGTACCACCTGTTGGCCGGCGTTAAACATCTTTTCATGGATATGGGGTATTTTGAGACGATGCCATCAGGTAAAGCCGCCAGTATTGTGGTGATTGTGGTTTCGGTTGTTCTAATGATCTCGTTGGGGGTTTGGCTATGGTAAGCAGTATCACAGCTTTAGGTCGTAGTGGCCTGAAAGATTGGTTTTTACAGCGTATTAGCGCAGTTATTTTAGCGCTCTATGCCTTGTTTTTGGTTGGCTTTTTTATTGGACACATGCCAGTTGATTATGTGGCATGGTCGATGCTGTTTGCGCATGGTTGGATGAAAATCTTTACGTTGATTGCAGTGCTGTCATTGATTGCCCATGCTTGGGTTGGTGTCTGGACAATATTGACGGATTATGTGACCTGTGGCTGCGCCCGTGCAGTGATTCAGATTGTTGTGGTATTGGCTTTTATCGTTTACTTCGTGTGGGCTATTCGGATTTTATGGAGTTAAATCATGGCAGGTATAGCAAAATATCAATTTGATGCGATTGTCATCGGTGCCGGCGGCGCTGGCATGCGAGCTGCTCTGGCTTTAGCTGAATCAGGTTGTCAGGTCGCATGTTTATCAAAAGTATTTCCGACGCGTTCGCATACAGTGTCTGCGCAAGGCGGTATGGCGGCTTCCCTGGGGAATGTTCACGAAGATGATTGGCGTTGGCACATGTACGACACCGTCAAAGGTTCTGACTATATCGGCGACCAAGATTGTATTGAGTACATGTGTGAAGTGGCGCCACAAGCTGTGTATGAGCTGGAACATATGGGCATGCCATTTTCGCGTTTGGAAGATGGTCGCATTTACCAGCGTGCATTTGGTGGTATGTCACGCGAATATGATCCAGCGAAAATTGCGCAACGGACTTGTGCTGCGGCAGACCGTACCGGGCATGCGTTATTACACACTTTGTATCAAGGCAATTTGAAAGAAAAAACAACCTTCTTCAATGAATGGTATGCGTTGGATCTGATCTCTGCAGATGATGGCAGTATTGCTGGTGTCACGGCGATTTGCATCGAAACGGGTGAATTGGCAGTTTTTCATGCACGTGCCACCGTATTAGCAACCGGTGGCGCAGGCCGTATTTATGGTTCGACAACCAATGCTTACATCAATACCGGTGACGGTATTGGTATGGCCTTACGCGCTGGATTGCCCGTACAAGATATTGAGTTCTGGCAATTTCATCCGACAGGTATTGCGGGCGCGGGTGTGTTGGTGACCGAAGGCTGTCGTGGCGAAGGCGGTATTTTGCGTAATAAAGACGGCGAGCGTTTTATGGAGCGTTACGCGCCCAATGCAAAAGATTTGGCTTGTCGTGATGTGGTGTCACGTTCCAGCATGATTGAGATTCGTGAAGGCCGTGGTATTCATGGTAATGGTGTTGACCATGTCGTCTTAGATTTGACCCATTTGGGTGAAGATATCATCAGCCAGCGTTTGCCAGGTATTCGTGAATTAGCTAAAACTTTTGCCCATGTTGACCCGATTAAAGCACCGATTCCAGTTGTGCCGACGTGTCACTATATGATGGGTGGCTTACCAACTAATATTCATGGTCAAGTATTGACGCAGAAAGGTAAAAAAGACCAAGTGGTTGACGGCTTATATGCCGTTGGCGAATGCGCCAGTGTCTCGGTGCATGGTGCGAACCGCTTAGGCAGTAACTCCTTGTTGGATTTAGTGGTATTTGGTCGCGCTTCAGGCTTGCATTTATCCGGTGCGATTCGCGAAGGAATGAGCCTGCCTGAAATTAGCCAAGATGATATTGATGCGTCATTCACACGTCTGAGACGCTGGGAAGACAATGCTGAGGGCGAAAGCTTGTTCGCCATTCGCGCAGAAATGAAGCAAATCATGCAACAAGATTTTGGAGTGTTCCGTACCGGTGATGTGATGTCCTCCGGTTTGGAAAAACTTAAAGCATTGCAAGCACGTTTGGAAAAAGCCCATTTACCAGATAAGTCACAGGCGTTTAATACATTGCGGATTGAAGCCTTGGAGTTAGATAACCTATTAGCTACAGCTGTAGCAACAGCAGCTGCGGCGAACTTTAGAACTGAGTCACGTGGTGCGCATAGTCGTGAGGATTATCTAGACCATGACAATGACAAGTGGCTCAAGCACTCGTTGTATTTCGCAGAGAAAGACAAAATGAGTACGCGTGCGGTGAATCGCAAGCCTAAGCGTGTTGAAGCATTTGAGCCCAAAGAGCGTGTGTATTAAGGAGAACTGACATGAATGCGGCAGACATGAAAACGATTGAATTCCAAGTGTATCGTTATAATCCAGAGGTCAGTCAGAAACCCGAAATGCAGCAGTATTCGTTGGATGTGCCTAAAAGTGGCGGCATGATGTTATTGACTGCAATTGAAATGCTGAAGGAGCAAGATCCTACATTGGCCTTACGTCGTTCTTGTAGTGAAGGGGTATGTGGATCAGATGGCATGAATGTCAACGGTAAAAATCGTCTGGCTTGTATCACATCGTTGAATGAACTCAAAACACCGATTGTGTTAAAACCTTTGCCTGGATTACCTGTCATTCGTGATTTGATTGTGGATATGACTCAGTTCTACAAAAATTACGAGCGTGTTAAGCCTTACCTGCAACCAGGTGAAGGCCCAACACCGGCGAAAGAACGTTTACAATCTCCGGAAGATCGTGCCAGGCTCGATGGTTTGTATGAATGCATTTTATGTGCGTGTTGTACAACATCCTGTCCATCATTCTGGTGGAATCCGGATAAATTTATCGGTCCTGCGGGTTTGCTACAGGCCTATCGTTTTGTGGCTGATAGCCGTGACCAAGCAACTGAAGAACGGTTAAAAGACTTGGAAGACCCATTTAGTGTGTTCCGTTGCCGCGGCATTATGAATTGTGTGAACGTGTGTCCAAAAGGGCTTAATCCCACAAAAGCCATTGGTAAACTCAGATCGATGATGTTGAAGAAAGCCGTATAAATAGCTGAGCGAGGTATCGACATGGATGATTCCCAAGAGAGTATGCAACAGCAGAAGGAAAGCTCTCAATTAACCGGGCTGAATAGTAGTTACTTAGAATCACTGTACGAAGCCTATCTGAACGATCCTCAGCAGGTTGAACCCAGTTGGCGAGATTATTTTTCTGCTTTGCAGGTTGATCAGTCTCGCACTGAGCCGCAGCATTCGGTTGTGCGTGATAAATTTTTAGTACTGGCGCAACAAGTTGGGCGTCGACAAGTTGCGTCAACATCGAACAACTCAGAAAAATTATCTGCTGTTATGGACTTGATTTATGCCTACCGATCGGTAGGGCATCAACGGGCGAAAATTGATCCACTCAATCACCGAGTGCGTGAAGAAACCCCGGAGCTTGAATTGGCCTATCATGGCCTGTCTGAAGCGGATTTAAATGACACATTTGTCGTCAAAGCACTGGGTGGATGTGAGCCACGTACCTTGCGTAATATTATTGAATCATTGCAGACACTTTACTGCGGTCATGTGGGTGTGGAATACATGCATATCACCAGTCAGCAGGAAAAACAGTGGATACGCGAGCGGATTGAACATATGCATTCTGCTGACGCCGAAATCTCACCGGAACGGCAAAAGTGGTTGTTGCAACGTTTAGTGGCAGCGAATGGTCTGGAAAAATATTTAGGCATGAAATATGTGGGCCAGAAACGTTTTTCCTTAGAAGGTGGCGATGCATTAATCCCACTGTTGGATGCCCTGATTCGTGATTCAGCCAATTTGGGCACCAAAGAGCTAGTCGTTGGAATGGCGCACCGTGGTCGTTTAAACGTGCTAGTTAATGTGTTTGGTAAGACGCCAGCAGAGTTGTTTTCGGAATTTGAAGGCAAGCATCACCAGTCCCTATTGTCTGGTGATATGAAATACCACAATGGTTTTTCTTCTGACATTCAAACTGAAGGCGGTATGTTGCATATGGCCTTAGCATTTAACCCTTCCCATCTGGAGATTGTCAGTCCAGTGGTTGAAGGTTCTGTCCGTGCGCGTCAGGCACGCCGTGATCATAATGTTGACCAGGTATTGGCGATTCAAATTCACGGGGATGCTGCTTTTGCCGGTCAAGGTGTGGTGATGGAAACCTTGAACATGTCACAAACCCGTGGTTTTCGGACCAGTGGTTCAATCCATATTGTGTGCAATAACCAAATTGGGTTTACCACCAGTCATCCTTTAGATACGCGCAGTACGTATTACTGTACCGATGTGGCGAAAATGATTGAGGCGCCAGTTCTGCATGTGAATGGTGATGATCCAGAATCGGTATACCAGGTGGCGCAATTGGCTTTGGCGTATCGTAATACCTTCTGCAAAGATATTGTGATTGATTTAGTCTGCTATCGTGCGCATGGGCACAATGAAGCCGATGAGCCTTCTGCGACACAACCGATGATGTATAAGGCCATTCGCCAACATCCGATTCCAGCCAAAATATATGCCGATCAACTGATTGCAGCAGGTGTGCTGACAGCAGCTGACTACAAGGCGATGGAAAAAGATTATCGTCAAGCCTTAGAAGCGGGTGAAAGCGTTATTGCAGATATGATTCCGGCATCATTAAATCAGAAATTTATTGTCGATTGGGGCCCTTACCAAGGCTGTCCATGGGATATCGCCTGCAGTACGCGTATTGAACGCAAACAGTTTTTGCAAGTCGCTCAGGCAATGGAACAGTTTCCTGTCGGTTTGGCTTTGCAGAAACAAGTCAAAAGAACATTAGATGAACGGGCGCAGATGACCGCCGGGAAAACAGCGGTCAACTGGGGGCATGCTGAGCTTTTAGCCTATGCAACATTGGTTGATGCGGGTTTTAACGTCCGTTTGTCGGGTGAAGATGTCGGCCGAGGAACCTTTGCGCATCGTCACGCGGTGTTGCACGACCAAAATACAGGTGAAAATCATATTCCATTGCAGCATATTCATGCCGATCAAGGACAGTTCGAAATTATTGATTCTTTGCTGTCCGAAGAAGCTGTTATGGCATTTGAATATGGATACAGTGCTTCCGATCCGAAAACATTGGTGATTTGGGAAGCGCAGTTTGGTGATTTTGCCAATGGTGCGCAAGTTGTGATCGATCAATTCATTTGCTCAGGTGAGGAAAAATGGGGGCGTTTGTGCGGCCTCGTATTATTTTTGCCGCATGGCCAAGAAGGCATGGGCGCAGAGCATTCATCAGCGCGTTTGGAACGTTTCTTGCAACTGTGTGCGCATGACAATATGCAAGTCTGTGTGCCCACCACGCCTGCGCAGCATTTTCATATGCTCAGACGCCAATTGCTGCGGCCTTTTCGGAAACCATTGATTGTGATGACGCCGAAGAGTTTATTGCGTCATCCGTTGGTCACCTCATCTGTTGATGATTTGATTGATGGTGAGTTTCAGCTGGTGATTGACGAGCAAGACAACTTGAAACCCAAAGCCATCACCCGTGTGGTCCTGTGCCAGGGTAAGGTGTATTACGATTTGTTGGCGGAACGTCGCAAGCAGAAGGTGGAAGATGTTGCGATTATTCGTATTGAGCAACTCTATCCATTTCCGAAGAAAGCATTTGAAACCATTATGGCAGCCTATGCTCACGTTACAGATATCGTCTGGTGCCAAGAAGAGCCTGAGAATCAAGGCACTTGGTATACCATTCAGTTCCCCATTCGCAAGTCATTAAATGATACACAAAAACTGTCTTATGTCGGTCGTGAAGCCTTTGCGGCACCTGCGGTTGGCTATCCCTCATTGTACCATGAGCAGCAGCACGAGTTGGTTGCGCAAGCGTTAAAATTACAAGGAAAATAAGTATGTCCACAGACGTTAAAGTACCCGTATTTCCAGAATCAGTTGCCGAAGGTGAAATTGCCGCTTGGCATAAAGCCGAAGGCGATGCCATTGCTGAAGGCGATATTATTGTTGAGATTGAAACCGACAAGGTTCTATTGGAAGTGCCAGCCATGGTTGCCGGTGTGATGGGCAAAGCGCTAAAAGACGAAGGTGACACTGTGGTGAGCGAGGAAGTCATTGGTCAAATGGCGCCAGGTGAAGCTGTGGCTGAGGCACCAGTGAAACAAGAAGCTGCTGAGCCAGCAACTGTTGCAACTGATGATGCCGTATCTCCAGCAGTGCGACGTTTATTGGCAGAACATAATCTGCAGGCACAGCATATTTCCGGTACGGGAAAAGGTGGCAAGCTAACCGTCGAGGATGTGAAACAGCATTTGGCGAATGCCAATCAATCGCAACCCGCCGCGCAACAATCTACAGAAGTGGTTCAACCTGGCGCGCGTGTTGAAGAACGCGTCCGTATGACACGTCTGCGCAAAACTGTGGCGGCACGTCTGTTAAAAGTGCAACATGAAAATGCCATTCTCACTACTTTTAATGAGGTTGATATGCAGCCCGTGATGGATCTGAGAAAATCGTATAAAGATGTGTTTGAGAAGCAACATGGTGTGCGTTTAGGCTTTATGTCGTTCTTTGTTAAAGCGGCTACAGAAGCATTAAAACAATTACCTGAAGTCAATGCTTCAATTGATGGTGATGATATTGTTTATCATGGTTACTTTGACGTCAGCATTGCAGTGTCTTCGCCGCGTGGCTTGGTTGTGCCGGTGCTGCGTAATACAGATCAAATGTCGATGGCTGATGTGGAAAAAGGTATTCGCGGATTCGCTGACAAAGCGCGTGAAGGCACACTGTCAATCGACGATATGCAAGGCGGCACCTTTACCATTACTAATGGTGGTGGATTTGGTTCTATGCTGTCGACGCCGATCATTAACGCACCACAAAGCGCAATTTTAGGTATGCACAATATTGTAGAGCGTCCGGTTGCGATCAATGGTGAAGTGGTGATTCGACCTATTATGTACCTGGCATTGTCGTATGATCACCGCATTATTGATGGCGCGCAGTCCGTTACCTTTCTGAAAACGATTAAAGAATATCTAGAGCAACCAGCCCGTATGCTGTTACAGGTTTAATCCTGTTTGGGGGCTGATTTGCTCAGCCTGTCAATTCTTCCGAATAGATCTCGAACCCATCGACACCATGGTTAGCCATCTGGGGCAAAATATCGTTAGGGAAAATAGCCCGAGTTATTCTTCTATGCATACCCGCATACGAATTGATTAACCTGCTCGCGTAAGCCTCATTTTGATTGTGTTGCATTGTTTTTTGCAAATGCTATCGGCACTCCGAGCAAAGGCTGGTATATAAGGACAACGCAGCACAGTGTGGTAATAGATTTTCCAAACCGAAGACTTATAGGTTTATTGTTGTTGTTCTGTTTTATCATGATCGCATCCATTTCGCTGTTGATGGTTTTCCGTAACCAACTAATAGGCGGGATTATCGATAGATATAACAGGAGTGGAATGGGTATTTTTACTCGTGTTTATTTGCCAAGTAGCCGACAGTGATTTTTTACGAATGCAACAATCAGTGCGGATCTTTCGCGTGAAAACTTTCGTGGCATCAAGGCTATTCTTGAATACCCCCATACTAGCCCAAGTCGTGTTGCTTTTTCCTTAGTTTATCGGGACAACAAACTGCTCGGTTTATCAAAGTTTTCTTTACATGACGAGGGTTTAACAGCACAAGTGGGTTACATAGTTTCGGATCCAATGAATTTGGTAAGTCAAACGAGGGTTTCAGGGTTCGGTACTCGGCTGACATACAATGGTATTCAATCTATTCAGGCCAGGCATCCCAATTTATCTGAAGTGACGTCGAATGCTGTGACTCAGCCTTCTGCTGCCATCAATCGTAAGTTGGGTTTTCGCTTGCCATATTATCGTTGTTATGATTGCTTACCATCGCTTGATTAATTATAGGGATTTTCTAAAAAAATAAATTTAATTATATTTATATATATTTTTGATGTGTTTTTATTGACAAAAAACTTTAATTAAATAGACTTCGCTCGGTTTTTGATTACCTGAGAGGTCAATTATGCGAGTTATGATAATTTCTGGTGTATGACAGTGTGAGTGAAGCGGCGTATCCTGTTGTCTATTTTCAGCAAAAATAAGTCAACAAAAATAGGAGATACGCCACATGCAAAATGTTACAGGAAATTTGGCTGCTGAGCTATC
>CAZIIK010000003.1:0-10070 GCA_964539235.1 uncultured Gammaproteobacteria bacterium | reverse complement strand
GTGCAGACGCAATGTTTTTCCCGTTTTGTGCTATCGTCTACACTGGTGGGACACAAAAACATGTTGGCGTCATGATTCTTATGCTCAAATTAATTACAGCATGCAAAGGCGTTAAATTTGCTTGTTCTGATTGTGGCTATTCGGTGTATCTCTTGAAAATTTTGGTTCACTAGCTTGTCGCTGAAGTGTGGTGAGTGGTCACGTGTACTATGAAAGCTTTCAAAATTGTTACGTTTCGCTGGATTGTTGAACGAACATTTGGCTGGATGAACTACCAACGCCGCCTGAGCAAGGATTATGAATATTCTATTGCGAGTGCAGAGGGCTGGATAAAGCTAGCAGCAATTAATACAATGATGAGACGACTGTCTCCTGATTAGCAAAATCAGTAGACACCATTAATAGCCAAATTAACCATCAGTAACTTGATGGGTAGCGGTGCTGCATGAAAATTAGTCTTTTTGGCTTGTGATGATCAAATTTGCAAAAAATAGACAATAGCACTCACTTCAGCTGATTTGCTATTAGCAATGATAAGGCAGAGTGGATCTTTTTCGGACGGATTGACGCAAAACCCAGTTGCAAACAGGCAGGCTTAAAACAAACCTGCTGGGTATGATCAATGGATATGCTGCAGTTATCACTCAAAATGGTAGGACGAAACGATTGAAATAAACCGTCGAGTCAGGCTGACAGAAGATATAGGACAAAATTCGCGACAATCCTTGAGAAAAAGCATCCCGCAGCCTATTTGAAGGAAAATCCAGATACGCTTACCTTCCATAACCAACCTGTATATAATCGCCGAAACATTTACCCTGAGGCGCACACATGGAACACACCGCCATCCCGACACAATCGATTGGCCCGGTCAAAATTCTGGGTGATGTCCTAAATGATACAGTCCACGTCCCATTGGCCACATTTGAAACCACCCTCTGGCCATCAACCAACCGAGGAGCCAAAGCAACCCGAAAAGCCGGTGGTATTACCTGCACCATCATTTCAGACCAAATGACACGCGCAATCATGCTGGAAGCAGATACAGCGCACACTGCTGCACGCATTAAAGCCGAAATTGAAACACAGATACCCACACTAAAAGGTGTGATCCAACAAACCAGTCAATACGCCGTGCTGCAACATATCCACTGCCAAATCGTCAGCCAAATGCTAATTGTCCGCATCAGCATTCAATCAGGCGATGCCTCTGGCCACAACATGGTGACCAAAGCGGCCGACCAAGTTATGCAATGGCTGCTGTCTCAATATGCCGAACTGCGCTACGTATCGGTGTCGGCCAATTGCTGTACTGATAAAAAAGTGTCTGCCATCAATGCCACACAAGGCCGCGGCAAACATCTCATTGCCGAAGTGGTAATTCCGTATGCTATCTGCCAACGCATTCTAAAAGTTGAACCGAGCACACTCGTTGCCTGTCATCTGAAGAAAAATTTAATTGGCAGCATTCAAGCGGGTAGCTTGCTCAGCGCCAATGCCCATTTTGCAAATCTGCTACTGGCTACATATCTGGCAACTGGCCAAGATGCCGCGAATATCGTCGAAGGCTCACAAGGCATGACTCATGCTGAATGCCGCGATGATGACCTCTATTTTTCGGTCAACCTGCCGAATTTAATTGTTGGCACAGTCGGCCATGGCAAACACCATCCACACATCCAACACCATTTAGAAACGCTGGGCTGTTTAGAGCCCACTGCAAAACCTGGCGCGAATAGTCAACGCTTAGCCGCAATTATTGCCGCGACTGTATTGTGTGGTGAATTGTCACTGATGGCGGCACTGACTAACCCAGGCGAATTGATGCGTAGCCATATCACCTTCGAACGCACAGGATCAGCAACATGCAAATGACGGTTGGTATTGATCAAATCAGTTTTTATACCCCGCCATTTTACCTGTCGATGGCAACCTTGGCACATGCACGCGGCATTGATCCCAATAAATTGCATATCGGCCTTGGCCAACAAGCTATGAGTGTATTACCGCCCGATGAAAGCATCGTCACCATGGCGGCTTATGCAGCAGAACCTTTGTTAACAGACACGCATAAATCGGCGATTGATACCGTCCTATTTGCAACAGAAAGCGGTGTAGATCAGTCCAAAGCTGCGGGCATCTTTGTACATCACTTGCTGGGGCTTAATCCCAAATGCCGTGTCTTAGAGCTAAAACAGGCCTGCTACAGCGCAACCGCAGCCTTACAAATGGGCGCTGCTTTGATTCGGCAGAAACCAGAACGCCAAGTCTTAGTCATTGCATCAGATGTCGCACGCTATGGTTTAGGGTCAGCAGGCGAACCGTCACAAGGTTGTGGCGCTGTTGCATTGCGCCTCAGCGCCAATCCAAAAATCTTGGCCTTGGAACCAGAAACGGGCTTGTACACTGAAGACGTGATGGATTTTTGGCGCCCTAACTATCGGGATGAAGCCTTAGTCGAAGGCAGGTATTCCTGCGAAATCTATCTAAAAGCCTTAATTGAAAGCTGGACACACTATACAGAAGAATCAGGGCGCACCTGGCAAGATCATGCACATTTCCTCTACCACACACCTTTTCCTAAACTAGCAGAAAAGGCTGATCGTACGTTGCGCCAACACCTTGACCTTGCAGAAACACCACCCAATCCGACACTGGGTCTTTCATTGACTTACAGCCGTCAAATGGGCAATTGCTATACTGGTTCTTTATATCTGTGTCTCGCTGCACTGTTAGATCAACAGGCACAAGATTTAAGTGGTCAACGGATCGGTTTTTATAGCTATGGCTCCGGCTGTGTTGCAGAATGGTTCAGCGGCACCGTGCAACCTCATTACAAAACCGTATTATTGACTGAACACCACCAAAACTTATTGAACAACCGTCAAGCTTTGTCAATCAACATGTACGAACAATTCTACCGTGCACATAGCCTAAAGCCGGAAAACAGTGATACACCTCATGTCACCACTGGGCGTTACCGCTTTGCAGGTCTAAGCGACCACAAGCCCCAATATGAAAACCGCGGGCACAAAATCTCGACAGCCTTATTGTCTGCTCGCGCACCTGGCAAACTTATTCTGTCTGGCGAGCATGCCGTGGTACAAGGCGCACCCGCCTTAGTGGTAGCGATCAATCGCTATACAACGGCGACATTATCACCCAACCAACAAAAAGGTTTGAGCTTTCATTTACCCGACATTGAACACCTAGGCACGGAAACCTTTCAAAAACTGCGTCAATTGAAACATCGCCTGCAAGATGCACATCAAAAATTCCGCCGAGGTGAACGCGGCATTCAGGACATTGTGCAAAAACCTTTCGAGCTGCTGCAGTACACCGCGACTAATGCCCTTGATAAATTTTCAGCACACGATACCCAACAAGGTTTTCATATTCATACTGAATCCACGCTACCGATTGGCTGCGGTTTAGGGTCTTCAGCAGCCAGTATTGTCAGCACTAACTACGCAATTGCGCATTATCTAGGCAAGACCGTTGATGACAAAGCGCAATACGAATTAAGTTTGATGGCAGAAAATCTACAACATGGTTATTCCAGCGGCATTGATTTGCATACTGCCATCCAAGGTGGCTGCCACCTATTTCAGACAGGAAAATCTCAAGCCGTTACATTGAAAAATCCCGTCTTTCAGGTCGTCAATACTGGAAAACCGGCTGCTGATACCGGCGCATGCGTTGCTCATACCCGACATTACTTCCAACAATACCCTGAGCAAATCGAAGCTTTCTCCAACGTGACGCAAAACATTCAAACGGCGCTCACTCGCCATGATGAAGTCGCACTTAAACAAGAGATCCGCACCAACCATCAGCTATTGGTTGATGCTGGCGTTGTGCCTGAACGTGTACAAAATCTGATACGCGACTTAGAAGCACAAGACTGTGCGGGCAAAATCTGTGGTGCCGGTAGCATCAGCGGCGACCACGCCGGTATTGTCTGGCTAGTCGGTGATGTTGAAATCCTGCAGCGTGCGCTAGCTGCGCACACACTAACACTTGAAACACTGCACATGGATAGCAATGGTGTCACCCTCTTATAAATGGTCGGCACCTGGCAGCCTGATGTTCTGTGGTGAGCATGCTGTATTGCATGGCTTTCCGGCATTAGTCGGAGCTATTGATAAACGCATAATGGTGACATTAACACCCGACCCCACACATCAAGATTTTATCATTGATTCTGCACTAGGACAGTTATGCCATGCACTGGATCAACCGTTGGAACCTAAACGCCCATTCCATTTTTTACTGAAATTAATAGAGACCTATCGCACACAATTGCCCTGCGGTTTCAAACTGACCATCACGGCAGAATTTTCTGCCACCGTGGGTTTTGGCTCATCCAGCGCCGTTGTTGTTGCCACGTTAGCTTGCCTACACGACTGGCTCAGACAACCCACTACGCCTGATATTTTATTTCCATTAGCTCGAGCCTGTATTCGAGCACAACAAAATGGCCAAGGTTCTGGTGCTGATATCGCCGCAAGCTTACTCGGTGGATTGGTCTATTTTGAAGCGGAACCTGCCATTTTCCGCACACTGGAAATCAAACTGCCGCAGATCATGGCTTTATATTCAGGCTATAAAACCCCCACGACCACCGTCATCGCGCAACTTAATGAACATCTGCAGCAACACCCTGAAAAACGCCAATATTTTCAACAGATGGGCGACTGCGTCACGGCCATTACAACGGCATTACAGTGTGATGACTTAGCGGCCTGCACCCTTCATCTACAACGCTATCAACAGTGGATGTGTGATTTGGCACTGAACAATGCTGTGATGGATCAAATTGCAACGTTATACGCACAACACCCTGACGTGCTGGCCTATAAAATCTCAGGTGCCGGCCTAGGCGATTGCGTCATCGGCCTGTGCCAACCTGGAACCATACCGAAAATCGCGCTGTCACCCGAACACCACGCACAAAACATTGTTCAAATTCCGGTTGCATTTCAAAAAACCGGCTTGATAAAATGCAGCGCTTAATTACTGATGGCACTGCAATTCATGTCGCAACGCGAGATTCTAGTTACTTACGCGCTTATTTATGCCAACGGCCCTGTGCATTTAGGCCATATGTTGGGTTATATCCAAACGGATATTTGGGTCCGCTTCCAACGGATGCAGGGCCATCAATGCCATTACGTCTGCGGCAGCGATACACACGGCACACCGATTATGCTGAAAGCCGAAGCCCAAGGCACCACACCTGACGCGATGGTCGCCGAACTCAGTCAGCAACAATTAGCAGACTTCCAAGCTTTTGGCATTGAATTTGATCAATTTGAATTAACCAACACCCCGGCCAATCAGGACGAAGTGTATACCATTTATCAACGGCTTTGGGATCGGGGTGATATTGAAACCCGTGAAGTTGAACAAGCCTACGATACCGAGAAAAACATGTTTCTACCGGATCGTTATGTCAAAGGCCAATGCCCTAAATGTGGTGCAGAAGATCAATATGGCGACAGCTGTGAAGTCTGTGGTGCCACATATGCACCGACAGAATTGATTAATCCTATTTCTAAGCTGTCGGGCCAACCACCAGTCCGCAAACACAGCCTGCATTACTTTTTTAAACTCGGTCGTTACCAAGACTTTTTACATACCTGGTCACAGGGCGAACAGACTCAACCAGCCGTTGGCCATAAATTGCAAGAATGGTTTGAAGCCGGCCTACAAGACTGGGATATTTCACGTGATGCCCCCTACTATGGCTTTTTGATCCCCAACAGCGAACAGAAATATTTTTATGTTTGGCTGGATGCACCGGTTGGTTATTTATCGAGTTTTCGTGCGCTCTGCAACCGCACCGAATTGAACTTTGACCATTACTTCAAACCTGATAGCACCACTGAGCTGTACCATTTCATTGGCAAGGATATTACCTACTTCCATACTTTATTCTGGCCCGCCATGTTAAAAGGCGCCGACTACCGCACACCAACGGCGGTGTATACCCATGGTTTCCTCACCGTAAACGGGCGCAAGATGTCAAAATCTCGTGGCACCTTTATTACCGCCTTCTACTATCGCCAGCATTTAGACCCAGAGTATCTACGCTACTATTTTGCAGCCAAGTTGAATTATGGTGTCGAAGACATTGATTTGAATTTGGAAGATTTTCGTTTACGCGTTAACGCAGATCTTGTCGGGAAAGTCGTCAATATTGCCAGCCGTTGTGCAGGATTTATTAGGAAGCAATTTGATCAGCAACTGGCAGATGCACTACCGGAACCGACGTTATTTGAACAATTTGCGGCACAAGCCAAGCCATTGGCCACGCTCTATGAAAATCGTCAGTACAGTCAAGCAGTACGCGAGATCATGAATCTGGCCGATCAAGCCAATCAATTTATCGAAATCCACAAACCTTGGGAAATGGCCAAAGATCCAGCCCGTGCACACGCCGTACAAGGTGTGTGTACACAAGGCATTAATCTATTTCGTCAAATTATGATTTATTTAAAACCCATTCTGCCGCAGATGGCTGGAAAAGTTGAAACCTTTCTCAACAGTGAACCGCTATGCTGGCATGATGCGCAACACCCTTTATTGGCACATCAACTGAATAAATTTAAACCGCTGATGACCCGTATCGAAGCGGACACTTTACAACAGCTTGCCCATGACTGATTGGGTTGAAACCATCGATGCCCTGCTGCCACAAACGCAATGCACGCGTTGTGGCTATGATGGCTGCCGGCCTTATGCTGAAGCCATTGCAACCGGCACGCCACATAATCAATGCCCGCCAGGCGGTCAAGCATTAATCGAGAAATTGTCTCAATTACTAGACCGACCTGAATTACCCTTGAACCCTGAAAACGGCAGCGAACAGCCACCGCTAGTTGCAGTAATCGCTGAAGATCAATGCATTGGTTGCACGAAATGCATTCAAGCCTGCCCAGTTGATGCCATTCTTGGGGCGGGTAAAAAAATGCATACCGTTCTGACTGATGAATGTTCAGGCTGTGAATTGTGTATTACACCCTGCCCAGTGGATTGCATCAGCATGGTTCCGGCAACACCTGAATCAACCCAATTACTCAGCTGGTCTGACACAGAAGCCCGTGCGCAACACTACCGCAAACGCTATGAAAATCGCGGCGTTCGTTTAGCCAAACGCCAACAGGCTGACCGAAGACAGTATCAAGACAATAAAGTCACACAGGCTGCTGATCCCAACGCGCAACGAGCCGATAAACTGGCTTATATTCGAGCCGCCATGCAAAGACGCAACCAGCACAAAGGAACGCCAGATGAATCGACACATTCGTGAACAAATTTTTCAACGCTGGCAGTCGGCGAATCCACAGCCAACAACGGAACTCAACTATGCCAGTACCTTTGAGCTTTTGGTAGCCGTTATCTTGTCAGCACAAGCCACTGATGTCAGTGTTAATAAAGCCACAGACAAGTTGTTTCCAGTGGCAAATACCCCTGAAGCAATGCTGACTTTAGGTGAAACAGGCTTGCAATATTACATTAAAAGCATTGGCTTATATCGCGCCAAAGCAGCGAATGTCATTAAAACTTGCCAACAGCTGTTAGAAAAACACCAAGGTGTTGTGCCCCACACCCGAGCTGAACTCGAAAAACTACCGGGTGTCGGGCGCAAAACGGCCAATGTCGTCCTCAATACAGCTTTTCAGCAACCCACTATGGCAGTCGATACGCATATCTTCCGTATCAGCAATCGAATTGGCTTGGCACCCGGCAAAAATGTGCGCGAAGTTGAAGAAGGTTTACTCCGTCATATCCCAAAAGCGTATCTACAGGATGCACACCATTGGTTGATCCTCCATGGTCGCTACGTTTGCACGGCCAAGCGCCCTAAGTGCCAGACTTGCTTAATCGCTGATTTATGCGAATATCCGGATAAATTTGTCGAATAGACACGCTTTTCCGCACCATGAATCACCCTAAAACTTCAATCACACTTTTGATGCTGGTGCTGTTAACGTTTACCCTCATGATGGGCGCAAGCACCAGTATTATCCTGATTGCCATCGATTTTATTAGCAAGGCTGACCATTTCGGCAGCCCAACCCGAGCTGCGTACTCCATCAACCTGATGATGATTTTTTTCCTGGCGGTTTTACCCGGCCATTTAATTGGTCAAAAAATTGAGACACGCAACGCCATTATCTTGGCGGCGATTTTCTCCACGCTGGGATTAATTTTACTGTCATTGGCCAATATGCCTGCATTAGGCACGGCTATTTTCGTACTGGGACTCAGTACGCTGTATATCAACTATTTGAACTTAACCGTACAGTTATTACGTGGCCACGAGCGTTATCTCGACCTGGGTTTATTTGCCTTTTTTTACTGTGCCATCATCGGATTATTACTGGGTGTGGTGTTACAAAAAACACTGTCGCATTGGCTAAACAATGCAAACACTTATCTGCTTTCTGGCATTTTAACAGTATTCGCCCTGCTGATTTTCATTTTCCTCAATCATTTTTTCCTATCACCTGAACCCAGTGCCCCTGAAGGGCAACACACAAAGCGACCACTTAAACACGCATCACAAACCGCTTGGGTTGCTTTGGTTAGCATTGCATTAATAGCTTTGTTCTATCATATTCCAACGCTTACGCGTCTATTCGTCAGTGGCTTAATTCTTTGCATTGCTATCCACCGTTGGTCTGCCATGCGGCGTTCGGACTACGCTGTGCGCGAAACAGTCTATTTCTGTATATTCTTGGTTTCATTGGCTTTTTGGACATTATCAGGCATTGAAAATTTCTTGTTTAATAATATCCGCTCTGAAAAATTCTGGTTGTACACTTTTACACAGTGGTATTCACTTAACACCCTAAAGATTGCATTTGACAGCGCGGTACTGAACTTTTTGGCTGGCTTTAGTGTGCCGCTGATTTATTGGTTCAATCAACGCAGTAAACGACCATTGTCCTATGGCAGCCAAATGTCATTGGCGTGTCTTGTACTCGGCTTGGGTCAAATTTCACTTTGGCTACCGACATTACTCAACGCCAGCAACACTCAACCCTTTACGTATTTACTGCCATTTCATTGGATTATTTTCTATGAATTAAGCTACTCTACCGCTTCAATTTGGATGCTGTGTAGCGTATACAGCCTCTGTTCGCGATTGTTTATTCAACAGTCGATGAAGTTTATTTTTGTTGAACTCACGGCTCTAATTGCATTGGTTTGGCTGCTGATCGGTTTTATTTCTAACCTCATCAGCTGGGAAGTCAGCCAAGTAAGCTTAAATTCTTGGCGTGCTATTTATCCGGGCATTAGCGGTTCCTTGGGATTATGTATGCTGCTACTCGCTATTGGCTTGTTTATCTTGAGCCATTATCTACAACGCCGCTATCGTTATGACACTGAATTTAAACAGATTTTTTGGCAAACCCATAACAGCTTGTAATAGTTTATTTAAACACAATACGAACATGCATCTTAATGCCTAAACTGACCAATCAAGGGTCCCCAACACTTACCTATAGGCCCTCTGAAGCGATGAAGAGTATTGAATAGTCACATTTGCAACGTGAGCTTTCTGAGTCAAGCGGATTTCCCTTCCCGTTCCAGGATCATTGAACCAATGAACATGGTGGTATTCAATTGCATGAATTTTTGCGTCTTGGACATGAAATATCGTTTCCCCCTCTTGTACCTTTACAATGTTTCTGTCTAAACTCCCTACCACTGAAGCATAATAATTATGAAAATCAGTCAAAGGTGGGTCTTTTTTATTCGCTAATACACCTTGTTGAGCTGTTTTTAATAGATTAAATTCATCACTATTTGGCTCCGACTTTTTGAGCTCTGATAACTCTGTATAGTGCCCCTAAATAATCTGACAGTATTTGCGAGTAGTGCTCCTTAAAGTGATATTATTTTTTAATTATTTAGGGGAGTTAATGTCAAATCTGGTGTATGGGATGGTTAAGCGGCCTTCCTGTTTATCTGTTCACTAACCAATTCTCCATCTTTGAATTCTACATTGTCGGCGACCAATGTTAACAACTTAAATCCCCTGATTTTTCTCCAGC
>CAZIIK010000002.1:0-2656 GCA_964539235.1 uncultured Gammaproteobacteria bacterium | reverse complement strand
CATGGCTTGTGTGCTGCATATCACGTGACAAATCGGTATTATGACCCTGCACATCCCAAAAATCCGCATCTGTTTGAATGCATAACAAGAAAAATACCCATTTTCGGACAGGCTCTTAATTAACTCACCCTGCTGACCAATCTGCGTTAACGCCTCAATACCAATCTGCAAATGCAAATCCGCAAACTGCTGATTCACCGAACGATCCGACACACTGGTTTTCACCCCCTCCGGCGTCATCGGCAAACCAGACACCAACAGCAAAGCACCACGCGCGATATGATTTGCATGACCCGCGATAAAAATCGTTGCGGTTTCCATATCAATCCCCAACGCCTTCACCTTGCGCAGATAATCCTTAAACGACTCATCCCACTCCCACACACGACGGTTTGTCGTATAAATCACAACAGTACGATATTCCAATTGGCGTGCGTGCAATTTCTCAGAAATAAATTTATGTAACTTGAAAGAGGGTAACGCCGGCACCTCAGGCAACATATAATCGTTACTGGTTCACTCACCACGAATCGCGGCAATCGGCAAAATAAAGTGTCCGATCTCGGCTGAGCATTTCAAACCGCCACACTTACCCAAAAACAATACTGCCTTTGGCTGACGCGCAACCAGCAAATCCATAATGGTAGCCGCATTCGCAGACCCCATCCCAAAATTCACCATGGTAATACCATGCTGACTCGTTGCCGCCATCATCGGATGCCCGGGTTTTCCGACACGACACTCAAAATTCTCAGTAAAATCAGTGAAATAATGCTGAAAGTTAGTCAGTAATACGTAATCACCATAGTCTTCAACCGGCAACCCCGCATAACGCGGCAACCAATCCCGAGCGATGTCTAACTTGGTTTTCATGACCACTACAAAGTTTGGTAAAAGCGCTCAAACAACCACGCCGTATCAACAGGACCTGGCGCTGCTTCTGGGTGGAACTGCACGGAAAAGAACGGTTTCTTTTCATGCTCAATGCCCTGCACAGTGTTGTCATTCAGATTACGAAAACTCACACGCCAACCCGCTGGCAGAGAATCTTCTTCAATCGCATAACCATGATTCTGTGAGGTCAGATAGCAACGATCTGTACCCTCCTCCAAGCACGGTTGGTTCTGGGAACGATGACCAAAACGCAGTTTATAAGTTTTAGCACCAATGGCTAACCCCATTAATTGCGAGCCTAAGCAAATACCAAAAACCGGCTTATCGCCCTGCAACACTTTCTTCAGAACATTAACGGTTTCTTTACAGGTAACGGGATCTCCTGGACCGTTCGAGATAAATACGCCATCGTATTCCTCAGCGGTAAAATCATAATCAAATGGCACGCGCTTCACTTTGATGGGCAACGCTTCCAAATGCCGCCAGATGTTTTCTTTCATGCCACAGTCAATCGCAATAACCGTTTTTTCGCCAGCACCGGATTCAGTCGGTTGTTCAATCGAAACTTCCTTAACCAAACGCAACTGATTGATATCGGTAAATGCCTGCGGCAATGACTGACCTTCGGGTACGATCGCACCGGATACTACGCCTTTTTCACGCAGACACTTAGTTAAAGCACGAGTATCAACATCCGCCAAAATCGCCACTTGTTGCTGTTCACACCAGTCCAACAAGGAATGCCCTGCCTGTTCACGTGCGTACTGTGGCGCAAGTTCAGAGACAATAATGGCCCGTGCATGCGCCTGTTTTGATTCCCAAGCATCGGCAGGTTCAACGCCGTAATTACCAATCATTGGATAGGTAAACGTCAGCATTTGACCGCGATAAGAAGGATCCGTCATACATTCGGTATACCCCACCATGCCGGTATTAAACACCACTTCGCCAAACACGGTGTTCTCAACCCATTCTGGTACTTTGCCTGCAAACACTTCACCGGTTTCTAAAACTAATTGGGCTGGAATCATAACGCGTATCTCTGTGAATGAACTCGCCGAAAGATAAGGGCAACCTTGGAGGTTGTCAAGCCACTTAAGTATGCGGTTAATTTAATGGTGAAAACACCATTTCCGCAGGTCAATGTATTCGCACATGACTCATTCAGCCAAATGCAACAACCCACCTTCAGGCAAGGGCGTTAAAATACGCCGGGTTGCAGAGAATTGATCACCAAAGCGCTCAATGGCATCTTGACGCATTTCATCAGCTTGATGTTTGAAATAAGACTGCAATGCCTTTTCATTTTTCAAATGATATTGCACACAAATCTGACGGGCCCCTTCAGCCGGTGGTTCTAATACTTCGAATACATCTGCCCATTCAAAACCTTTTAACAGCAAAATCTGTTCAATGTGTTGTGCCAACCAACGGGTATACTCTGACCAGATGCCTAATTGTACGGTTAAGTTAACTTCATAAATGACCACCGATCATCTCCTTAACTTGATATCAGTTGCGATGCTTAAAGGCGTATCATCGTAAAAACGGCTTGAAAATCAAGCCGTATATTGAATCAATTTGGTGTCCGGGTGGTCGTCCCTCAGAGTCTGTCCGAAAATGGGTATTTTTCTTGTTATGCATTCAAACAGATGAGGATTTTTGGGATGTGCAGGGTCATAATACCGATTTGTCACGTGATATGCAGCAAACAAGCCATGGAAAAGGAATACCCGAGTGATTTGACGGATCAGCAATGGAA
>CAZIIK010000001.1:0-14742 GCA_964539235.1 uncultured Gammaproteobacteria bacterium | reverse complement strand
TGAGAGCCGATTGCGTAGCAGGCCATAGGTCGCGTAGCATCGGTGACGAGGACGGTCGCGGCAAATTTAGGTTGCGACGTTTTGCGAGTCGATTTAGACCATGGATGGACTAAATCTATAACGAGCTAGGCGCACTATCGTTGGCCAGCCAATAGAAGACGTTAAAAAAGTATTGTCTGCAAGCAAAAACCATGAGCTCACTAGATGAAGTCTATGATGACTCTGGCCGCCCCACACTCGAAACCATTGCAGATCCTAATGATGCCAGTCCACTGCAGAAACTGGAAAAACAAAACCTGTGCCAACAACTCACGGAATGGCTTTCTCAATTAAGCGAAAAACAACGCACAGTCCTTTCCATGCGCTTTGGACTCAATGGCCACGATGTCCAAACCCTAGAAACCATTGGCGTGCAAATTGGTCTGACACGAGAACGTGTGCGTCAAATCCAAATGGAAGGCCTAAAAAAACTATCACACATTGCAGAAGCACATAACGTATCGAAATCAATGCTATTTGACACCGTTGAATAGGTTCGTTAGATTCCGGCGCATTTCTCTCCAAACGTTCGCAGCCCATGCCAAAACCGTTTTATCCACTGTGGCGAAATGCGCACCTGCAAACTATCATCGCATCTCAATGCAACCTATCCCCCACTATTTCCAGCCAAAACTATCGCATACCCACAACAGAGAATGATTGGCTAACTGCTGAATTCTCAACACCAAATACCACATCAGATCAAACAGCGTGCGCGATTCTGCTACATGGTCTATGCGGTAGCGCCCATGCAGGCTACATGCGCCGCACTGCCCACCAATTATTGCGACAGGGCTTACCCGTTCTGCGCCTTAACTTTCGCGGATACGATCCACACAGCATAGATGCCAAAGGACTTGCACACGCGGGTCGTAGTGAAGATCTAGACGCTTGTTTACGCTTTATGCGCGCACAACACCCTCATATGCACTACCACCTGATAGGCTTTTCATTAGGCGGTAATGTTGCCCTGAAATTCCTGGCAGAACCCTGGAACCACGACAACATCCATCAAGCCATTGCCATTTGCCCACCTGTGGATCTCAAAGCATGTGCAGACAAAATGGAACACCCACGCAACTGGATTTTTCGTCGCTATTTTGCAAAACGTTTGAATCAGCTGGTGCAGAAACGCCACCAGCATTACCCCGAATTAGGCAAAGCCCCGGAATTTTCAAACCATATTGGTTTCTGGGAATTTGACCAAGGCTACACAGCACCACAGAGTGGATTTAAAAATGCCGAAGATTATTTTGCCCAATGCAGCACCCTACAGAAACTGGAACGCATCAAATTACCCTGCCATATCCTGACAGCCGCTGACGACCCATTCGTCGACAATACGAAACTCATGCGTGCTGATTTACCTGATTATATCGCCCGACAGCAAACCAAACAGGGCGGTCACATGGGCTTTTTGGGCAATCGGTTGAAAGGCACACCTTATCGCTGGATGGACCATTACATCATGCAACGGATCAACGCTTAACCAAGCCCTTTCATCATATGCGCGATCTCATCTGCGCTTACAAACTCAAACAAATTACGCAACAAGCGATTCGTTGTCCTGTCAGCCTGCAACTCGGGATTACGGAAATAAGCTGAAAAAGCATCTCCATGCTGATACCCACGCTACTCTGCTAACTTCAGAACTTGTTGTAACACACGCAAATAGTCTCTGCGACTTTTCTTATTGTAGTTATAAGCAGACGACACCAGCTTTTTCGCAGCAACCATTGGGTTACTACTCAAATCTAGCGCTGCCATCAAAAACACAACTCCTTATTTTAAGTAGGCGCAGTATATGCGAAAATGGTTCACTGCAGCAAACCTCAGACACCCTATACTGCGCCATTTAACAGTCGTTCTACTTCAGGTACTTGTTAACACGTTGTACAAAAGATGCTGGATCTTCTAAATGACCCGCTTCTGCCAACATAGCTTGATCGAATAATAAGTACGTCCAGTCTGCAAAGCGGTCGTCATCTTGCTCTTCCTTCAGCTGTGTAACTAAACGATGTTCAGGGTTTAGCTCAAGAATAGGCACAACCTTCGGCATAGCCTGGCCTGCAGAGCTCATCAGACGCTGCATATGCATGCTAAAACCTTCATCTGCTACGACACAGGCAGGTGAATCTGTTAGACGATCCGTCAAGCGAACCTCTTTGACTTTCTCACCCAAAACCTCTTTAACTTGCTGCAGAACAGATTCAAAGTATTTTTCTTCCTGGGCCTTTTTAGCTTCTTCCTCTTCAGTCACTTCGTCTTTGATATCCAATTTACCGACAGTAACGGATTTCAAAGACTTGCCATCAAACTCCGTGAGATTAGACACCAACCACTCATCAACACGATCGGATAACAATAAAACTTCAATACCTTTCTTACGGAAAATCTCCAAATGCGGGCTACTTTTCGCGGATAAAAAGCTCTCAGCAGTAATGTAGTAAATGTTTTCCTGATCAGATTGCATACGCGACACATAATCTTCTAATGAAACATTTTGCACATCACTGTCTTGATGCGTAGAGGCAAAGCGCAATAACTTGGCAATCGCCTCACGGTTTTCTGTGTCCTCACCTGGGCCTTCTTTCAGCACAGCCCCGAATGCTTGCCAGAGTTTCGTATAATCTTCCGGTTTATTTTTCGCCATTTTATCCAGCAGAGACAATACTTTTTTCACTGATGCCGCGCGAATTTTGTCCACCAAACGATTGTTTTGCAGAATCTCCCGCGAAATATTCAAAGGCAGATCGGCTGAATCAATCACCCCTTTAATAAAACGCAGATAAGCCGGCATGACTTCCATATTGTCCATAATGAAGACACGCTGAATATAAAGCTTAATGCCTGATTTTTTCTCACGATCCCACAGATCAAATGGTGCGGCTGCAGGAATATACAACAAATTGGTAAATTCTTGTTTACCCTCGACTTTATTGTGTGTCCAGGCTAAAGGATCCTGAAAGTCATGCGACACATGCTTATAAAACTCCTGATACTCTTCGTCTTTAATCTCAGATTTTGCAAGCGTCCACAAAGCTTTAGCAGTGTTAATGGTTTGATACTCAGGTGCCTGCGATTCTGTTTCATCGCCGTCCTTATCTGCCGATTCATCGACTTTCAACATCTGAATTGGAATGGAAATATGATCGGAATACTTATGCACAATAGAGCGTAGTTTCCAGCTTTCTAATAGGTTTTGATCATCTGGCTTGAGATGCAGAATAACTTCGGTACCGCGGCCAGGCTTTGTCATGGTTTCTATGCTGTAGGAACCATCACCTGCAGATTCCCAACGCACACCTGCTTCAGCATCAAGACCCGCTTTACGGGTTTTGACGACAACTTTATCGGCCACCATAAATGATGCGTAAAAACCCACACCAAATTGGCCGATCAACTGCGAATCTTTCGCTTGGTCACCCGTTAACGAATCAACAAATGCCTTAGTCCCTGACTTTGCAATAGTCCCCAGATTTTCAATCACTTCGTCGTGACTCATGCCAATTCCATTGTCACGCACAGTCAACAAACCCGCATCCTTGTCGAAATCCAGGGTGATTTTGAGCTCAGGATCATTCTCTAGTAGCGCCTCATTATCAATTGCCTGAAAACGCAACTTATCCGCCGCATCAGAACTGTTTGAAACTAATTCACGTAGAAAAATTTCTTTATCCGAATACAAGGCATGAATCATCAAATGCAGCAGCTGCTTCACTTCCGTTTGAAATTCCCGCGTCTGTTTTTGTGTGTTGGCTTGCTCATCCGCCATGTTGGTTATCCTCCAAAAGTCATTTATTTAATTGCAGAGCCCCTATGTGGGGCCGCATTGTTTTTTTTCAAGAATACCGAGAAGCCAATTAATGATGGCATTCAAAAATCCTCTAAAGCATTATATTGACGACGTGATATTTGAAAGAACTCACCAGATGAGATACCTGCCGCTAAGACACCTTGTTTAAAGTCTGCCGTTAACGCCAATAAATCCTGATGCTCATTGGCCTGAAATGCTGTCGGCAACGTTTTTATTGGCCAACCAAACTCACCTGCTAATGCCTGATAAACCCAAGCGGTGCCTTGGAATTTACCTAACCATGTATGACCAGCGATATGTGGCGTAGCTAAAAAACAATGCTGCAACCAGTCTGATTCAACGGCAGGTTCAATGGGCCAGACATCCAAGCAATACACCAAATCTTCACGCATTAACGCATCCGGCGTTAGCACAGCACCACGACCTGCATTCAAAATAATGGCACCTGATTTCAACTGCGCCACGTAATCTGCATCGATCATATGCTGCGTGGGATAAGCCCCTGATTGTGTTAAAGGCGTATGCAAACACAACATATCGCAATCGAATAAATCAGCTAAATCCACGTGCGGAAAGGTGGGGTCGACTGCAGCACGCAATGGATCACAGTGCTGTACTTGATAGCCCAATGATTCAAACTGGGCCGCAACTAAACGCCCAACATGCCCAACGCCAATCACGGCTATTTTTGCAGCATCTGCAAGCTTTCCCGCTGCCCGCAAATGTGTAGCGGCTTGTGCCACATACGCACTGACTGCTGGCGCATTACAACCCGTTGCACAATAGAATGGTATCGCCTGCTGATCTAACCAAGCGAGATCTAAATGGTCTTGACCGGAGACACAACTACCAACCCACCGAGGTCGATGTTGCGCAAACAGTTGTGCGTCAACTTTAACAGTGGACCGGACCAAAACAACATCAGCCCCATCAATCTCTTCAGGTGAAAATTGACTGGCTGGTAATGTCACAACCTGCGCAACGTCGGAAAAAAAATAGTCTAACAATGGGATATTTTGGTCTGCGACAACCTTCAGCATTCAACGGCCTGACGACGCGATAGCGCATGTGACAGTGTATGGCCATCAACATATTCCAGCTCACCACCAAACGGAACGCCATACGCAATTTTAGAGACCTTTTTCTGCCGAGCCTGTGCCATTTGAATAATATAATTAGCCGTGGTTTCACCCTCAACTGTTGGGCTTGTGGCCAAAATCACTTCTGTCACGTCTGGCATAGCTAATCGTTCTGCCAACTTGTCCAACTGCAGCTCGTCAGGCCCGATACCGTCCAAAGGCGACAAGCGCCCCATCAAGACAAAATAGCGTCCGGCAAAACTCCAGCTTTGCTCAATAGCGAGCAGATCCATACAGGTTTCCACCACACACAACACACCGGCATCACGCTGTGGGTCCTGACAGATATGACAAATATCAAGCTCCGACAGCATGCGACAAGACTGACACTGGCGAATTTCCTGAACCGCCTGTGAAACTGTTTGAGAAAGCCGCTCAGCACCTCGAGGATCTTTTTCTAGCAAATGAATGGCCATGCGTTGTGCAGACTTTGGCCCAACACCTGGCAAACATTTTAAGGCCTCGATTAAACGGTCTAGTAAGCGGCTAAATGACATCAGATATTATTGATTAGGTAGTTTAAACTCTGGTGGCAAGTCCATACCTTGGGCTAAGCCATTCATAGTGTCTTTAGCTTTTGCTTCAATTTTCTGTACAGCATCGTTGAATGCAGCTGACACCAGATCTTCTAGGAAGGTTTTAGCCTTATCGGCAGCACCACCCTCGCCTTCACCCTCACTGTCACCAACTTTTTTGAACAAGCTCGGTGAAACAAACAGACTTTGCACATCATGACTACCATTTAACTGGACTTTCACTAAGCCACCACCAGCAACACCTTCAACGTGTGTATTAATTAAATCCTCTTGTGCTTGGCGCATTTTTTCCTGCAATGCTTGCGCTTGTTCCATCAATTGTTCCATACCACTCATTCTACATCTCCTTGGGTTTCAGTCGGTTGAACGGAGCGTATTATCGCATTAAATTCTGTTTTCATAAAGCCAATGTGGCTGTCTGTCTCGATTTCTTGCTCAGCCAACTGCTGCCGATCGGCCGCTAAGCGTTGCTGCTTCTGGCGTGGCGTCTCTGTAGACTTTTTTAATTTTTTTTCACCACTATTGATCGATAAATGTATTTTTTTCATCATTTTGGCGGAAATAGCGGATTCTATCTGCTGAATTAAGCGTGCATTGATGACCGCTTGATGCTGTGGGTCGACAGAAAGCGCTAATGCCTGATCCTGAAAAGACTGCACGGAACAGTTCAACATCACCTGTTTAGCAATGCCTGATAATTGCACGTGCTGACAAACTCGCTCCCAGAATTGTGCTAAATCTTCTGTCTCATCATAATTCAGTGCCTCACCTGCCGGCGGCATATCGACTGACTTCATATCTGTAATGGGCTCAGCAGGCACGACTACCGACTGAGGTTGAGCCGACAATTTAGTGGCTAATGGCTTTTTTGCCGGGGCTGACTCCACAACAGCCTTTGGTAAAGCCGCCTGCATCGGCATAAACGCGATCAGACGCAGCAACAACATCTCAAATCCCACTTGCAGCGTGGGTGCAAAAGGCAATTGCTCAGCTCCTTTGATGAGTAAATCGTAGTAAAGCTGCAATACTTCCGGTGCAAAATAAGCTTGTTGTTCGGCCAAATCTGCAACTGGAAAAGTAAAGCCCTGCCAGGTCGGCAGATGTTGCAACATCGCCAGTTCAAAAAACCATTGCGCCAAACTTGCCACCACATGTGCATAATCACAATATTGCTCAGCTAAGGCAGCTGAAATTGACATTAAGGCCTCTTGATCTTGGGCATGCAATGCCTGACTGATGCGTTTAAAATAGTCTTGCTGCACCACACCCAGCATTTCACGCGAGGCTTCCAACACAACCTTACCTTGGCAATTAGCAATGGCTTGATCCAATAAACTCAGAGCATCTCGCATACTGCCATCTGCAGCTTGCGCAATCAGTGCACACGCCTCTGGTTCATACTCAATTTCTTCTGCAGACAGAATATGCTGTAGCTGGTCTTGGATTTGAGTCAATGGCAATGCCTTCAAATTAAACTGCAAACAACGCGATAATACTGTGATGGGTAGTTTTTGCGGATCAGTAGTCGCCAACAAAAATTTCACATGCTCTGGCGGCTCTTCTAAGGTCTTCAACAACGCATTAAAACTATGCGTCGACAGCATATGAACTTCATCGATCAAATAAACTTTATAACGCCCATTCGTCGGCGCATATTGAACGTTATCTAACAATTCTCGGGTGTCTTCAACACGTGTCCGTGAAGCTGCATCAATCTCGATTAAATCAGGAAAACGCCCAGCAGCAATTTCTTCACACGCACCGCATTGACCGCAAGGATGCGCTGAAACACCTTGCTCACAATTCAAGCTTTTAGCAAAAATCCGCGCCAATGTTGTTTTACCCACGCCACGGGTACCGGTAAATAAATACGCATGATGTAGCTTCTGCTGATCAAGCGCATGCATTAATGCACGAATGACATGCTGTTGACCGACGACCTCACTAAAAGTAGCAGGTCGCCACTTTCTGGCTAGAACTTGATAAGACACTGATTGACCACACTTGGTTTGAACATTTGCCACATGAAAAGGGCGGCGGCCAATCTACTAACCTTGGCACATACTTCCACCACTACCGCTGCTTCCTTCCGGATCTGACGGGGTTCACAGTTTTGTATTGCAAGGCGCACACCGGCCACCATAAAACGGCGGCAGTATATCGTTTCCAAACCGGGATCTCAATGGCGGAGAGAGGGGGATTCGAACCCCCGATACGTTGCCGTATACACGCTTTCCAGGCGTGCTCCTTCAGCCACTCGGACACCTCTCCTAAGGAACGCCAATTATGGGTTAATAATCAAGCCAAACCATCGACAAAGGAAGATCTACAGCGTTAAAACCAAAGAAAAATGCTCAAATTAGCTTTGCTAGTCCTGCGCTTTTTATTTGATTTTGCCTCGTAGATCTCCATTTCTCTTGGTTTCTCATAATCATTAACCCATAACCGTCGTTAAGTTTGCACCGTTATTACCAAAGAATAACTTTGATACACGGACACGCCTAAAATTTAGGCCGGCGCATCATACCGGTTTCACCATGGAATTACAATCGCCATAAATTTAAATTTGCATCGAATAGCGGGGACTATGTAGCAGTAATTTGAATATGTTTAAGCAATTCTAACTTTTCAGCAGTTTAGCAAAGCCATTTAATGGCAGACCCTAGTCATCTCGCTAGAACTTCGACATAATGACGCGCTCTTTTTTGCATCGGAACTTGTCGGTCATGTGGTTTAAAAACGCTCAACTCTTTCAATTCATTGGCACCTGCGAACTCAACGCGGAACAGTTAGAACAAGACCTCATCTTTCATGGTTTTAAACCCTGTCTTAGCACTGCGCACTCCAGCATGGGCTGGACAGCACCTACTGGTGAAGAAGATACTCCACTGGTACATGCTGCTAATGGTTTTCTGCTGATCTGCTTAAAGCTAGAAGACAAAATTCTGCCAGCCAGTGTCATCAATGAAATGCTCGCCGATAAAATTGCAGCCATTGAAGCACAGACTGGAAGAAAGCCCGGCAAGCGTGAGCGCACCAACATGCGGGAAGATTTAGTACATAGCCTGTTACCACGTGCTTTTAGCAAATCAACTTACCTATATGCCTATATCGATACACAACAAGGCTGGCTAGTATTGAACAGCCCTTCCGCCAATAAAGCAGATGTATTCATTGACTATTTACGTAAGTCCATTGGCAGCCTGAAGATTCAGCTCCCAGAAATCCAACCGGTTTCGTTACTGCTGACTGATTGGGTTATGACGAATGAGTATCCAGCAGACTTTTCAATTGATGATACTTGCGTACTGACTGACAATGCAGACGGCGGGACCATTCGTTGCCAACGCCAAGACCTAATGTCACAAGAAATCAAAGGCCTATTAGAAACAGGCCGTGAAATTGCGCAACTCACACTCACCTGGCGTGACCAAGTGCGCTTTACACTCACTAACGAACTGGTGATCAAATCGATCAAATTTTTGGAGATCATCCAAGACCAAGCCAAAGATATTTTCACGGAAACTGCTCAACAACAGTTCGATGCCACATTTACCCTAATGACTGAAACACTACGCCAATTGGTTGAACAATTGATCTCTATTTTCGGCAAATCAGCTGAAAATACTCACCCCACAATTGAGACTGAGGCACCTGCCCCTGAGGCTGAAGCAGCCCAACCTGAAACCCCTGCACCCAGCGAAACCAATGTATAAAGCACCATTACCATGCCACAAGAAATCGAACTCAAACTTGTTATCCTCGACAACCAGCATCAAGCGCTGTTTGATCACCCAACCGTGCTGCATTATCAAGATGAAGATAGCCCTGTCACATTTGATGTTTTGAATACCTACTACGACAGTCCAAACTGTGATTTTCTCAAAGCCAATGCCGCTGTGAGAGTTCGTGAAAACCAAGACGAAATACTACAAACCATCAAGGGAAAAGGCGCTGTTAATCAAGGACTGCATGCCCGCTTTGAGGAAACAGCTGCACTCTCAACACCCCATCTCGACCTTGGCCTCATTCAAGATAAAGACTGGCAAAAAACACTGTCCGACATTGCTATACATACTGATATTCAACCTGTCTTCACCACGCATTTTTCACGCACCCGTTGGCTGATGAATCTAGATCAGCAGACACAAATTGAATTGGTACTGGACATGGGTGAAGTCTGTGCAGGCGAACAAAACCTACCCATTTATGAAATTGAACTCGAATTAATCAAAGGGCAAAAAGCGTACGCACTGTATCAAATTGCCGCTGATTTAGCGCAGACCATTCCATTAGCACTACAACCACGCAGTAAAGCTTGGTGGGGTTATAAACTGTATCATATGGCACAACACGATCAGGCCTTAACTGAGACATTTCATTATGACGCACAACCCGCTGCTTTTTTCATGGAACAGGCAGAAAAACTGTATCGCAATAGCGCGTAACTCAGGCACAACTGATGAGTTAGATTGCATCTCATGCTATCCCAACTGACTAAAAACGCTATACTCAATTGTCTCAACCATTGCCTAATAGAATCATGCCATGGCAGACACACCACAAATCGCAAAGATTAGTTTCGAATTTTTTCCTGCATGCACACCAGAAGCTGAAACGGCCTTACTAGAAACTGTTAGAAAGCTAGATGGATACACGCCCGATTTTTTTTCCGTCACATTTGGTACAGGCGGCACAACACCATCACAAACCCTAGAAACGGTTAAACAACTTAATACTCAGACCAAAAGCCGTATCGCCCCCCATATTTCGTGCATTGGCACGCACCGAACTGACATTCAACACATGCTCAGCGAATACCAAGCACAAGGCATTGACCGCTTAGTAGTTCTACAAGGTGACAAACCGGCAGATGCAGATTCCAGTGGAGATTTCCAACATGCCAATGAATTGGTATCGTTCATTCGCACAGAAACGGGCAATCATCTCCATCTATCTGTTGCTGCTCACCCAGAATATCACCCTCAATCTGCTAACCCGAATGAAGACTTGAACTACTTTTTACAAAAAGCTCGGCAAGGTGACAACCAAGCCATCACGCAATATTTTTACAACCCTGATGCCTACTTTTATTTTGTGGATTCCTGCCAAGAGCAAGGCCTAGAAATCCCGATCATTCCTGGCATCATGCCAATTAACAACTACAAACAACTGACCCAATTTTCTGACATGCACCAAGCGGAGATTCCGCGCTGGATCCGCGAAAAATTAGCCTATTATGATGCCAAAGGTGACCGCATAGGCCTGCGAGAATTTGGTGAACAAGTCGTGACATTACAATGCGAAACATTACTCAATAATGGTGCGCCCGGGTTACATTTTTATACGCTGAATCGTTTTGAACCAGCACATAATATTCTGCAAAACCTCATGCTTGCCTCCATGGGCAGCTAACACATGAGAATCCCACGGATATATCACCCTGAAACACTACAAGCATCAACCTGTGTCCAGCTTAGCGATAATGCAGCACATCATGTAACACGTGTCCTGCGACTTGCAACTGGCGCCAAAATCACCCTATTCGATGGCACCGGACAAGATTTCCATGGCACCCTAACCGCTGTCAGCAAAAAGTCGGCTGAAGTGACTCTAAATACAGTTGAAGCGGTTGCAACAGAATCCCCGGTCCAAGGCCATTTAATCCAGGCCATCTGCCGCGGTGAAAAAATGGACTGGATTATCCAAAAAGCCGTTGAGCTGGGTATTCATAGCATCACGCCAATTATGACGGCACGCAGCCAACTCAAATGGCGCCCCGAGCAGCAGCAAAAAAAGCATCAACATTGGCAAAATATTATCATCAACAGCTGTGAACAATGTGGCCGCAGCACATTACCAATACTCAATCCAATACAAAATTTTTCAGCACACATCACTCAATCTAGCGCAGGCCAAAAATGGATCTTGCGCCCTGGGGCAGCACATAAAACGCCAACTGAAATCACAGCAGATCATCACCCCATCAGTTTTATATGTGGACCCGAAGGTGGCTTTTCCAGAGAAGAAGTTGAACACGCTACCGTAAATGGCTATTCAGCTATCACACTGGGCCCACGGATACTCCGCGCTGAAACAGCTGCCATGGCGTTTTTATCTTGTATGCAATGGCAATGGGGAGATTTTCAGTCTTAATAACATGCCAGGGCATGTGGAAAAGCAATCAGCATTATCCTGGCCTGTTGATAAGCTCGACTTCGACATGCTCAGTCGTCGCTATATGGTCGAAGGACGGTTCCTGAGCTTGTCGAAGGACGTATGCTTTTTATACTTCTAATTCTAAAGATACGCCATAATCTCCTGCACCAGAGGCGTCAAACCTGTTTTCGTATAGCCTGAAATGCAAAAACTCTGTTGAATCTCAGGCCATTGCTGCCGAAATGCCCGTTGAATATCCGCCACCTGCTCTTGAGATAACAGATCAATCTTATTGAGCACCAACCATCGCGGCTTTTCAAATAATGCTTGATCATACTGGGCCAACTCCGCTAATAAGGCCGTTGTTTGTGCCAATAAAACGTCAACCGGTTCAGTCGAAATATCGACCAACATCAATACCATACGCGTACGACTCAAATGCTTCAAAAAGCGTATCCCTAGTCCAACACCTTGCGCAGCACCTTCAATCACACCTGGAATATCTGCCATGACTAAGCTTTCACCAGGCGACACACGCACAACGCCCAAATTTGGATAAGTCGTGGTAAAAGGATAATCACCCACTTTAGGCTTGGCATCTGAAACGGCTCGAATCAATGTAGACTTCCCTGCATTGGGATAACCCAATAAACCAACATCTGCCAATAGACGCAACTCTAAACGCAAGCGCCTTAATTCACCTGGTGTTCCGTGGGTTGTCTGACGCGGCGCCTGATTAGTACTGCTTTTAAAACGTGTATTACCTAAACCTTTATGACCACCTTTAGCCACCAATAAGGTATCTCCACCTTGTGTCACTTCACCAATCAGCTCATCGGTATCTTGATCAAAAGCAACCGTACCGACTGGCACAATGAGATACAAATCGTCACCGGCTTTCCCGGTGCAATTCTTGGCCGAACCATTCTCACCACGAACGGCATCAAAACGGCGTTTATAACGGTAATCGATTAACGTATTCACATTCATATCAGCACGCAAATACACACTACCGCCATGCGCACCATCACCACCATCTGGGCCACCGCGCGGTACATACTTTTCACGCCGAAAACTACAACAGCCATTGCCACCGTCACCGCCTTTTACGGTAATACGCGCTTCATCTACGAATTTCATTGCCTACTCCTATAAAAAATTCACGCAAATAACAATGGCATAAAGTGGCAGAAGATCAGATACAAAAATCTATATAAAAAGACCCCGACATATCTAGATGACAGGGTCATAAATTTTTCATCGCAAAAATATGACTGTACCATCTCAGAACATGACGGGGTCTTACACAAGACTTAAATGTCTCTAAATCACCTAAAACTAAGGGATCCTACTTTGCCTCAGCAGGCTTAACACGTACAAATAGACGCTTATGTGGGCCTTTACGTACAAATTCAACCACACCATCTGCTTTCGCATACAGCGTGTGATCACGACCACATCCTACGTTATCACCCGCGTGCATTTTATTACCACGCTGACGCACGATAATGGTGCCCGCACTAACGATTTGTCCACCATAGCGCTTCACACCCAACATCTTTGGATTTGAATCGCGACCGTTCCGGGTACTACCACCCGCCTTCTTATGAGCCATTGTTTGCCCCTCGTTTATTTATCTTCAGTTTTTTTCTTAGGTGCCGCCTTTTTCTTTGGCGCCGCCTTTTTCACTTCTTTTGCCTCAGCAGTGGCTTTCTTTGCCGGTGCCTTTTTAGGCGCTGCTTTTTTGGCTTCGGCTGCAGCTGGTTTTTTAGCAGGCGCTTTCTTAGGTGCTGCTTTTTTCTCTGCCGGCTTCTTGTCTTCAGCTTTCGCCTTTTCTACTGGCGCAGCTGCTTTCTTTGCAGGCTTGCTTGCAGTGGCTTTTTTCTCTGCCACTGGCTTTTCAGCCTTTTCCCAAGCCACACCAGCCACTTCAACAATACGCACAACCGTCAAATATTGGCGATGCCCTTGACGCTTCATGGAATGCTTGCGACGACGGAACTTAATAATGCGGACTTTCTTCGCACGCATTTGCTCAACGACTTCGCCTACGACCGTTGTTTTAGCCAAATGTGGCGTGCCTACTTTGGTCTCTTGGCCATCAGACAACATCAACACTTGGTCAAATGTAACTTTCTCACCGATCCCTAAATCTAATTTTTCCAAAGAAACGGTGTCACCATTTCTGACTTTGTGCTGCTTACCGCCGCTGACAAATACTGCAAACATGCTGTTCTGTACCCTTTAAAAAATGCGCCAGCGCTCAGAATTAGGGCTGACGGCCGCTCAAAAGGGGGTTATTCTATACAAATAATCAGCACGTGACAAGCCGCTAAAAGCCGTTAAAACATATGCTTTGACAAAGGTGGAACTCCATATGGTTTTGACTAAATTTCGCACATCAATATTTTGATTGGACGACACGAAAAGCGTTCTTCTGTGAAACGCCTATACCCAAAAAATACAACTCACGGTATAGTAAGGACCACAGCGCATAGTGAACGATTTTTATGTCACAGCAGAAATGCATTGTCGTCGCTGACGATGAAGCCAGCATTCGACAACTGATCAAAGTTTTTTTGGCACGCTACCACTTCGATATTGTGGAAGCTGCCACTGGTGCAGAGCTCTTGGAAGCCCTTAAATCACGTACCGTTGATCTCATTGTGCTGGACCTCATTCTGCCTGATACCTACGGCATCGACCTATGTAAAACCATCCGCAAAGACTCTGACGTCCCCGTCATCATCCTCACCGCTGTACAGGGTGAAATGAATACCGTACTAGGATTTGAAGCCGGCGCCGATGACTATATTGAAAAACCCTTTAGCGCACATGTTTTACTATCACGCATTCAAGCGATTTTAAAACGCACGGAAAAACAGCAGATACCTACAACCCCAGCAACTCCGGAACTTTAGTGCCTCTGTTGTCTAGACAGGTTATTGAGGAAGTGCTCCTATTTTTCTTTTCTAAGCTGCTTTCATATTCATTCCTTGTATGCTCTCCCAATACACCTGCATGGGTTTTTGATAATTAAGCGCTTGGTGAA